>NZ_JAOCCT010000042.1:0-44985 GCF_029840555.1 Stenotrophomonas sp. GD03877 | reverse complement strand
AAGGGGCGAGTTGGACGTAGCGCTAGGGGAGCACAGGGACGAGCCCACTCCCGTCCACCTCTTGACCTTCAAAGGGCACTCGGCGCCGCCATCTGTTGGTAGAAAGTTTGAGGCCCTCACCGCCTCTTTATCCCTTGAGCAGGGCGAATGCCCAGTCGTCGGTTCGACGCTTAGTTCGGCAAGGGGTGCGTGTGGACAGCCAACGGACGGGCCAGGCGGGGCGCTGTCGTATCGTCTGGCGGTCTGTGTGGAAACCTACCATCGAGCCGTGGATATGCGCGTCAAGCGTGATGCGCTGGAAGGGTTCTATCGCATCACTTTAGAGCTGGCCGGCGCGCTAGAGGGCGTAACCTTCCACCAGCATCTGCTTGAACTGGGCGCAGAGGTCGATCCGTGGCGCCCAGGTGCCATCGCGCTCCTTGATGCGCTGGAATTCCGGGGGGATCGCCACGTCACTGTGGAGGAGTGGCTCTCCGAGGCGCGTGAAGTGCTAAAGCCTCTTCTGCCAGCCGGTTCTTTGTCAATCTCTCAAAAGCTCCAGAACAGGAAGGAGCTCTCTACTGTATTTTCGGTAGGTGAAGCCTCTAAGCATCCGGCACACACCATCCACGCGGTCAAGGGTATGGAATTCGATGCCGTTTGTGTCGTCCTGGCAACAAAGACTGCGAAGGGGATCGTGGATCGTCTGACCGGAGGTGGAGACCCAAGCAACTCAGAGAGTGTGAGAAAGCTCTACGTGGGGGCATCGAGAGCGCGCAGACTTCTTGCCATCGCCGTTCCAAACTCCCAATCAAAGCGCCTCCACACACTTCTATCGGCGACGGGCGCTGCTGTTCTGCTGTCTGAGGTGTAAAGGAGAGTAGAGGCTAGGGCGGGCCAAGGTTCATTTGCCTTGTGCTGGACGGTCGTAGTCTTTAAGCTCAAAGGACACTCACCAGGACACAGTCCGGTTTGGGTTCTGTAGGCAGATCAATGGTTTAGGAGTGGGGACGTTTAGTCCCACTCTCTCCGCCATAACGCAAAACGCCCCGGAAGGGGCGTTTTGTGTTTCTGAAAGGCTGAGGCGTCCTGAACACCTGAGCTGCTGGCTTGCACGTGAGTTCATGTGTTCAGCCCCGACGCCCACCCTTCGGCTTGTTATGGCACAACGGGTAACTCGAGCACGACCGGAAAGCCCCATGTGGCCCATTCCGGTCCACGAACACGCCCACCTTGCACACCGGGCAGCGTTCTTCGTGGATGGCCGCGCCTGAAATCGCGGTCACTTCCACAGCGCCGTCCTTCACCAGCTCATCCAGGAATGGCGAGTGCTTGCCCTGCAGGGTGAACATCGCAACCGACCGTCGCGCACGCGTCAGCGCGACATAGAACAGGCGCCGTTCTTCACTCAGTGGATAGGTATCGCCATCCGGCATCGCCAGCGAAAGCACCGGGTCATCCGAACGCAGGCTCGGGAAGCCTCGATTCACCGTGCCCGGCAGGATCACGTAGTCCGCCTCGCGCCCCTTCGATCGATGTGTGGTCAGGAACTCGACGTCCATCGTGCTGCCGAAGGCCGTCTTCCAATCTGAAGGCACTGCACCGCGATCCGCGCGATACCGCCCCAGAATGAATACAGTCACGCGCCCGGTGCGGCCCTGCGGCACCGCACCTGACAACAGTTGTTGGTGCAGCTTCGCAAGGTATTGGCGAACGCCATCCTGCACCTCCTCACGCCGGTTCATCTGGAACGCCTGCAGCACCGGGCCCACTGCCGGCGCGGCCGAGTGAACTTCCTTGACGATCTGCGCGGGATTGCGGCTGATGAAGCGGCTGGAAACATCACACAGTGCTTGCGGGCAGCGGAACGTTTGCTCCAGTTTCAGCACCTGGCCATGTCCCATCCATTCGCGGAATCCGGTCATCACCGAAACGTCGGCACCGGCGAAGCGATTGATTGATTGCCAGTCATCGCCCACCGCAAACAGATGGCGGCCCGGTTGGCTGACCAGGGCACGGCAGAGGCGCGCACGGGCGCGCGATGCGTCCTGGAATTCGTCGGCCATCACCAGTTCGTAGGGTGATTCATAGTGGCCCTGTTCCAGCAGCCCGGCCGCCATGTTGAGCATGTCCTCGAAGTCGATGCTGCGCTCGTCAGCCAGTGCGTTGTCCCAGGCCTGGAAAACCGGCCCTGCGATCTCCAGGAAGCGACGATGTCGTTCCTTGAACTGATCCTCGGGCATCTGCCGCAAGCGCGCGGCCATATCGTCCAGCGTCAGGCAGTTGCTCTTGGCGTGCGCAATGAACGTGCGCATCAAGCCGATCAGGTCCGCGTCCGGCATCGGCTTGGCGCCCTGATCGGGCAGCTCGCGGTCCGGGTTCGGGTCGAGTTCGACACCAGACGCGCCAAGCCGCTCCGCAAGATCCTGCAGGGCATGTCCACTGCGCAGGTCAAACGATGTCGTCTCGATCAGGGCGGTGCCGCGCGCCACATGCTGCTGGCGCTTCCAATGCATTCCTTCGCTGTAGTTGACGAAGTGCTTCGGCGGCTGGCCATCGGCATCCAGCGCAAAGTGCTCGTGATACAGCTGGGCGTCCGGGTAGTAGAAGTCCGGGCGATACTGGCGATGGGTGTCAGTCGCGGTATCGAACTCGTAGCGCCGTTCGTAGTCGTATGCCACGCCGTTGTAGAACAGCCAGTCGGCGATGACGCACTCTTCCAGGCTCTTCACCCGTTCGCCCTGCAGGGTACGCATGTAGGGCGTGCCATCGCGATCGTAGCCATCGGCCATCATGTCGGCACCGAACGGCGGAAGATCGCGCCCGAACACCAGGCGGAACATGTCCCACTGGGTGCGGAAGTGGGTCGAGCGGTCCTTCAGGTCGTCCACCAGTTCGGCCAGCTTGTTGAAGCCCAGCGTCGCGTCGACCGCCCATTCCGGGATATCGGGCTTGCGCCCTGTCGCTTTGGCGATGATGGACAGGCCCAGGGCGTGGAAAGTCCGGGCCTCAACCACGGTATCGCCCATGCCGAGCCGGTCGAAGCATCGCTGCGCGCGCTCTTCCAGCTCCTTGGCGGCGTCCTTGTTGAAGGCGAGCATCACGATCCGTTCGGGCTCCACGAAGCCGCGATCGATGGCATAGGCGGCCTTGGCGACCATCGTAGAGGTCTTGCCAGAGCCGGCCGCGGCCACGACCTGCACCCGGTTGTCGAAGCAGATGACGGCGCGGGCCTGTTCCTCGGTCAGGGGCTTGCTCTCGACCCGGTCGAGGAAGTCCTTGGCCAGCACCCGCTCACGCGTTGCCATGGTCGCGTTGGCCTCGGCCCAGACGGCCGGCCAATCCAGCTGCCAGTCGTGCAGGGCGTCCAGCGCTGCGCGGTGGTTGTGCGCGTGCAGGTCGCCATGCACGTTCTCATCAAGGAACAGTTGCTCCAACTCCGGCGGCTGCAGGGGCAGGGAGGAGCGCTCCGCCAGCAGCGTCTGCTGCTGCTCGTGGGTGATCCAGCGGCGGCCGGCACTGCCGCGGTCGATGAGCGCATCCGCAGCGCTCAACCACGCCTGGATCTGCTCCAGGATCGTGTCAAACAGGGCCTTGCGCCCCCGTGTGGTGCGCGCAAAGCGGACCTGCTGCAGCGCTGCCGCAAGCCGGGACGCCTGTGCGTTGGAAAGCCCGTCCACCGACAGCTGCCCGGCACTTCCTGCCTGCAGCTCGACCCGCGACCAGAAAAGCCCGGGAATGACCTGCACGCTGTGATCGTCATCCACGCGTTGCCGGTATTGCTGGCCTGCGACGTTCAGCTCGATGCTTTCGCCATCCAGCCGCAGCCACCAGTGTGGCGAACGAGTCACACGTTGGCCCCAGATCGAGGGGCGCCATTCCATAGACATCCAGGTACTGCCTTGCAAGCGTCAACTGGGCATGTAGAGCCCCTAAGCCCGCATGATAAAGGGCCTTGACGTTGCATGTGGCCTGTCACGCGCAGCCAGGGCGCGTCCGAATGCCGTCTATCGCAGCGCATCCAACAGCCAGGCGCGTGGCATCATGACGCGTCTGGATTCAGGAGCTGGCCATGGAAATCGACTGGGACCGGGTGGGAACCTTGAAGCACGTCGGTGGTGGCTACGATATCCGGACGGATCCATTGAGGATCCTGGTGACCACCGCGAAGCAAGGGCACGAGGGCGGAGTTTCCGACATGCTGATCGTGATGGACGATGGCACCGTCATTCCGCCGGATGGGATCCTGCGTTTGGCACGGGCGCCGGGCCGGATCCCTTAGGCGTTCGGAAACCAGCAGCACCAGCGGCAGTTGCTGAATCAGCAGTTGCTGAATCACTCGTAGGCACGGTCCCGCTTTGCAGGGGGGACCTCCAACGCGTCCCCACGCCGGATCAGCTCATCCAGATCCACCGCCGAAGCCGCCAGCGCATCCTGTGCGTCGAAATCCCACCTGTTCCTGTAGTCCCGCGCCAGCAGGTCGCAGACCGCTTTTGCGCGCTGGTAGGCATCGTCCTTTCCCTCGGCCTGCTGCAATTCATCGCGATGGATCTGGCAGAGCATGAGCTGATGCGCGTCCTCGGCGCGCTCGCGCTCCCAGGTGATGTCGGGCAGGCCCGAAAGCGCAGCGGCAAGTGCGAACGCGGTCATTGGCATGTCGGGTGTCCAGGCAGCGATGGGAACCCGAGCGTATGCGAGTGGCGTTGGCTTGAGGCCATCGCCGCCCGCGTTGTTTCACTGCGTGTTCACCATTCGCTGCAGCATGGAAACTGCATCAGATGCAGTTGATCCAGACGATCTGCTCACGCATTCACATCCACCACAATCCGCCCGCGCACCTTGCCCGGAATGATCTGGTCGTAGACGTCCAGCACCTCGGCAAGCCCGATCAACTGCACGGTACTTTCGAGCTTCTGCGGATCCAGGTCGGTGGCAAGTCGGTCCCACGCGCGCTGTCGGACGGCCTGCGGCGCATTCACCGAATCCACACCGGCAAGCGTCACGTTGCGGAGAATGAAGGGCAGCACCGAGCCATGCAGCTCATCACTCTGCGCCAGCCCGCACGCGGCCACTGCACCGCGGTACTTGGTCTCGGCGATGGCGTTGACCAGGGTAGGGCCGCCGGCCACATCGACCACGCCGGCCCAGCGTTCGGCGCTCACCGGTCGGTCGCGCGGTTCGGAAAGCTGCGCGCGATCGATGATCTCGGCGGCGCCCAGGCTGTGCAGATACTCGGCGTGTTCAGGTCGCCCGGTGGCAGCCACCACGCGATAGCCCAGCTTTGAAAGAATCGCCACCGCAATCGAGCCGACGCCGCCGTTGGCGCCGGTGACCAGTACATCGCCCTTCCCGGGCGTCACGCCGGCATCTTCCAATGCCAGCACGCACAGCATCGCGGTGTAGCCCGCGGTGCCGATGGCCATGGCGTCGCGGGTGCTCAGGTTGCCGGGAATCCTGTTGAGCCATTCGCCGCGAACACGGGCGCGCTGGGCGAGGCCGCCGTGGTGGCCCATGCTGAGATCCCAGCCATTGAGCACAACGCGGTCGCCGGGTTTGAAGTCGACGCTGCTGGAGTCCAGCACCAGGCCAGCCAGGTCGATGCCAGGGATCAACGGGAACGTCCGGATCACCGGGCGCGCGCCGGTGAGGGCCAGCGCGTCCTTGTAGTTCAGCGTGGAATACTCGACCTGCACCAGCACGTCGCCATCCATCAGGTCGGCTTCATCGAAATCGACCAGCTCCGTGGAAACGCCGTCGTTGGTCTTGCGGGTCAGCAGTGCCTTGAAACTCATGGTGGGGGCTCACGTTCGGTGGATGAGCCCATGCTAGGCTCGCACCACTATCGCAACAAGAACGATGATTTTCCGTAGGTACTATGGTTTTCCGGAGTATGCATGCGTAGCAGGCGTTGGGACGGCAAGAGCGGTTGCGCGGTGGAAGTCACGCTGTCGGTGATGGGCGGCGTGTGGAAGCCGATCATTCTGTTCCACCTAATGACAGGCAAGCGACGCTTCATGGAGCTCACGCGGCGTGTGCCCAACGCCACCCAGTCCATGCTGACCAGCCAGCTGCGGGAACTGGAAGCCGACGGGGTGGTGATCCGCCACGTGTACCCGGAAGTGCCGCCGAAGGTGGAATACGAGCTTTCCGAGTTCGGGCGCACGCTGGTTCCGGTGCTGCTGGCCATGCGCGAGTGGGGTGAAACCTATCGCGGCCATGGACGCACGGATAGCAACGGCTGAAACCTGAAGCGGAGCGCCGGGCGTCGTCGTCATGGCCCGTGCATCCGGGGGGCGTTCCGGAGGCCACAGCAATAGCAGCGGTACTGCAGGCAGCGTATGTGGAGCGTTGCCTCGCTCAGTGAAGGGCTGCGATGCGGTTCCTGTTCCGTTGACACCCGATTGCCCACGGGTGTGGAAGCGCAGGCGCCGGTTGTGCAGTCGCTGCAGCAGATGGAAGCCGCCAGCCTGGAGCGGCGGTAGGCGGTCATGCAGCGCCAGCAGGATATCGAAGTGCTGGCTCGCGAGAGTCACGCGGTACGGATGGGTTGAAATCCCAGCGCAGCAGAACGATGCCCCATGAAAGGGGCATCGCTGGGTTTACGGGGCCGCCTTTGCCTGGCGCGGATCGGCAATGATCCGCGAGGGTGACCCATACAGCACCAGCACCCGCATACCGGTGCTGAATACCGGATCGGGTCCCTGTACAACCGTCATCAGATTGCCGTTCTCTGTCTGCACTACGTATTCCAGGCCCTTGGCCTGCGAGAGTGCGCGTTCGGAGGCCGCACCGGCAATCGCGCCTACCACCAGGCCGCCAATGGCACCGATGGCCGCTGCCTGGTCGCTGCCACCGATGGTGGAGCCGGCCACCCCGCCAGCCGCAGCGCCGGCAACGGCACCGCCGCCCTGTGAGCCGTCGATACTGACCGCACGGACGCTGATGACCGTGCCGCTGACGGTTCGATTGACCTGTCCCACCGAACCAATGGAGTAGCTGTCCGTGCGCACATTCGGTGCGCACGCGGTCAGCATCGCAGCAGCGGATGCGGCCAGCAGCAGGCGCTTCACGGCGCTTCCTGCTTGTTGGGGAACATCGGCTTGGAAATATCCACTGTCTCCAGAGCCTGCAGGAACTGGGCGATGTTGTTCTGGGCCGAGCGGCTGATCGACTCGCGGGCACGGATCACGCCTGCGAAGGCGTAGTTGAACGGAACTTCGCCGGACGCGCTGACATCCTGGGTATAGACGATGCTGCCGGTTGCACGATCGATCAGCTCGTAGCGGGCGATCGTCTTGGTGGTCATCGATGCACCGAAGCTGGGAATGTCGATCGCCAGGATCTTCACCGACAGGCTCAACTTCACCGGCGCGTCGTCGCGGAACACCGCCATCTTGTTCAGCGCTTCGGTCAACGCGTTCTGCCACATCTGCGGCACTTCGTGCTGGGCCTGCGCGGGGATCTTGCCCTTGGCTTCATCCGGACGTGCCAGCGTGACCGTCAACGACTTCAACTCGCCGTCAATCTTCTTGCTGCTGACCCCGACGTTCGGGACCGAGAAATTGAGCGGCGGATTGGTGGTGCAACCTACCAGCGACACGGCGAGGATCGCCGCGAACAGGAACTTCTTCATCCATTTTCCCCTGTGACTACGTTGAAACATCCATGGTGAATCGTGTGTTCGTCGGCAACGTCGATGCTGCACTGCAGTGGCCGCATGAAGGCGTGGCTGACTGCGCGCAAGGATACCTGAATTGGAACGGCCTTCCGCCTGGTGCTGTTGCCTCGCAGGGGTGGCGCTGCAAAGAACGGCAAAGAGTGTCAGGGAGCTCAGTACCGGGTCCGCACGCTGTTGCGCAAATGTGCCGGTCGCATTGTGCTACCGATATGGCGGATGGGTGTTCTGCGTGCATGCTCGGCTTGGCCGGCCAGCTGGAATGCAGACTGATACCGTGAGGAGCGAGGGTCACCTTTCGAGAAGCACCAGTGCCAGCCCCCAAAAATGGGGGCCGGCACACATCACGGCAGTGCGTGACTTACGGGATGGTGCAGCCGCTGTTCCGTAGGCAGCGGGCAAATGCCGGGTAGCACACCTTCTCGCCATTGCCCGCCGCCAGACAAGCCTCGTAGGCGGTGTAGCACGGGGTACAGCGGGACTGCGCGGAGGCACTGCCGATTCCCAGGGTCAGTGCAGCAGCCGCAATAGCAACAGACAGCTTGAATCCAATCTTCATGCTTCACTCCGTTGATAGCCCTCCTTGGGCATCTCGGAGGCTAACGTGGGAAGAGGGTGTGTTCAACCCGCACCGCGTCCGGATGGGCATCCATCTTCAGCGCCCCGCCCTGGATTTACTTTGTTGGTGCGTCTGCAGTCTGAGCGGCCACCATGGCTTGTTGCATTTCCTTCAGTGACAGATAGCCATCACCATCGGTGTCCAGGCCCGCAAAGTACTTCGCGATCTCCGGCACCACGATGGCTTCCTCCTTGCTGATCCTTCCGTCTTTGTTCTTGTCCATCGCGGTAAATGCGGCGTCGATTGAATCGGCCTGCTTGTTGAAACGGCCCTGCTGAAATTCTGCGTACTCGGACTTGTCGACGCGTCCATCCTTGTTGGTATCCATCGCGGTGAACGTGGAATCGATGTAGGCCTGTTTCGGATCGGCCGGTGCGGCCTCGGCCAGTAATGGGGCAGCGCACAGGGCAATCAACAGAGCAGTTCTGGTCATGGGGTGTTTGTCCTTGTTGAGGGTCAATCAGCGGCAGGGGTAGGTGTAGCCGTCGGCGCCGCGATAGGTATCGTTGCGGCGGTCGTAGTTGCCGTAGCGGTTCATGCAGTAGTCGGCGCGCTCGCGGACTTCGCGTTCGCGCTTGGCAGCAGCGGCAATTACGCCGGCCACCACCGCTGCACCTACCACGCCCACCACCACGCCGGCGGTCTTGGCGTCGTGACGGCGCTCGCGTTCCCGCTCACGATCCCGCTCACGTTCGCGCCGCTCCCACGCATCGCGTTCCCGATCGCGGTAGTCCTGGCTCCAGTGCGGGCTGTAGCGGTCGCCACGCTGTGCATGGGCGTCGCTGGAGTAGGGCATCAGCACCAGTAGCTGCGCAGCAGCTGCCAGCAGTAGCGCGGTTCTTTCTGTTCTAGGAAACATCGTCCAGCTCCTGTGCGGAATTTCTTGGTAGCTGCAGTACACACCGCGGACATTGCGCGAACCTGCTGTCACTGGAGGGGGATGCACTGGCTATTGGACCAGCGCCTCCACCGGATCGAGCCGTGCGGCACGTCGTGCCGGCAGGAATCCGAAGCCAACGCCGATCAGGCTGGAACAGGCGAAGGCGGCCAAAATCGAATTGACGGAGAACACCAGGCTGAAGCCAGCATCGGCCAGCTCCAGAACCGCGCCCAACGCAAGGGCCACGCCGATGCCGAGTACACCGCCGAGCAGGCAGACCAGCACCGATTCGATCAGGAACTGCTGCAGGATGTCACTGCGGCGCGCGCCCACCGCCATGCGCACGCCGATCTCGCGGGTTCGCTCGGTCACCGAGACCAGCATGATGTTCATGACCCCGATTCCGCCCACCACCAGTGCGATGGCAGCGATGGAGCTGATCATCATGGTCAGGATGCCGGTGGTCTGTTCAATGGATCTACGGATCTGCGCGTTGTTGCTCATGTAGAAATCGGTGCTGCCGTGGCGGCGAGTCAGCAGTCGCGCGATGGCCTGCTCAGCCGCTTCCATGCTGATCGCATCCGAGACGCGTACGGTGATGCTGGACACGTGACTCTGCCCCAGCATGCGCGCCATGGTGGTGGTGTAGGGTAGCCACACCCGCAGCAACGAGGCATCGCCGGCCGCGCCGGCGTCCTTCTTCACCACACCCACCACGCGTACCGGCACGTTGCCCAGCAGCAGGGTCTGCCCGATCGGATTGTCGGCCGCGGCGAAGAAGCGTGCGCGGGTATTGGCGTCGATTACCACCACCTGCTGATAGCCGGCCACGCCGGGTGGACCGAAGAAGGCGCCCTCGCCGAGCTTCAGGCCATGCACGCGGAAGTACTGCTCGCTGACGCCCTGCACCTGCACACTGGCAGAGCGGTTGCCGCGCAGGGCGGTGCCGCTGGTGGCAACACCCGGGGGGGCGCTGTCCACGAAGGGTTGCCGGGCCAGGGGCACGCTGTCGCCGGGGGTGAGTGTTTCCACCCGCGCCGAGTGCAGGTCGCCAAAGCCGGAACCGGGATAGATCTCGATCGTGTTGGTACCCAACGAGGAGATGTTGGACAGGATGGCCTGCCGTGCACCGGTGCCCAGTGCTACCACCGCCACGACCGAAGCAATGCCGATGATGATTCCGAGCATGGTCAGGAAGGTGCGCATGCGGTGGGCGTTCATCGCGCGCAGTGCCATGCGGAAGGCTTCAGTGAAACGGTCCCGCCAGACCTGCCAGCCGCTGTTGCCCGCAGGCTGGGGCACGGCTGGCGTCGCCACGCCTGCTGACAGACCAGTACCGGTGGCACGATCACCCACAATCCGCCCATCGCGGATTTCGATGATGCGCTGCGCATGCTCGGCCACGGCCAAATCATGCGTAACCAGCACCACGGTATGGCCCTCGGCATGCAGCTCGCCGAGGATCTTCATAACCTCCTTGCCGGAATGCGTGTCCAACGCACCTGTAGGTTCGTCGGCGAAGATCACCGCGCCACCATTCATCAGGGCACGCGCAATCGAAACGCGTTGCTGCTGGCCACCCGACAGCTCACCAGGAAGATGCTGCATGCGCTCGCCCAGGCCAAGCCGCGACAACAGCGTGGCCGCACGCGCATGGCGTGCATCGGCAGGCATGCCGGCGTAGATCGCAGGCACTTCCACATTGCTCAGTGCAGTCAGATCGGTCAGCAGGTGGTAGCGCTGGAAGATGAAGCCGAAGTGCTCGCGGCGTAGTTCGGCCAGTTCATCAGGCGACATCTGCGCGGTCTCGCGCCCGGAGATCTGATAGAGACCGGCGGAAGGGCGATCCAGGCAGCCCAGGATGTTCATCAGCGTGGACTTGCCCGAACCGGACTGGCCTACGATGGCCACCAGTTCACCTGCGTGGATATCCAGGTCGATGCCGTCGAGTACCACCAATGTCTGCTCGCCTGCGGCAAACTCGCGGCGTACGCCGCGAACGCGCAGCAGCGGCTCGGTCGTGGTCGTGCTCATCTGGATTGCGCGGGTGCGTTGGTGGCTTCGGCATCGGCCTGCGCCAGCACGACCTGTTCGCCTTCCTTCAGCCCGGTGCGTACTTCCACCTGGATCTGATCATCCAGCCCGGTAGTGACGCGCCGCGTGCTGGCGCGGCCGTCGGCACCACGTACCTGCACGCTGTAGCTGCCATCGGCGGCGCGCGCACCCAATGCGGCCGAGGGAATGGTCAGTACGTTGTTGGCGCGGCCCAGCACGATGCGAACCTGCGCGGTCATGTAGCTGCGCAGGCGGCCATCGGCGTTGTCCACGTCGAACTGGCCGTTGTAGTACATGGCCGTGCGGCTTCCACCCGACACTGCCGGTGCAGCAAGGCTGGAGCTGTCTTCGTTGGTGATCGATTCCGGCGCTGGCGCGATATCCCGCAACGTGCTGCTGTAGCGGCGGCCGGCATCACCAAGAATGGTGAAGAATGCTTCCTGGCCAACCGAGGTGTGTACGACGTCGGCCTCGGAGATCTCGGCGTACACCGTCATCACGTCCTGGTTGCCCAGCATCACGATGGTGGGGGCGCTCTGCACCGCATTCACGGTCTGCCCCTGGCGCGCGACCACGGCCAGTACGGTGCCGTCGGTGGGGGCGGTGATGCGGGTGAATTCCAGATTGGTCTGTGCGACATCGACGTCGGTCTGTCGGCGCGTCACTTCACCGTCCAGCGCAGCGATTTGTTCCCGGGTGGCATCGACCTTGGCCTTGGCTGCATCGAAGTCGGCGCGGGCCACCAGTTGCGAGGCCGCCAGTTGCTGCTGCCGATGCAGTGTCAGCTCGAACTGGCGCAAGTCGGTGGCCAGTGCATCGCGGTTGGCGCGCGCGGTGCGCTGCGCGGCCTGCGCGCTCAGCAATGCATTGCGCTGAGTGCGCGAATCGATATCGGCAATGAGATCGCCGGCTTTCACCTTGTCGCCCAGCTTTACATGCAGAGTATCGATGCGGCCGGAGACCTGTGCACCCACGCTTACCAGTCGCGAGGGCTTCAGCGTGCCAGTGGCCTCCACCACCTGTTCGATGTTGCCGCGAGCGACCGGTGCAACCTGCAGGTGCGCAGGTGCTGCGGGCCGCAACCACGCGAACAGAATCAGCGCGCTGCACAGCAGGCCGGCAGCAATGATGAGCGCACGGCGGCGCTTGCGCGGTACGGCGCTCATCGGCGCAACATCCAGAACAGACAGGTCATCGGGGGTCCTCGCGGCAGTAGAAACACACGTCTGTCGTGGCAGACGTGGTTGACCGTCGAGTCTTCATGCGCTGGGTTGCGCGAACCTTGCGGAGCGATCGTTGTGTCAGCGCGCGGCGTGAAGAGCGAGCAGTGCGACGGCGATGAACTGCAGGGCGCTACCGAGAACCAGCAGTGCATTTCGCAGCCGGTGACCTGCGATGCGCGCAGTGCAGAGTTGAATCGCAGCACCGGCCAACAACCAGAGGAAGGTTGAAGCATGCAGCTTCGTCATTCCTGCACCGATGGTGATCAGCAGCGCACTGGCAATCATTATCCCAGCGGCATGGCCGTCCAGGGCGCGCAGCAGCGGTGGCGTTGGGTGCGGGGTTGCCGCCCGCCATGCCGCCAGCCCGTGCAGCGCGGCATGCACGGCAACGAACAGGAACACGGCCGCCGCTGCCGCGGTGCTCGCGTGCCGATACGTTGAAGCCACCAGCGCAAGGCCGGGCAGCAGCAGAAACAACGCGCCGAACAGCCGCATCAACACGCCAGCGCGCTCGATATCGGGAACTGTCCGCAGCCAGCGCGGCCAGTGTTGCAGGCCGGGCGCGCGGCCAGTGCGCGGGCGGCGATTCCATGCGGCAGCGGTAAGCGCCGGCGAATTCCGTGGTGGCACAGTGCGCGTGGAAGAGGACGGTGGAGGAGCTCCCTGGGTCACATGCAGGCTTCCTGTCAGATCGGAACGCGGTGGCACGGCAGGTGCCACACCCCGATGCTGTCCAGCGAACATTGCCGCAACCTTGCCTGTCCTCGCTGCCGGCCACGCATGGACAGGTGCCAGTTACACAGGTGCATGCGATGTGTTCAGTGCTCCAGCGGTGGCGTGCTGGTCACACCCGGATGCAATGGAAACTCGACACGGATCAATGCACCACCGCCCGGCGCATCCAGAATCGTGACGTGGCCGCCGTGGCGGTCGATCACCTGGCGCACCAGGTTCAGCCCCAGGCCCGCGCCCGTCTGCCGCGGCCGCAACCGATGGAAGGGTTCGAAAACGCGTTCGCGCTGTTCGACCGGTATGCCGGCGCCGTCGTCCTCGACCTCCAGGCAGCTGCCCTGAACGCGCACGATGATCTGGCGTCCACCATGTTCGGCAGCATTCAGTATCAGGTTGGAAATTACCCGCTCCACTGCGCCGGTCTCGCCGAGCACCGGGAAATGCGATTCCACCGCGACGGCTACGGTCTTGTCCGACTGGATCAACAGCGGCGCC
Source organism: Stenotrophomonas sp. GD03877 (assembly GCF_029840555.1). NCBI lineage: Bacteria > Pseudomonadati > Pseudomonadota > Gammaproteobacteria > Lysobacterales > Lysobacteraceae > Stenotrophomonas > Stenotrophomonas sp. GD03877. The sequence continues at coordinate 31,327 of NZ_JAOCCT010000042.1, read as the reverse complement.
AGATCGGCGGCCACCCGTTTGGCCACCCGCGCCAGGTTGATGGTTTCCTTCGGCCCGTCTTCGTCCATGCGGTGCAGATCCAGCAGCTGCTCTGCCAGCGTCGCCAACCGCGCCACTTCCACGGCCAGGCTGCGCGAGGTGGCGTCGTCGGCCGCATCGACCTTCACCCTCAGAATCGCAATGGGCGTGCGCAGCTCATGCGCGGCGGCGGCGATGAAGCGGCGTTGCCGTTCGTGCCCCTCGTCCAGCCGCTCCAGTGCTTCATTCACCGCAGTCACCAACGGAGCGATCTCCACCGGCACAGCGGTTTCTGTCAGGCGGACACCGCGGCGGCTGGCGGAGATGTTGCGGGCTTCCTGGGCGATGCGCTCCACCCCGGCCAGGGCCCGTCTCACGATGATCGGTGTCAGGACGATGGTGGCCAGGCCCAGCAGCAGGAAGATCGGCAGGGTGATGATGTGTGCCGCCAGCGCCATCTGCCAGGTCAGCGTATCGGTTTCGCCATGGGCCATGATGGTCAGCTTGCCGGCCGGCCCGCTGTGCTGGCGGACCACGACGGCCAGGCCATCGCTGCGATCCCGCCCGCGCAGGTCGCCAAAGGGGATGCCATCCAGTGCGCCTACCAGCGAGGCATAGGCCGGCGGCACAGGCCCGAACGTTACGTGGTGGCCGTGCTCATCCTCGGCGATGAACCATGCACCGGGAACGATCTTCAGCAGTTCGGCCAGTTCCGGCGTGTTCTGCACGTACAGTTCGCCATTGCGGTCGCGGTGCACCGCGTCGGCAGCCACCGGCGCGAAGGTCTGGATGGTGTAGTAGCCACCGCTGTCGGCACGTATCAGCACCATCAGCAGCGCGAAGAACGCCACCAGCAACGCCAGCAGCTGATAGATCAGCGTTTTGACGATCAACGGGCGCTTCAGCGATGGACGACGCGCCATTACTTGGCTTCCCGCATCAGATAGCCGACGCCGCGGATGGCGTGTATCTCTACTCCTGCATCGGCATCGGCCAGCTTGCGGCGAAGGCGCGAGACATGCGAATCGAGCGTGTTGGAATGGATGCCGTCATCGAATCCATACACTGCCATCTCAATCGACTCGCGCAGTACGGTGCGGCCCAGCCGCCGGGCCAACGTGGCCAATACACGTATCTCACGGCGCGGCAGCTCCAGCCGTTGCCCGCCCACGCTGGCCTCGCCCGATGCCGGATCGAACACCAACCGGCCGATGCTCACCAGTTCCACCTGCATGCCGCTCGGCCGGCGCCCGGCAGCGCGGATGCGGGCGAACAGCTCTTCGAGTGCGAAGGGCTTGGCCAGATAGTCGTCCGCGCCCTCATCCAGGCCGGCGATGCGGTCCGGCAGCTGCCCCAGCGCGCTCAGCACGATGATCGGCACCCCGGGGTTGCGCTCACGCAATAGCGGAATCAATCCCAGGCCGTCGCCGTCGGGCAGGGTGCGGTCCAGCAATACCAGGTCGTGCGATCCGCAAAGGGCCGCTTCGCGGGCCAGCGCCAGCGTGTTGGCCAGATCCACCACGTAGCGCTCGCGCTGCAGGGCGGACTTCAGGGTAGCGGCCAGTTCGGCTTCGTCTTCAATCAGCAGGATGTGCATCGGCAGGGCTTGCGCAGGAAGGGGGCGTGGCGGGTCGGTTCGGCACGCGCCGGCACCGTATTACAGGAACATTGCGTGAACATGGCGTGCCTTCCCGATGTCCCGCAAGGCTGTAATGGACGCAGGAAAGCGGACGTCGGCGCAAGGTTCGCGCAATCCGGGCACTCCAGCCTTGGCGCCCTTCCGTTGATCCTCAACCCCCTGGAGTACCGATGAAGTTGTTCGTTCCGTTGTTGTTCGTGGCCGCGCTGAGTGGCTGCACCACCGCCAGGATGACCGTCACCCCCGATGGCCGGCGTGGCGTCTCCATCGACTGCAGCGGCTCCAGCTCCTGGAGTGGCTGCTACGAAAAGGCCGGGCAGATGTGCCCAGGCGGCTATGTGGTCTTCAGCAAGGATGGCGACGACGGCAACGCCATCGCGGTGGGCAACAAGAACGGCTTCACCTCCACCCAGATGGCCACCCGCTCGATGCTTGTGGCCTGCTCGCACTGATGCCGGGAGGGGAGGTGGGTAGCCACCTCCCCCTGCCATCATGGTTCGCAGCCCTGCCTCAGAAGCTGTAGGCCGCCTGCACATACACCCGTCGTGGCTCGCCGGGGAAATGCCCGTTGCGTTCGATGAAGCCACTGGCCGCGTACACCTTGTCGAACAGGTTCTTGACGTTGGCCTGGAACTGCCACTGCCTCCACGTGGTCTTCCAGCTCACGTCGAACACGGTGTAGGCCTTGACTGTCTGCCCATCCAGGCTGACGCGTTCGCCGACGTGATCGGCGCCAAAGCCGATGGCGGAGTTGATCGCCGGCAGGTCATAACGCGTCCACAATCCCAGCTTGTTGCGCGGCGCATTGGCGAATCGGTCGCCGGAGGCGTTGGTGATGCCATTCGGGCCGGCGTCCTTCACCCGCGCATCGTTGTAGGCGTAGGTCAGGTTCAGCACCCAGCGCTCGCTGAGGTCGGCCAGAAGGTCCAGCTCCATGCCGGTACTGCGTACCAGGCCCAGCGGGGCCAACTGGTTCACGCCACCAATCACCTCGCCGGTGGCCTGCACGATGTTGCTGCGGTCGATCCGGTAGGCCGCCATGTTCAAGGTCACACGATCGGCCAGCAGGAACTTCATGCCCACTTCCCACTGTTTGCTGCGTTCGGCATCGAACGGTCCGCCAGCGGCCGGGTTCTGGTTGGCGGCACTCTGCGGCACGAAACCACTGGCGACGTTGGCGTAGACATTCAGGCCCTCGCGCACGGTGAACGTGCTGCCCAGCCGCCAGCTGAGATCGTTGCCATCCACGCTGCTGCCACCCATGCGGTCCTCATCCTTGAAGCCATCCCAGCGCAGTCCGGCCAGCACATGCCAGCGTGTGCCCAGTGCCAGTTCGTCCTGCAGGTAGCCGCCATAGCGCTTGCTGCGGGTGGACGTGCTGCGCCAGGGCAGGGCCGCCAGGTTGTAGTCGTGCCAGGTACTGGCGCCGTACACGGGATTGAACAGGTCGATGCCGCGCACCGGCCCGGCACCACGCGCAAGGTCAGCGCTGTTCGCGGTCTGTGCGGTGAAATCCGCATCCAGCTGGTACACATCGGCGCCGAACAGCACCTTGTGCTCCACCGCGCCGGTGGTCACCCGCCAGACTGCACTGCCGTTGGCAGTGAATGCTTCGTTGTCGCGGATCTGGTTGCGCAGCTGGCGGGTCATCCACTCGGCCACGCCATCGCGGTCACGATCGATCAGGCCCATCGGCTCGTGGTACATCTGGTGTTCGTTGTTGCTGAACCAGCGGGCGGCGAAGTCCAGGTCCAGCGTGTCGAGCGGCGCGAAGCGATACTGCGCCAGTGCCACCTTGGCGCGCATGTCGAGAAAGTCGCTGGCCTCGTTGTGGTTCCAGCGGCGGTCGGCCAGGAACGTGCCTGCATCGTTGACCGGCACGCCGCGCAGACGGTTGCCACCAAGGTTCTGGGTGATGTCGGTGAACTGCAGCACCAGTTCGCCGGTCTGGCCGACGTCGAAGGCCAGCGAGGCATCGCCGATCACGCTCTCGCTGTCGGTGTTCCAGCGCACGCCCTTTTCATTGTCGGCATAGAGCCCGGCGCGATAGCGCACGCTGCCGGCGGCATTCAACGGCCCGGTACCCTCGATCGATCCGGCACGGAAGTCCTTGTCGCCCAGCTGGACCTCGATGCGGCGCTCGGCAGCGGCTTTGGGCTTGCGGGTCACGTAGTTGATGACACCGCCTGCATCACCCCCGCCATACAGCGCGCCTGCCGGTCCCTTCAGCACTTCCACGCGATCGATGTTGAACAGCTGCGGCACCGAGAATCCTGCATACGGATCGCCGCGCAGACCGTCATACAGCACGTTCTCCTGGCGGAAGCCGCGCAGGGTCACCCCGGCATAGCTGAAATAGCTGATGCCGCTGATGCTGCGATAGAGATCGGTTACCTGACGCGCCGCCTGGTCGTCGATCAGTTCACGCGGGATGACCTGGATCGACTGTGGGACCAGCTCCAGCGGTGTATCCGTGCGGGTGCCGACCGCGGCATCGTCCACCCGGTACAGCGTCTGTGCACGCCCGCGAACCTCGATCTTGTCCAGGTCCTTGGGCGCGGCAGTAGGGGGCTCGGTGGCATGGGCAAGGGGCGCCAAGGGCAGGGCCAGTGCCAGGTACAGGGCACGTTGCAGGGGCGTAGGAAGGGGCATTGGGGAGAGCTTATGTTTCTGCAAATGAGAAAGATTAGCATTTGCAACACTTAGAAACCTATCCCCCGAATGCGCTATGGACGCGCGCGGGGGTCCGTATATGGGGTGCCCGCCAAGGCCACCAGTACCCCGGTGGCGCCGCGCACGATCAGCTGCAGCATGGCCTCGCGCGGGTCCTTGCCCTGCAGTTGGCTTGCCAATCCTTTCTCATAGGCCGCCACCATTGACGCCAGCAGCATGGCCGCGCCCAATCGCGCTTCGGCATCATGTTCGGGCCGGCCGGCAGCGGCGGCCATCAATCGCGCCAGATCGTCAGTCAACTGCGCCTGCAGCCGTCGCGCGTGCGCGACCAGTACCGGGCTCTCCGCCACGGTGCCCCAGAAGGCGGCAGCGCCGGCATTGATGCGCAGCAGTGGATGGCCAGCCTCCAGCAACTCGCGCACGAGTGACTGGAAGGCCGCCAGCGGAGTCATTCCGCTGCGCGCCATCATGCCCTCGCGCAGCAGCGTGCGCGCCTCCTCATCGCGATCGAACACCAGGTCTTCCTTGCTGGCGAAGTAGTTGAAGACTGTCTTGCGTGAGACGCCCGCGGCTTCGGCGATCTCGGACATGGAGACGGCCTCGAAGCCCCGCCGGATGATCAGCTCGGTGGCGACGTCCGAAATCGCTTGTCGGGTCTCGGCTTTGCGCTGCTCGCGACGGCCAGGAGGCGGGGTCATGGGCGGTTCACGTGTGAAAACGTACACCGAGTGTAACATTCGGTCCGCCAGAGCGCCGACCCGGCGCTCACAAGGAATCTCCATGCTGTACGACATCGTCATTGCCGGTGCTGGCCCGGTTGGCTTGTTCCTGTCCTGCGAACTGGCCCAGGCCGGGTGTTCAGTGCTGGTGCTGGAACAGGCCGGTTCCGCTGATTCGCCGTTGAAGCGCCTGCCATTCGGGCTGCGCGGCCTGAACGCCCCCACGCTGGAGGCACTGGATCGGCGCGGCCTGTTGGACGCGGTCGCCGCGACACAGGTGCTCAAGCCCGACAAGGGCGCGCCGCCGCCCGGCACCGCCCATTGGCTGGCACAGCCGCGGGCGTTGGGCGGCCACTTCGCTGGCATTCCGTTTGCGTTGGACGACGTCGACCGTACGCGCTGGAGCTGGCGCCTGCCGACGCCAGTGGGCACGCAGATGGCGGTGGAGCTGCAGGCCCTGGAAAAGGTATTGGCCGAACGTGCGATTGCGCTGGGTGTCTGTATCGAACGCGGGCGAGCGGTAGAGGCGGTACAGGCCGGCGAGACGGAGCTGGTCATTGAGACTGCTGGCGGAGCCGTGCGCGGTCGTTGGCTGGTCGGCTGCGACGGTGGCCGCAGCACCGTGCGAAAGCAGTGTGGTTTCAGCTTCGTCGGCACCGATCCGGAATTCACCGGCCATTCGCTGCTGGTTGAACTGGAAGATCCGTCGGTGCTGACACCTGGCCGGCAGTACACCGCGCAGGGCATGTGCAATTTCAATCCGCCGGGCGTGCTGGCGCTGGCCGATTTCGACGGAGGTGCCGGTCATCGCACGCAGCTCGATCTGGACGCTGCGCAGGCCCTGCTGCGGCGTGTGTCTGCCCGCAACGTGACCATCACCGCGCTGCATCTGCACAGCACCTGGACCGATGGCGCGCGCCAGGCCAGCGCCTATCGCAACGGCCGCGTGCTGCTGGCAGGCGACGCTGCGCATGTGCATTCGCCACTGGGCGGACAGGGCCTGAATCTGGGCATTGGCGATGCGATGAACCTGGGTTGGAAACTGGCCAGGGTAGTACGCGGTGATGCCGGCGTGGCGCTGCTGGACAGCTATCACGCGGAACGGCATCCGATGGGCGCCAAAGTACTGGACTGGTCGCGCGCGCAGGTTGCATTGATGCGTCCTGGAGCCGGTTCGCGCGCGTTGGCGGCGGTGATGGCCGATCTGGCCGGTACCCGTGATGGCGCCACCTATCTGGCCGAGCGGGTATGGGGCGTGTCGCAGCAGCTCGACCTGGGCGCGGGGCATCCGTTGGTTGGCCGCAGCGCGCCTGATTTCGCGCTGACCGATGGCCGGCGCTTGGGCGAAGCACTGAGGACGGGGCAGGGCGCATTGCTGGTGTTCGATGCACGACAGCAAGGGGGCTATGGCGACGGTGAATGGCCACCCCGTCTACGCTGCGCCACGCCCCGGATGGACGACGTGCTCAGGCTGGGTGCCGCGCTGGTGCGTCCGGATGGCATCGTCGCCTGGGCCTGCGACGCGGGTGGAGACGAGGCGGGGCTAGGCCCAGCATTGCAGCGCTGGTTCGGGCCGCTGTCGACAGCATGATCCCCATGCCGAAGGCGCAGCCGATGTGGGCTGCGCCGGGTACGGTTACAGATCCTTCTTCTTGCCGCTCAGGTCGATCGGCCTGTCGCTGCCCTTGCGCTCGCTCGACCACACTTCCATGCCCTTGTTGCAGCGGCTCTCGCGGGCAGCCACTTCGCGCGGCAGGTCTTTCAGGTGTGGCGACTCCTGGCAGGCCTGATGCATGTTGCTGTCGTCATAGGTGGCACAGGCGCTGAGCGAGGCCAGGGCAACGGCGGTGAGGGAGGCGCGAAGCAGGGGCTGCGGGTTCATGGGGAGGTCTCGGGTGGTGCCGGGCTGGCCATGGAATTCAAATCTGTGACCCCGGGCGCGCGCAATCCATCCAATCACACTTGTTATTCTGTAACAGATGCGCGATAGTCCGGCGCCTGCTGATGTCAGGCGACGCAGATCATCAGCATCATGCTCAGCGCCAGCATCAGCACGAATACGCGCCGGCTCAGCGCAAGGCAGGCCAGGCAGGCGGCCAGTGCCCAGGCAGCCAGCAGCGCGCAGGCCAGCAGCCACAGCCCGATCACCATCAAGGATCCACTCGCCAGTGCGGACAGTGCGATCGCCTTGAACAGCGTCACGCCCAACACACTGCCGAGTACACCGGCCTGAAGGGCGATGGCATCGTGACGGGCAGGGGCGGGTGGGTGGTGCATGTCGGCGGCGTTCGTTCGCTGCAAGGGAGGCGCAGCCACTGTGCCCGACCGCATATCCACGCCATGTGTTTTTCGCGCACGCGATGCGCAGCCGGCGCAGGCTTCAGTCGAACTCGCCTTCGGCCGATTCCAGCCGTTGCCGGTAGGCCGCCCGATGCTGATACAGGCGCTGGCACTCGGCGGACCTGTGGATCCGGCTGGCCGGTTCGTTGGCCACGGCGTCGCACATTCTTGCGATGTGGTTGTTGGACGCCAGTTCGGTCACGAAGAACACGGCGGTGATGCCGGTACCGAGCAGCACGACGTAGAGCAGGCGGCTGAGCCAGCGCGTGCGCTTGCGCTCGAAGTGCTGCTGGAGGGTCAGGTCGAAGCGGATGATGCTGAGCACGATCCAGATGATCGCGACCAGGAAGCAGAGCGTGGGCAGCAGGCCACGCCAGAGCCCGGCCTCGTAGACCGATTCGTTGTAGTGGACGGCCGCGCCGGCACCGGCGATGGCGATGGCAAGTGCCCAGTTGCGGCCCAGCGAGAGCAGGTCGTCGAGCAGCTTCTCGCGGTTCTTGGTCGATCCTGCTGCCACGTGGCTTCCATCTCCATGCTGCGACCGGCGGCGGAACTGCCGCCGGCCCTGCAGATGGTGGAGCATCGCTGCGGTGATGAGAAGACCGCGCGGCTCAATGTGCGATGACGCGGGCGCCGATCCAGCGCCGGTAGCGGCGGGTCCGACACTTTGCGGCCGCCTGTGCCAGCAGCAGTGCCCATGCCGGTGAGATACCGGGCGCGGTGGGGCGGCGCCGGCTCAACCGACCCAGCTGATACTTCACTGCGGCCATGTGCGCGCTGGCCGCCAGCGGCTTGCTGCGCCAGTTGATCTTGCGCAGTGTCGGCACCGGGTCGCGGCCTTGTTGCCAGTGCTGCGGCAGATCCGGCTCGATCGCCAGCGCGGTGGCGATGCCGACCATGGCCACGCCGCTGGCCAGCACCTGTTCTGCCACTTCGCGGCGGCGGATGCCGCCGGTGACCATCAGTGGCATCGTCGCCACCGTGGCGATCTCGCGTGCGAATTCGAGGAAGTACGCTTCGCGGGCCACGTTGCGTTCGTCGCGTGCGGCGCCGGTCATGGCCGGTGCTTCATAGCTGCCGCCGGACAGTTCGACCAGATCCACGCCGAGGGGCGCCAGCATCTCCACCACGGCGCGCGCGTCCTCGGGCGAGAAACCGCCGCGCTGGAAGTCGGCGGAGTTGAGCTTCACCGCCACCACGAAGGTGGGCGCCACGGCCGCGCGCACACCCTGCACGATCTCCAGCAGCAGGCGCGCACGGTTGTCCAGGCTGCCGCCCCAGCGATCCTCGCGACGGTTCGACAGCGGCGACAGGAACTGGCTGAGCAGGTAGCCGTGCGCGGCATGGATCTCCACCCCGCTGAAACCGGCGCGCTCGGCCAGCTCGGCACTGCGGATGAAGCGCGCGATCACCGCGTCGATGTCGTCCTCGGTCATCGCCTTCGGCGGTGCGAACTGCTTGGACAGCGCGCCCATCTGCAAAGCAACGGCTGACGGCGCGAGCGCGGGTTGGCCGAGTGCGGCAGGCATCTGCCGCCCCGGGTGATTGATCTGCATCCACATCTGCGCGCCCCGCGAGCGGGCAGTGTCCGCCCAGGCGGTGAAGCGGTCGAGGTGACGGTCGTCTTCCAGTACCACGCCGCCCGGCCCGGTCATGGCGCGCCCATCAACCATCACGTTGCCGGTGATGATCAGTCCGGCGCCACCGTCGGCCCAGCGCTGGTACAACTGCAGCAGCGCCTCGGAGGGGGCGTGGTCGGCGTCTGCCATGTTTTCCTCCATAGCCGCCTTGGCGATGCGGTTGCGGATGACGGCACCGGAGGGTAGTGCCAAGGGCGAGAACAGCGGCATCGGACAGCTCCAGGACAGGGGAATGGCGCTACGCTAACCTTCAAGTTTGATTGAAGGTCAACAGGTTCCGATGTCGAGGATTCAGGCAGATGAAGATCGGTGAGCTGGCCCGGCGCACGGGCCTGGTGGCGTCGCGCATCCGCTTCTACGAAGAGGCCGGGTTGCTGGTGGTCCAGCGGCAGGCTAACGGCTACCGCGACTACCCGGAGCAGGCGGTGCTGTTGCTGGAGCTGATTACCGGTGCACAGCGCGCCGGCTTCAGCCTGGAGGAGATACGCACCCTGCTGCCGCCAGACATGGGCCAGTGGCAGCACGACGCATTGATCACGATGCTGCAGCAGAAGGTGGCCGACATCGAGGCGCTGCAGTTGCGGCTGGCACAGAGCCGGGCCCATCTGCTGGCCCTGATCGAGGACATCCAGGCACGGCCGGAGGGCATCGACTGCGCGGCCAACTCGCGGCGGGTGCTGGACCGCGTACAGCGCGGTGAGTTGGCGCGACCGACGTTGGCGGCCGGCGATACAGCGTTGCTGCGGCCGGATCGCCGCCGCCGCGCGGGCAGCAGCTGACGATCCGGCGCGAAGGTCAGCGGCTGCCCGCGCCGGCTGCTTTGCGCTTCCTGTCCAGCATCACCGCCACGCACCACAGCAGCAGGCCGCCGATCGCGGTGGCCGCACCGACATAGCCGGTGCTGGCCGGGCTGAAGCCGGCGCTGATCGCCATGCCGCCCAGCCACGGGCCGAGCGCATTGGCGGTATTGAAAGCGGCGTGGTTGGAGGCGGCGGCCAGTGTCTGTGCTTCGCCGGCCACGTCCATCAGGCGTGTCTGCAGCACCGCCGCCAGCGCGCCCATGGTGCCGACGGTGATGATCATCGGGCCGATGGTCCACACCGATTGCGCGGCCAGCGGATAGAGCAGCAGCATCACGATCGACCACAGCAGCACCACCGCGGCGGCCTTGAAGTGGAACTTGTCCACCAGCCAGCCACCGGCGATGTTGCCGATGATCGCGCCGATGCCGAATACGCCCACCGCCAGCGGCATCCACGATTCGGCCACGCCGGTGACCTGCACCAGGGTCGGCGCCAGGTAGGTGAACACGCAGAACATGCCGGCGAAGCCAACGGCGCCGATTGCCAGCGCCAGCCACACCTGGGTGGTGTTGAAGGCACGCAGTTCGCGCATCGGCGAAGTGCGTACTTCGTCCGGGTCCGGCAGCAGGAAGCGCGCGATCATCGTCACGGTGGCGATGGCCAGCAGGCTGACCAGGGCAAAGGCGGTGCGCCAGCTCAGCTGCTGGCCCAGCCAGGTGGTCAGCGGATTGCCGACCAGGATCGCAATCGACAGGCCCAGCAGCACCCGCGACATCGCCTGGCCGCGCTGGCCGGCCGGGCTGATCGCCGCCGCCACCAGCATCGCCACGCCGAAGTAGGCGCCATGCGGCAGGCCCGCGACGAAACGCGCGATCAGCATCGTGCCGTAGTTCGGTGCCAGTGCGCTGGCCAGGTTGCCGACAGCATAGAAGCCCATCAGCGCCAGCAGCAGCTTGCGGCGCGGGAAGCTGGCGCCGACGAAGGCGAGGATCGGCGCACCGACCACCACGCCGATGGCGTAGGCGCTGATCAGGTGGCCGACCTGGGTTTCGGAGATCGACAGGCCGCGGCTGATCTCCAGCATCAGGCCCATGCTGGCAAATTCACTGGTGCCGATGGCGAAGCCGCCCAGGGACAGGGCAAGAATGATCAAGGTGCGCTGACGGGGCGTCAGCCGCGCAGCCAGGGAAGAGTTGGGGCTCATGCGGGGGCGCGATGGGGGCGGGGAGCCGGGCATTGTACTGCTGCACCGCAACAGCAGCAGCCACGCCGGGGGTAAATCAGTGTTTGATCGATGGGATTGCGGCACGCCGGGCATGGGCTCGGTGCTGCAGCGCGTGCGGCCCCCTGTTGCCGGCCTCCTGCATGTGATGACGACACGGCGGTCGGCATGATGGGCGTGCAGGGGCTGTGGAGTGCTGGAACAAGGAGGATGTCGATGCAGGAGTTCAGGCATGTGCTGGAGACGCGTGGCCGCTATCAGCTGGTAGCGGTGTCCTACGCGCCGGTGTACGCTCCGGGCGATGTGGTCGGCCATGCGGTCGTCGCCGACGATGGGGATCGTCTGACCGACCTGGTATCACTGGCCGAAGCGCGCCAACTGCTGTTGCAACGGGTGCGTGAAGAGGGCGAAGAGCCCGGGCTGGAGAACGAAAACCACCTGCGGAAGAAGGCGTCGCGCTGGCGCCGCCGCTAGGCCGTCGCGCCCTTGTGCGCATCATGGAGGATTCGGGTGTTGCCCAGTAAGAAGTATCTGCTCATCGCCATCATCACGCTGGCGACCCTGCTGCTTGGTTTCGTGTTTTCCGGCTACCTGACGTTGTTTTTCCTGGGTCTGGATACCAAGCTGTTCACCTGGAACACCTATTACCAGTACTTCAATGCGCTGGACCAGCCACAGGTCGCGCCCTTCGTGGGCAAGATCAAATGGGCTGGCTACGTGGGCTTCGGTCTGCCGCTGCTGGCCCTGCTGGTGACCGGCCTGGTGCTGCTGCTGAAGAAGGACAAGCGCTCGCTGCATGGCGACGCGCGTTTCGCCACCGGCGCCGACCTGTCCAAGCACGGCATGTTCAAGAAGACCGGCCAGAGCATCGTGGTCGGCAGCCATGGCGGCAAGCTGGTGCGGCTGGACGGCCAGCAGTTCGTGATCCTTGCGGCACCCACCCGTTCAGGCAAGGGCGTGGGCGTGGTCATTCCGAACCTGCTGGAGTACGGCGAATCGCTGGTGGTGCTGGACATCAAGCAGGAGAACTTCGACCTGACCAGTGGCTGGCGCGCCAGCCAGGGCCAGGAGATCTACCTGTTCAATCCCTTCGCCGAAGATCGGCGCACGCACCGCTGGAACCCGCTCAGCTATGTGTCCGATGATCCGGCGTTCCGGGTTTCGGACCTGATGAGCATTGCCGCGATGCTGTATCCGGATGGGGCCGAGGACCAGAAATTCTGGGTCAGCCAGGCGCGCAATGCGTTCATGGCCTTCACCCTGTATCTGTTCGAGAACTGGGATGACGAGCGCAGCAGCGGTTTTCCGGGCAGCTCCGGCACGCCGACGCTGGGCGCTGTCTACCGGTTGTCATCGGGCGACGGCACCGATCTGAAAAAGTACCTCAAGGCCTTGTCGGAGCGGTCGTTCCTCAGTGGCAACGCACGTTCGGCATTCGCCAACATGCTGTCCCAGGCCGATGAGACCTTCGCCTCGATCCTGGGCACCTTCAAGGAGCCGCTCAATCCCTGGATCAACCCGGTGCTGGACAAGGCCACCAGCAGCAACGACTTCCTGCTTACCGACGTGCGCAGGAAGAAGATGACCATCTACATCGGCATCCAGCCGAACAAGCTGGCCGAGAGCCGGCTGATCATCAACCTGTTCTTCAGCCAGCTGATCAACCTCAACACCAAGGAACTGCCCAAGTCCAACCCGGACCTGAAGTACCAGTGCCTGTTGCTGATGGACGAATTCACCTCGATCGGCAAGGTCGAGATCATCGCCTCGGCGGTGTCCTACATGGCCGGTTACAACATCCGCCTGCTGCCGATCATCCAGAGCATGTCCCAGCTTGATGCCACCTACGGACGGGAAGTGTCACGCACGATCATCACCAACCACGCGCTGCAGATCCTGTACGCGCCGCGCGAGCAGCAGGACGCCAACGACTACTCGGACATGCTGGGCTACACCACCATCCGCAAGAAGAACGTCACCCATGCCCGCGAGAAGACCCACAACTTCACCGAGGAGCGGCGCGCACTGATGCTGCCTCAGGAGCTGAAGGCGATGGGGCCGGACAAGGAAGTATTCCTCTACGAGGGCATACCGCATCCGGTGAAGTGCGACAAGATCCGCTATTACAAGGATCGCTATTTCACGTCGAGGCTGCTGCCGAAGGTCGACGTTCCGATGCTTAACGTCTAATTCACGTCGCTAAATTTGTGACGTGGATTCATATTCACTAACGTGAAACCGTGAACTTAGTCAAAAATTCGGCATCTGTTCATAGATTTTCAGACTTGTCTGACATGGAATTGACGCGTGGTTGTGTAACTCTGTGTTCGTCATCCAGAAGTGTGTGCTGGATGGCAAAAGTTGTAATGCAGGGTGGCCAGGAGTTTGTGCCATGGAAACAAGGATGGTTTCGACGTTGGTGAGGGTGTGCGGGTGTGTCGTCGGCAACGTCTGGCGGCCCCGCGACCTGGTTGGCAGCTTTCGGGCTGCAGGGGAGCCGGGGCAGGTGTGCTGCATGCCAGCGCGTCTCCCCGATTCCGGCGTGCGCCATGCAGCGCCGGACGACCAGGGAACCAACGTTCGGGACTGCTTTTTCGTACGTCAAAGTGAAGCCCGTATGAATCAGGCGTTTATCGCGAAAATCTCCATCGCCGCAGTCGCGGCGCTGATGGTGGCAGGGTGTGCCACCAAGTCCGCCCCCGATTTCGGTGGGCGCTGGAAGCCGGTCAACCGCTTTGCTGTGGCGACGACCGAGATCCCGCTGTACTCCAGCTACGTCTACCAGGCTTCGCCGATGGATGGCACGCTCAAAGCCATGCTCGAGCGCTGGGCCAAGGATTCAGGCCGGACGCTGGATTACCGCCTCAATTCGGACTTCACGCTGTATGGCGCGGTCTCGAAGATCGATACCACCAACGCGCAGCAGGCCGTGATCGATCTGACTTCGGCGTATTCGGCGCAAGGCATCTCCGTCTCCATTGTTGGCAACCAGATCGTTGTGCAGAGCGCTGGCTCGACGCCCACCGCGTCGGCGCAGGGCGCTGATTCCAACAGCGGCACCTGAGTCCACCTCGAAACCATCGAACGTGCTGCTCCCCGCGCCTGTCGCAGGGGCTCCATGCCCATTGATGTTTCAGCAGTACGGAAGAATCCATGTTCCGCAAGAAGGATCCCGGCAACAGTCCCAAGGTCGAGCAGTCGGTCGCCAAGGCGGTCAGCTACGAGATCACCGTGGCCGATATGGCGCGTCGCAGCGAGCGGCGCGCGTGGTGGGTCGCCACAGGCTCGTTGCTGATGTCGCTCGCACTGGCGGGCGGCTACTACTACATGCTGCCGCTGAAGGAGAAGGTGCCGTTCCTGGTGATGGCCGATGCCTACACGGGTACCGCGACCGTCGCGCGCCTGAGTGGCACCTTCCAGGGCGAGACGATCACCAGCAACGAAGCGATCAATCGCAGCAACGTGGCCCAGTACGTGCTGGCACGTGAATCGTACGACTCGGCGGTAATGGGCCTGCGCGACTGGGAGCTGGTGTTCGTGATGTCCACCGATCCGGTGGCGCAGTCCATGCGCGTCCGCTATGCCGGCAACAATCCGCAGAACCCGTTCGTGATGTATGGCCGCGAGCGTGCCATCCGGGTCAAGATCCTCAGCATCACGCCGCTGGGCGCCGAACCGAACGGCAGCTTCCGCGGTGCGTCGGTGCGCATCCAGCGCAGCCTGCTGGACAAGCGCACTGGCGTTGCCACCTACCTGGACAATCAGCTGGTGACGATGCGCTTCGGCTACAACCAGAACCTCGCGCTGTCCGAGCAGGATCGTATCCTCAATCCGCTGGCCTTCCAGGTCACCGAGTATCGCGTCGACAACGACTATTCCCGTGGCGTCCCAGTGCCGGATGACGGCGCCATGCAGGCGCAGGCGCAGCAGGCCGCACAGGCCGCGCAGCAGGCACAGGGCGTCTACGATCCGAACAATCCGGCTGCGGCCACGATGATCGATCCTGCCACCGGCCAACCGGTTGCGGCTCCGGTCAACGGCCAGGTGCCGGGCCAGCCGATGCCGGGCCAGCCCGTACCGGGTCAACCCATGCCGGGTCAGCCGGTGCAGGGGCAAGTAACGCCGGGGCAAGCCATGCCCGGACAGCCGGCCATGAGGCCGGCGCAGAACAATTCCACCGGAACTGCTGATGGAGCAAGCAACCGATGAGTAGTCGAAATATCAGGGGAAGCGCGCTGGCGCTGCTGTCGATGTTGTCGCTGTTGTTTTCAGCAGCGGCGATGGCGCAGGCGGTGGACCACTACGAGTACGAGAAGGACCGCATCTATCCGGTTCGCACCGGCCTGGGCCTGACCACCCAGATCGAGTTGAGCCCGAACGAGAAGATCCTCGACTACAGCACCGGCTTCAGCAGTGGCTGGGAGCTGACGCGCCGCGAGAACGTGTTCTATCTCAAGCCGAAGAACGTCGACGTCGACACCAACATGATGGTGCGCACCGAGACCCATTCCTACATCTTCGAACTGAAAGTGGTGGCCACCGACTGGCGCCAGCTGGAACAGGCCCGCCGGGCAGGCGTGCAGTACAAGATCGCCTTCGTCTATCCGAACGACACCGTGTTCGGCGTCGCCCAGGAAGCGGTCGAGGAAGAGGCCAAGCCGCTGTTGAGCTCTGAGCTGGCCAAGGATCGCCAGTACAACTTCAACTACTCCTATTCGACCAGCAGGGCGAAGAAGATGGGCTGGCTGATCCCGGTCAACGCCTACGACGACAGCCGCTTCACCTACCTGAAGCTACCGAACTCGCCGGAGTACAAGACCGGCATCTTCCCGGCCGTGTTCGGTCGTGAAACGGAATACGGTGAAGACTTCGTGGTCAACACCACGGTTGAAGGCAATACGCTGATCGTGCACGGGACCTACCCGTACCTGGTCATCCGCCACGGCGACTTCGTCGTCGGCCTGCGAAGGAACGTGAAGAAATGAGCCAGCAGAACACTCCCGGAAACGACCCGAACAACGGACGCGACGAGAGCCAGAGCCCCTATGGTGCACAAGGTGCCCCGGACGCGCAGTCGAACCCGTACTTCGGCACCACCCAGGCCGAGCCTGCGCCGGATCTGGATGCGGCCGCGCCGCAGCTGCGCTCGGCCGAAGAGCAGCGGCTGAACCGCAAGGCGCTGCTGTTCCTGGGCGGTATCGTGGTGCTGCTGGTGGCGATGGGCTTCCTGTTGTTCCGCAAGGGCCAGGACAAGGACGATACGCCGAAGGTGCCGGATGTCGCGCGCGCGAGCACGCCAACGCTGCCGGATTCTGTCCAGACCGATCCGGGTCCGGCCCAGGCGATGCAGCCGGTTGACCCGATTCCGATGTTGCCGCCGCCTTCGGAGCCGACCCGTGCGGAACCTGCGTTCAACATGAGCGAGCGTGAAGCACCGCGCGGTCCGACGCTCGCTGAGCGCCGGATGGGGGCATCGGGGAATGGTTTCGTTGGCGCCGGCGACGGCACTGGCAGCGAAGGGCAGGGAGGGCAGGAAGACGAGTTGACCCGCACGCTGCGCCTGCAGGCCCAGATGATGGGCGGCCAGCAGAATGCAGCGCCCGCGCGCGTGCGCCGTGGCCCCGACGTGGATGACGTGTCCAATGCCAGCTACATCCGCAGCCCCGATGCGCTGCTGGTGCGTGGCACCTATCTGCGCTGTGTGCTGGAAACCCGCATCATCACCGACATCGCGGGCTACACCTCGTGCCTGGTGACAGAGCCGGTGTACTCGATCAACGGCCGTAATCTGCTGCTGCCGAAGGGCTCCAAGATCTATGGTGCCTACGGCGGTGGTCCCACCGGCAAGCGGGTGGAAGTGATCTGGGACCGCATCACCACTCCGAATGGCATCGACGTGGCGATGTCCAGCCCGGGCGTTGATCAGTTGGGTGGCGCAGGCCATCCGGGCCAGTACAGCGCTCACTGGGGTAGCCGTATCGCCTCGGCGCTGATGATCAGCCTGTTGGCCGACGCGTTCAAGTACGCCGCCGCCGAACATGGCCCGGAAACCACCACGGTGGCCAACAACGGCATGACCATCCAGTCGCCTTATGAGAGCGCCACGGCGCGCACCATGGAGCGCTTGGCCAACGAGTCGCTCAGCCAGCGTCGCCCGCCGACCGTGACCATCAACCAAGGCACCATCGTGAATGTGTACGTCGCCAAGGACGTCGACTTCACGAGCGTGCTGCACCCCCGCCGGTAACCCAACGAACGATCATGGACGCTGAAGTGTCACCCCTCGCCCTCGTCTCCAGCGATTTCCTGCGCTATCAGTACGAAGTGCTGGGCATCGCCGAGTACATGACTTCCCCGGAAGTGACGGAAATCTGCATCAACCGTCCCGGTGAGCTGTACCTGGAAACCCGGGCGGGGTGGCAGCGGGTGGATGTGCCGGGCCTGACCTTCGAGCGGGCCCGGCAGTTCTGCACGGCTGTGGTGAACGAGAGCAACACCGGCCAGCGCATCACCGATGCCGATCCGGTCGTGTCGCTCACGTTCCCCACCGGCCAGCGTGCGCAGTTCGTGATTCCGCCGGCGTGTGACGCTGGGAAGGTGTCGATCACCATCCGTTTGCCGTCCAAGCACACCAAGTCGCTCAGCCAGTATCACGAAGACGGCTTCTTCAATCAGATCCTGGAAAGCGATGGCAGCATCAGCGAGCAGGATCGAGAGTTGCTGGAACTGCGCCAGCAGCGCGAGTACGCCGAGTTCTTCCGGCGCGCGGTGATGTACCGCAAGAACATCGTGGTATCCGGTGCGACGGGTAGCGGCAAGACCACATTCATGAAAGCGCTGGTCAATCATATCCCCGACAACGAACGCCTGGTCACGATCGAGGACGCACGCGAGCTGTTTCTGACCCAACCCAATGTGGTGCACCTGCTGTACTCCAAGGGTGGGCAGAGCACCAGCAACGTCAGCGCAAAGAGCTGCATGGAAGCCTGCCTGCGCATGAAGCCCGAACGCATCATCCTTGCCGAGCTGCGCGGTGACGAGGCGTTCTACTTCATCCGCAACTGCGCATCGGGCCACCCGGGTTCGATCACCAGCTGCCATGCGGGCAGTCCGGAGCAGACCTGGGACCAGTTGGCCCTCATGGTGAAGGCCTCCACCGAAGGTTCGGGCCTGGAATTCAACGTGATCAAGCGACTGTTGATGATGACCATCGACATCGTTGTGCATATCAAGGCGCATGCCGGTTCGCGCTACATCACCGGCATCGACTTCAATCCTGGGCGTGCCCAGGGGCAGGAGGGCTGAAGGATGCTGCCAGGACTGGAAATGATGGCGTGCCCGGAGATGGCCGTATCGATGGACGTGATGCAACATGTCATCAACGTGGAATCGTCGCGCAATCCCTACGCCATCGGCGTGGTCGGCGGAGCGCTTGTGCGCCAGCCCAAGGCATTGGACGAAGCGCTGGCGACGGTGCGCATGCTGGAAGAGAAGGGCTACAACTTTTCCATCGGGCTGGCCCAGGTCAACCGCTACAACCTCGGCAAGTACGGCCTGGATTCCTACGAGAAGGCCTTCCAGCAGTGCCCGAACCTGCAGGCGGGCTCGCGTATCCTGGCCGAGTGCTACAAGCGCTCCGGTGGTGACTGGGGCAAGTCGTTCAGCTGCTACTACTCGGGCAATTTCGAGACCGGTTTCCGTCACGGCTACGTGCAGAAGGTCTATGACTCGATGCGCCGCGGGCAGCAGCTTGCCAGCAATGGGGCTGTGCCGATCGACGTGGTCAGCCGTGGCGAACGCCGCAGCGTCAAGGTCGAGCATCATCCGCAGCTGGCGTCTCCGGCGCAGGCGCGCATCGTTGCGCAGTCGAGTGGTCCGGTGTACGTGCCCTCCGAAGACCCGGCGCGTGCCTATGTCGTGTACCCATCTACCGGTGCGATGGCGCGGGGCAGCCTGCTGAACATCGCCGACCAGGCGCTGTCGAAGGTGGTGCTGGGTTCGGTGGACCGGATGATGCAACCGCAGGCACAGCAGATCCAAGGCGCCGCCTATCCGCAGCAACAGGCCCCTGGCATGCCGCAGCAGCTGCCTCAGCAGGGCGGCGCACAGGCGATGGCCATGCCGCAGCAGTTGCCGGGTGCTGCCGGCGCAAGCAATGAGGGGCCGGTGATGTTGCGACCCTGGAGCGAGCGGAATCTGCCGGTGGCCGGCAATGGCAATTCATACAACGCACCGGCGCAGGCCGCTCCGGTGCAGCAGATTCCCGCAGGGGATGCGGCCTTCGTGTTCTGACGAAGTCGTGGTACGGCCAGTCCCCCGGCTGGCCGATTCAGTTGTGTTAGTCCATCAACAAGGAAATCAATCCATGAAGCGATCCAATCTCGACCTCGTCCAGGCCCAGCGCACGCTGAAAACCCTGCTGATGGCCACGCTCTTCGTTGGCGCACTGTTCGCCCCGCAGGTCTTCGCCAACGGTGCTACCGACTTCGGCGGCACCGACAAGAAGGTCTGCGGCTTCTTCAACAACATCAACGGCCTGCTGAACATCGCCTCGATTGCCGTGGTCACCATCGCGGTGATCTTCGCCGGTTATCAGATCGCCTTCGCGCACAAGCGCATCGCTGACGTCGCCCCGATCCTGATCGGTGGCGTGCTGATCGGCGCCGCCGGCCAGATCGCGCGCATGCTGCTGGGTGATGGCAGCGACGGCAAGTGCGGTGGTGGCACCAGCACCTCCTACCTGATCAACCACGTGATCCAGTACTACAGTGCATAAGAACGTCGTGTTCCGCGGCTGCACGCGTCCAGCGATGTTCCTGGGCGTCCCCTACCTGCCATTTTTCATGGTGGCAGGTGGGTTGTTGCTGCTCAGCATGTACACGAACTTCTGGTTCCTGCTCACCATTCCGGTGGCGGTCTTCATCATGCGGCACATGGCCAAGCGTGACGAAATGATCTTCCGGCTACTGGGCCTGCGCCTGATGTTCAAGCTGAAGGTGCGCAACGTGCAGGAACACGATGGCATGTGGGTGTTCAACCCCAACCATTACCGCGACAAGCCGGCCCGAATGGATTGAGGTCCGGATCCGGCCTGGCGGGCGTCCGCGCCCGCCAGGTCTCTTGAAACTCCTTGGCAGTACCTCTTTGGAAGCAGTCGTATGTTCAGCCCTGACACCTCCATCAGTGAGTTCATTCCGTTGTCGTCGCATGTTGCCCCGAACGTGGTCAAGACCACGGGCGGCGACTACCTGCTGACCTGGCATCTGGAAGGGCTGCCGTTCGTCGGCCGTGAGGAGTGGGAGCTCGAGCATCGCCACAACACGTTCAACCGCCTGCTGCAGACGCTGCGCGCGCCTGATTTTGTCAACGTCGCCTTCTGGGTGCATGACATCCGTCGCCGCCGCACGCTGAAGGGCAAGAGCAACTACAAGCAGCGCTTCAACCAGGATGTGTCAGATCAGTACATGGGCATGCTGTCCTCGCAGCGCATCATGCAGAACGAGCTGTACCTGACCATGATCTACCGCCCGGTGGTGACGGGTAAGCGCTTCGTCGAAAAATCGGCGAACGTGGACAAGCTGCGCGCCGAGCAGGAGCAGGCGATCGAGAAGCTGATGGAGCTGGCCGGCAACGTCGAGGCCGTGATCCGCGATTACGCGCCGTATCGCCTGGGCATGTACGAAGCCAAGAACGGGGTGGTGTTCTCTGAAACGCTGGAGCTGTTCGGCTACCTGATCAATCGCATCGACGAGCCGGTGCCGGTGCTGTCGGCACCGATCAAGGATTACCTGCCTGTCAGCCGCCACATGTTCTCGGCCAAGACCGGTGACTTCGCAATCAACACCCCGAATGGTGCCAATCATTTCGGCGCCATCCTGAATATCAAGGAGTATGCCGAGGGAACCTACCCCGGCATCCTCAACGGCCTGAAGTACCTGGATTACGAGTACGTCATCACCCATTCGTTCAGCCCGATGGGGCGCCAGGATGCACTGAAGGTGCTCGATCGCACCAAGGGCATGATGATCTCGTCCGGCGACAAGGCGGTCAGCCAGATCGTCGAGCTCGATCAGGCCATGGATCAGCTGTCGTCGGGTAACTTCGTGCTGGGTGAATACCACTTCATCATGGCGGTCTACGGCGACACCCAGGCCAAGCTCTCGCAGAACGTCGCCTCGACCCGCGCCGAGCTCTCCAATGCCGGTTTCGTGTCGACCAAGGAAGACCTGGCGGTTACCTCGTCCTTCTACTCGCAGCTGCCGGGTAACTGGCGCTACCGCACCCGACTGGCCAATGTCAGCTCGTTGAATTTCCTGGGCCTGTCGCCACTGCACAACTTCGCCACCGGCAAGCAGCACAACAATCCGTGGGGCGACTGCGTCACCACGCTGCAGACCACCAACGGCCAGCCGTACTACTTCAATTTCCACGCGACCCACCCGTCGGAGAACTCGCTGGGTGAGAAGGCGATCGCCAACACCATGGTGATCGGCAAGTCCGGTACCGGTAAGACCGCGCTGATCAACTTCCTGCTCAGCCAGGTGCAGAAGTACGAGCCGTCGCCAACCATCTTCTTCTTCGACAAGGACCGCGGCGCGGAGATCTTCGTGCGTGCCTGCGGTGGCAACTACCTGGCCCTGGAGAACGGCGCGCCGACCGGCTTCAACCCGTTCCAGTGCGAGAACAACGAAGCCAATGTGCAGTTCCTTGCCGACCTGATCAAGGTGCTGGCCGGCAAGCGTGAATACAGCGCCCGCGAAGAAGAGGATATCTACCGCGCGGTGGAAAGCATGCTCGATACGCCGATGCACCTGCGCAGCATGACCAACTTCCAGAAGAGCCTGCCCAACATGGGCGACGATGGCCTCTACGCGCGCATGCGCCGTTGGACATCGGGCAATTCGTTGGGCTGGGTGTTCGACAATCCCGTGGATACCGTTGACCTGAGCAAGGCCAACATCATCGGCTTCGACTACACCGACATCATCGACAATCCTGAAGTGCGCGTGCCGGTGATCAATTACCTGCTGCACCGCCTGGAATCGCTGATCGACGGTCGTCCGCTGATCTACGTCATGGACGAGTTCTGGAAGATCCTCGACGGCGAGGGTGGCCTGAAGGAATTCGCGAAGAACAAGCAGAAGACCATCCGTAAGCAGAATGGTCTCGGCATCTTCGCGACGCAGAGCCCGGAAGATGCGCTGAAGAGCGATATCTCCGCCGCCCTGATCGAGCAGACCGCAACGCTCATCCTGCTGCCGAACCCGAATGCCAGCAAGAGCGACTACATGGATGGCCTGAAATTGACCGAGGCCGAGTTCAGGGTGGTGACCGCCCTGGACGAGCGCTCGCGCTGCTTCCTGGTCAAGCAGGGCCATGCGTCCAGCGTCTGCCAGCTCAACCTTCGTGGCATGGACGACATCCTGTCGGTGATCTCGGCCTCGACCGACAACATTGATGTCATGCATCGGGTGTTGCAGACGGCAGCGGTACGCAATCGCGTCACTGTCGACGAGCTCAGCCCGGAGCAGTGGCTGGAAGATTTCTACAGGAACCGGAAGGGATCGGGGAAGGAACCCCGTTCCGACGCGGCGTGATGGCCGTGCGAGCAGGAGACAGGCAAGTGGACGTCAATCAGAACAACAGGAGTTTCCCCATGAACAACGTCAAGCGTCGGGCCAGCGCCCGCAAGGTACTCAAGCCGATGGCCAAGGTGCTCGGCGTTGCCTTGGCCCTTTCAGCGACCAATGCGGGTGCCATCGGCCCGGTGCAGGAAACGGGTCCTGCGCTTTGGCAGCACATCTGGAACCAGTTCAACACTCTTCAGTCCAAAGTGCAGGAAAAGGCACAGTTCGTGAAGGAGAATACCCAGTGGCTGCGTGACTGGAATCAGACGATCAAGGAATACAACGAGATGCTCGTGAGGGTCCAGGGCATCGTCAATGATTTCGGCCTGCCCGCAGCTACGCCGTTGACGCCCGTGCCTCCGAAATACCTGATCGCCGAGACCTGCGGAACCGGGGCCCAGCTCAAGGACCTGATGACGTCGATCGTGTTCAAGCCTGACGGTGACTGGAAGGATCAGCAGACACAGATCTGCGTGAATATTCGCATGATGCAGAATCGCAAGTACAACGATGCGGTTGATTTCATGCAGAAGACCGGCCCATCGATCATGAAGAGCCTGGATTCGATCGCCCAGATCCGGTTTGGTAGCAGTCGCCTTGGTGATATGGAGGCGGTAGCAAACGACTCGTTGCGGACCGCCAATGAAATGAATGCGTCGGTTCAGAATTTTGAGGCGCGTATCAAGGCATATGACGCGTACATCTCGGTGATGGAAGCAAACCAGAAGGTCGTGGCGCAGGCAGCGTTGAAGGGGGATCCGATGAAGAACCTGGCTAGCGATCTGGTCAAGACGGTAGCGCTGAAGACGGCGTTGTCCATCGACTGATGCGTGGAATGGGGCACCTGGGGACCACGAATCCGCGTGGTGCTTCATGCGATAGCGGTATTACCAAGGGAATGTGGGTATGACGATCAGGTCGATTGCCAACTTTGATTTTTCGGGCGGTTTCCAGGATTTGATGGAGCACGCGGTGCGTGTCCAGTCGGTCGGCGATTTCGTGTTCTTCAAACTGATCCTGGACTACCTGCGGGACAAGATCGGCAAGTTTGGTTTCGACCTGATGGACAACATGATGGCGTGGGTTGGCGGTATTGCCCTGACCCTCATGACCTTGTGGGTGTTGATCCAAGGCTATCGCATCGTCACTGGGCGCAGTCGTGACTCGATGATGATCCTTGTGACGAACATGGCTCGCGCTGCTCTGATTGTTGCTGTGGCAACGAGCATGGGCATGTTTGGACGTGATCTTCATGAGTTCCTGACCGAGGATGTAAAGGGACTCATCACCCACGTCGTTACCGGCAAGGATCAGAAGCCGGAGCAGCAGATCGACAAGAGCCTGGCTTGGATGCAGGTGGCGCTGTCCAGCATTGATGGCATCAAGGTCCTCGGGGATCCGGGGCTGCAGGAAGAGAAGACACGAGCCATGTGGTTCATCGGTCTCGGTACGGGTGGCCCAGCCGTGACTGCGGGTTCAATGCTGTTGCTTTACGAAGTTGCGATGGCGTTGTTCATTGGGTTCGGGCCCTTGTTCATTCTTTGTCTCCTCTTCGACCAGACCAAGCAGTTGTTCCAGCGATGGTTGTTCTACGGCATTGGAACCATGTTCTCGATGGCGGTGCTGGCGGCCATGGTGTCGATCGCACTGGACATGGTAATTCGCGTGTCCGCCTCGTTCTGGGTGACAGCGCTTGTGAACAAGTTCCCGCTGATGGGCGCGTCCAGCGACGGCATGACCAGTCAGGCGATGCAGCAGGGCGGCATGGGATTGATCCTGACGACCCTGATTCTGACTGCGCCCCCAATGGCGGCGATGTTCTTCCAGGGAACCTTGGGTAGCTTCATGGCATATTCGCAGATAGGTGGCAGCCCGGTCGCTCAGGCGCCTGGTCCGAGCGGGCAGCCGCCGGGTAGCTATTACGCTCCTCCGAAGCCTTCTAGCAGTACTGAGGCTCCGACGGCGGGTCAGGATGCGGCTTCCGGGACAGCTCGCATGACTTTGCCGCAGAACTCAGCGCCAACGATTCACGACACAGGCCTTCGCGGGGTGAATCGTTAACTTGATGCGTCGCCCGCAAGTTGGCGCAAATTCTTGATCTGCTGTCGAGTGGTTTCTTATGAGAATGAATAATTTTCTATTGCTGATTCTCCTGTTGCTTGCCCCACTAGTTGCATATGGGGAGGGGCGCTGCCCGCCAGGTCAGTATCCGATTGGCGGGCAGGGTGCGGGAGGCTGTGCCCCGATTCCAGCCTCTCAGGGTGAGGGGAGTTCCGGGCCGCGTGCGATAGGGAAGTGGATCAAGACCTGGGGAGCCATATCCCGTTCTGTTGTGACCGGTGATGTGGGAGCTTCGGTTGGAAAGAGATCAAAGGCGGAGGCCGTCGCTGAGGCTCAGTCCCGCTGTGCGACATATGGTGCGAAAGATTGCTCTGTAGGGATAACGTATAAGAATCAGTGCGTCGCTTACGCGGATCCAGATCCGGGTTCTAATGGATTGATTTCAATGGCCGGCGGCCCAACGAAAGAGGCCGCTTCCACTGAGGTTCTGAAGTACTGTGCTGCTCACGGCGGTGGGCAGTGCACGATCAAGTACACGGATTGCAGTGAGCCGATCTTCCAAGAGTTCTGATTGCTCTATGAAGCTGCGTTGAAACATCCGACGTCCAACGCCTATCGCACTTTGGTAGATGGATCTGAGTGGCTGGGGCCATCATGAGGTGAACTCTCGAAGCTAAACTCGGGAGTTCGGTCCCGTGCCCGAAGAATTGGGCTGCGTGCGCGTCAAAAATGCTGACGTATCGCGCCCTTAAACGCGGGTGCCTTTCTCGTCGATGAGGACACTCTGGAGACTAGGACTGCGGGTGACGCTGCGCGGCACAGCAGGGTGGCATGGGCCTGATTCTTACGACGCTGATCTGACTGCGCCCCCAATGGCGGCGATGTTCTTCCAGGGGACCTTGGGTAGCTTCATGGCATATTCGCAGATAGGTGGCAGCCCGGTGGCTCAGGCACCGGGGCCGAGTGGGCAGCCGCCGGGTAGCTATTACTCGCCGGCGACGCCAGAGAAGGGGAGCTCCGGGCATGGAGCAAGCGGAGTAGGGCAGATGAGTCGATCGACTGGATCTCCACATGTTGCCGATACGCAGTCGGGTACAGGCCGATTTGCCAAGGCACCTATTTAGTTCGCGGAGATGCGTGTTGTCTGTGTAAGGAGAGTTGCCTGATGAGAGTGATCCATTTGCTAGCGCCGTTGGTGTTCATGTTCGCCACATCGGCTCTTGAGGCTCAGGCTGAGGGGCGGTGTCCTCCTGGGAAGTATCCGATCGGAGGGCAGGGCGTCGGTGGTTGCGCCCCGATTCCTGGAGGCGCGGGCACGACTACCAGTGGGCCTAGAGCGACGGGTAAATGGATCAAGACGTGGGGCGCAATATCGTTGGCGCCCTCGGGCGCCTCTGGCTCCTCAACTGGGCGTGTCCGAAAGGCGGAGGCTGTTGAAGAGGCGCAGAGGAGATGTGCTGAATCCGGTGGAGTGGGATGTAAGATCACCATTACTTACAAGAATCAATGCGTGGCCGCTGTTGTCGCCAGCTCGGGCACAGATGGAACCACGCAGTTTGGTACCGGCGCGACGATTGAGAGTGCTGAGGAGTTTGCTTCCCGGCTCTGTGCTTCGAAAGGAGGGCGCGATTGCGCTCCCGTCTATTCTGCTTGCTCTGAGCCGATCTTCGAGAAATTCTAGAAGTCCTATAGCGAGTCTGTGGTCGTCCGGCTAGATTGAATGTCAGCCAGATCGAAATGGTTAGGTGCCCCATGGTTGCGCGCTGACTCGGGCGGCTGGTGTAGAGGCGAACAGCATGCGTCCGTAGCTCGAGTGCGTGGTGGCGGGAGCTGAATGACAGCAGATCAGATGCTGGATCTAGCATCGGCCCGGGATTGAGTGCCGAGGCGTGTTTTTTCTGATGTCTCATCACCCATGTCGTTACCGGAAAAGACCAGGCACCGGAAGAGCAGATCGACAAGAGTCTGGCTTGGATGCAGGTGGCGCTGTCCAGCATTGATGGCATCAAGATTCCGAATGACCCTGGATTGCAGGAAGACAAGACCCGGGCCATGTGGTTCATTGGCCTCGGCACTGGTGGTCCAGCGGTGACTGCGGGTTCAATGCTTCTGCTCTACGAAGTAGCAATGGCGCTGTTCATCGGATTCGGGCCGTTGTTCATTCTTTGCCTTCTGTTCGACCAGACCAAGCAGTTGTTCCAACGATGGTTGTTCTATGGCATCGGAACCATGTTCTCGATGGCGGTGCTGGCGGCCATGGTCTTGATTGCGCTGGACATGGTGATCCGCTTGTCTGCGTCGTTCTGGGTGACGGCGCTGGTGAACAAGTTCCCGCTGATGGGCGCATCCAGCGACGGCATGTCCAGTCAGGCGATGCAGCAGGGCCGCATGGGATTGATCCTGACGCCCCTGATTCTGACTGCGCCCCAATAGCGGCTATGTTCTTCCAGGGCAACTTGGGTAGCTACATGGCATATTCGCAGATTGGTGGCTCGCCGGCCGCGCAACCAGGACCACAGGGCCAACCGCCCGGATCTACGGGAGGCTCATCCTACAAGCCCAGTGCTCCAAGTAAAAATCACGCATTCGAAGCGCCCGCTCAGAGCTCGATGCCCAGGTTTGGCAGTGCCGTTGATGCGCCTGTGTAGACTGGACAACGTGGTAATGCTTCAACGACGAATGTCTGACAGTAATTGCGGAGTTTTCAATGCGAATTAGTTGCGGATTTCTGGCTTGTGCTGCACTGGCTCTCGTTCCGTTTGCCGTCTTGGCTGAAGGTGGGAGTTGTCCTCCCGGGTTCTATCCGATCGGGGGACAGGGAGTGCAAGGGTGTGCGCCGATACCCGGCGCATCTAGCGGCTCAGCCGCCGCTCCCGTAGACGCGCCACCGATGCCGACCGGAGAGTGGCTTACGACCTGGGGAGCGGTCGCAGAATCTCCGACATCGAATTTGGTTGGAACCTCGGCAAACAAGCGCAGCAAGGAGCTTGCCGAATCGGAAGCAATTAGAAAGTGCGCGGCCGAGGGTTCGAGGGATTGTAGGACCACTGTTAGCTACTACAACCAATGCGTGGCATTTTCCGCGCCATCGTCAGGAAAAGGTCGGGGCTCGGTGAATACCGCAGTGGATATGGACACCGTTAAGGCTCGCGCACTTCGCAGTTGCAAGGATGTTGGAGGAGGCAGTTGCATCATTGCCTACTCGGAGTGCTCGAATCCGGTTTTTCGCGAGTTCTGAGTGAATCTATCGGGGTAAGTCAGCCTGATGGCTGGCGCTACCTGAGAGCATGATCGTCGACTCGGTCACCAAGTAGGTAACCGCTTTCGAAGATCGCGGTTTTATGTGATCAAGTGCGCTTTTCATCCCAAGCGCCCTTCGACGAGTGCTGCCTCTTCGAAGTAAGCTGCGTGCGCGTCAAAATTCCGGCGCATCGGTGCCATCGAGTGCAGGAGCTTTTCCGTCCATGAGGACTCTGACGACCCACGATGCGGGTAACGATTGCGACGATCTCAGACGCCGTAGGGCCGGGGCTATGATCCGCCATGGCGGACGCCGGGGTCCGCAGCCCAGTGCACGGGCTCCTGATCGACGCACGGGTACTGGCAAGTCAGGATTCAAGGAGTCGCAGGGGATGCAGAAGGGGAGTGGCGTACACATGGACAATGCCCTGGCGTTCGTTCCGTCCGGTGCGAACCTGCTGGAAGCGGTCAGGGGTGAGCTCAACGGCGATGGCATAGAGTATCAGCTGCTGGTCATCGACCAGCCGACACCGGAAGGGCTGGTGCCCGGCCAGCACGGACCAAACCGGGTGCTGCTGTTGCTGCGCGGTGACGGACGCGGGCGCTGGCAGCTGGCCGCGCGCAACGACAAGCTGGTGCCGTGTTCTACCCGAGGTGGCCTGGCCGGCGACCCTTTTGCGTATGCAATGGTCGAGGAGGGCACCTTCAGCGTGATCACCAACGGCGGTAGCCGCGAGCGCTGGAGCAGCACTTACCGGTTCCGGTATGCGCCCGCGGACAAGGCCTGCTGGGTGGACGGGGTGAGACGCAAGGTCGTGGATATCGAGACCGAAGCGACCCACATCCGGGATTACTCGGCGGCGGAGCTGGGCAGGGTGCGGTTCGAGGACTTCGACCCGTCCAGTGTCGCCGAGGTGTCGCTTCCATGAGCCAAGCTCCAACCGGCGGAAGGGAATCCGCGCTGATGAAGATTCAGGAGTTGCACTGTGTCGACCGATAGAGAGTCGCAACTGTTGCGGCAGGCGACCAAAGCCGGCATCGACTCCCCGCTTGAACTGGCCAATTTCATGGCCCAGGCAGGGCACGAGTCGCGCGGCTTGAGCCGGCTCAATGAGAGTTTCAACTTCACCCGGGGAATCTCGCAGATCCCGGTGGAAGCTGCGTGGCGCAATGGCAACGCTGCGCTGGAGAGCGCCCGCCAGGAAGCGCTGCATGGCCGCCCGGAAAACCTGGCTGAGCTGATGTACGGCGGACGCATGGGCAATGACGCGCCTGGTGATGCGCTGAAGTACCACGGCCGCGGCTATCTGCCGTTGGTCGGCAAGGAGAATTACGAGCGTGCCGGCAAGGCGCTGGATCTGGACCTGGTGAATCAGCCGGAACTGGCCGCGCAGCCCGAGCACGCAGGCCGTATTGCGGTGTGGCAGTGGCAGACACGTGTGCCGGAAGCCGCGCGCGAGGATGTGCGCGAAGCAACGCATGCGCTCAATGGCGCCCTCAATGGCATCGAGGCGCGCCGGCAACGCTTCGAGGTCTGGCAGCAGAAGCTGACGCCGGACGTGATGGCGCGGCTGGAGCGGGGTGAGGTCGGTGCGCCGGCGCAGAGTGTTGCCCGAGACATGTCGCAGACTGGTGAGCCCGGCAACCCGTTGTTCGAGGATGCACGCCGACGCCTGCAGCAGATGGGAGCACAGAGTGGACTGCGCAGCATACAAGAGCTCGACAATACCGCTGGCGCATTGGCGCTGGGGGCGCATAAAGCCGGCCTGTCGCGCATCGATCATCTCCTGGCCGGCAATGACGGTCGCACGCTGTTTGCGGTACAGGGTGGGCTGGGCGATCCGGCCATGCTGCGCGCATCGGTCGATCGCGAACAGGCGGCGCAGCAGCCACTGGCGCAGAGCAGCCAGCAGTTGGCTGCCAGCGTCGCCCAGCAGGACCCGGCGGCCACGCTCGCGCGCGAGCAGGAGCAGCGTTCTCGATCCCTGTAGCACCTGATGCCGGCGGGCAGGGTGCCCGCGGGCGCTTTACGTACGACGCGTGGCGTCCTGTGGCGCCGACATGGAAACCCACTCGTAAGGACACCACATGCGAATCGTTCCCCCGAATGCCCGGCACGCCGCCGCCCACTGCAGTGCATCCGTGCGCCGCCTGCCGTCACTCTGGCTGCTGTCACTTGGACTCGCCGCAGCGTCGGCACAGGCTCAGGAGGCCGCAGCACCCCTCGTGGAGACGCCCCGCGCTGCCGAGGCGGCCTTTGACGCGCCTGCAGGGACGGCGCACGTTGCAGCACCCACGGCGGCCGAAGCTGTTGCCGCGGCACCGGCTCCCGAAGTGCCGGCTGCCGTGACACCTCCTGCGACACCTGTGGTGGACGCGCAGCCGGCGCCGGCCGCAGGCCCGACGCCTGTGCCCGTTGCACCCGCAACGGTGGCGCCTGTCGCTGCGCCGCCTGCCGTCGTCGAGCCAGCCGTCCCGGCGGTAGCTCCCGCGCCACCCGCCTTGGCCATCGTGCCGTTGCAGCCCGAGCAGGCCACCGAGCGCGCGCTTGGCGCCCGCTGCCCGGTGGATCTGGCCGGGCGGCTGGCGACCCAGGGCGAGCTGCTGATCGGCGCGTGCCAGGGCACGATGCCGGCGCATCTGGCCGCGCTGCTGGTCGCGCTGCCCCAGCAGGACATCCACCTGCCGCGCAGCTGGCGCGAGCGTGAGGTGCAACAGAAGGTTTGGTTCAAGGCGGTGCCGGGCTACGGCCAGCGCCCGGACTTCATCGTGCGGATGGGCGACATCTGGGTGCGTTCGCTGGAAGGGCGCGACGCCGGCAGCACGTTCTACCTGGTGTCGGCACCGTTCACCTGCAGCGATCAGGTCGCCAATCGTGATGAGTACGGCGCGGAACCGGTCCGCGTGCCAGCGGGTGATTGCCGCGAGGCCTATGTGGCCCAGCGTGTGTACCAGGTCCGCGGGGACGCGGCGCCGAGGGATGTGACCGCCGATGCCATGCCGGCCATGCCCCCGGTCACGGAAGCCGACCGTGCGCGCCAGCTGTCGCGCGAGGGTCGGATCAGCCTGGACCACAGCAAGTTGCAGTACGGCCCGGCCATGCGCTGGTTCGTGCAGTACCCGGAGTCGGCGCAGAAGGGTGGTCCGCGTGCCTACAGTGACTGGAACCGCGAGCACCTGGCCTTCGTGGTCTGGACCGGTGATCGCTTCGAGCTGCGCGACAAGGTCCCGCGCAGCCAGTGGCCGTGTGATCCGGTGGCGCCGGGGGATCGGGCCTGTGGCGGCTTCCCGGATTCCGGGCCGGATCTGTTCGTGACCGCCAGTGCGTCCGCGCCGGTCGCGGCC
>NZ_JAOCCT010000041.1:0-48229 GCF_029840555.1 Stenotrophomonas sp. GD03877 | reverse complement strand
TGTCGTTGCCATCAACCGGTGTGCCGACCAACGGTCGGCACCTACCTACAGCGACCGGCTGATGGTGAAGCTGCCGAACACCGGCGCTTCGCGCTGGCCGTTGAACTCGCGCGTGCTGTGGTAACGCGCCGCGGCGAACTTCCAGCGTCCGTACATCACGGCCACGCCGTAGCCGCCGTAAGCCACCACATGGCGCTTGTCCACGCTGTGACTGTTGCGGAACGTGTTGCCGTCCAGTGTGATGTCGCGGATCACCCAGGCAGCGTCCGAGGTCGCGAACAGGTGCCAGGACCAGCCATTGGGACGACCGCCGCGGGTCGGCGCAGTGTTCTCGCCGGCCGGGCGCAACGGCGTGCTGCCGAAGTCGTCCGGCAGCTTCCAGCCGAAGCGCACTTCACCGCCGAGGTTGGCCTTGGTTTCCAGGTTGCCGATCGATCCACCGTAGTGGCTGATGGCGTCCCAACCCCAGCCGTCGGCATTGACGCTGGCATCGCCCGGCCAGCGGCGCATGCGCTCATGGGTCAGCATGAACAGCGGCTCGTTGTGCAGCTGGTTGTCCCAGCCCTTGAATTTCTCGTCGCCCAGCACGTCGTGCACGGCGTTCTGCACTTGCTTGCCCTGTGCCCACGGGCCGACCACGCCCAGCGTCAGCTGGGTGGTCTGCAGGCGGTCGCCGCTGCGCGCATTGAAACCGAAGTTTGCGATCAGTACGCCAGCGTAAGGGCGGTCGTCCTCGATCAGGTCCCTGCGGCTGAAATCGGTCGGCGTGAAGATGCCCTGGCCGATGCTGAAGATCATGTTCTGCTGTTCGAACTTGCCCGGGTGCAGCCCTTCCAGGTACTGGTTCACCCAGCGCGCCATGCGCGGCAGGCAGGGGTCGTCGGTGTAATCGACCAGATTGGGCGAGACCAGGGTCAACAGTGCACCGTTGGTGTAGCCCTGGTCCTGGTGGCGGCCGCCGAACAGGTCATTGTCGACGCGGAAATTGACCTGCGGCGGGTGGTCGCGCATTGCGTCCGGACCACATTGTTCGGCCGCCTGGGCGGCAAGGGGGAGGGCAGCAGCCAGCAGGCCGGACAGCCCGAGGGCTGCAAGGCGGCGTTGGGAAGGGGGGCTCATGGGAGAAGTTGTTTCTGTCTGTCGTTATATGCTGCGACACGGTACTCGCGCGAACGTGATGGAACGAGCGCGTTCGGATCACTTGTCTGTTCCGAAAACGACATTGTCTCGTGAAGACAATGCTGCACTGTCCTGCGGTGCGCGATGGGGCCAAGGCTGATGCTGAACGGCCGTTCAGCTGCAACGCAGCGACTCACCGGTGCACTGTTTGACGTTGATGAATACTCTTGGGTTTGTTGCCCTGCGGCCCGATAATGGGGGCATGGAAATCAAGTCCGACAACCCCGACCACGGCTTCCAGTTCCCCGGCCAGTTCGAGCTCAGTGCCATGGGCCCGGCCAACCGCGGCCTGGAACATGAGCTCCCCCGCCTGCTGCTGGCTGCCGGCATCGATGTCGTCAATGAACGCATCAGCTGGAAGCATTCCTCCAACGGCAAGTACGTGTCCGTCCGCATCGTGTTCAAGGCCGAGAGCCGCGAACAGTACGACCTGGCGCACCAGGCGCTGCGCGACCACCCGGAAGTGAAGTGGACGCTGTAGCCGACAGCTGCCCGGCCGAAGCCGCCCCGGAAGACCGCGCGCCGCGTCCGGCGCTGGTCCGCGACCTCGGCCGCCAGGCGTACGAGCCGGTGTGGCGCGCCATGCAGCGCTTCACCGATCAGCGCAGCGAGGCCGACGCCGATGAGCTGTGGGTGGTCGAGCACGACCCGGTATTCACCCTGGGCCAGGCCGGCAAGGACGAGCACGTGCTGGCGCCGGGCGAGATTCCGGTGCTGCATGTGGACCGCGGTGGCCAGGTGACCTATCACGGCCCCGGCCAGCTGGTGGTCTATCCGCTGCTGCGCCTGCCACGGCTGGGCATCGGTGTGCGCGACTACGTATGCCGCATCGAGCAGGCCATCATCGATACCCTGGCCGAGTGGAACATCGGTGCCGAACGCCGCGAGGGCGCCCCGGGCGTCTACGTCGGTGGCGCCAAGATCGCCGCGCTCGGCATCCGCGTGCGCCGCGGCTGTACCTTCCATGGCCTGGCCTTCAACGTGGCCATGGACCTGGAACCTTTCCACCGTATCAACCCCTGTGGCTATCAGGGGTTGCAGGTGACCTCGGTAGTAGACTTGGGCGGGCCCTCCGGGATGGAGGCCGTCAAGCCGGTGCTGCTGGACCACCTGGCCCGCCAGTTTGGCCTGCTGCTGCAGCCCACGCCCGAACTGCCTGATCTTTCTGCGGCCGCCTGACCGCCCCCCGGAACTGCCATGACTGAAACCACCGCCCGTTCCATTCCCCTGCAGATCGTGCAGGGCGACTCTCCGTCCGCCGCGCCGTTGCAGGCCGGGGTCAAGCAGCTGGGCGGTGACAAGATCAACCGCTCGCCGGTGCAGTTCGCCGACGCGCCGGTGCTGCGCAAGCCGTCCTGGATCCGCGTGCGCATTCCTTCGGGCAACGCCGTGCAGAACCTGAAGGCCAAGCTGCGCGAGAACCGCCTGGTGACGGTGTGCGAGGAAGCCAGCTGCCCGAACATCCACGAGTGCTTCGGCCATGGCACCGCCACCTTCATGATCCTTGGTGAAGTCTGCACGCGCCGCTGCTCGTTCTGCGACGTGGCCCACGGCCGCCCGAAGCCGCCGGATGCCAACGAACCGGCCAGCCTCGGCCAGACCGTGGCCGACATGGGCCTGAAGTACGTGGTGGTGACCAGCGTCGACCGCGATGACCTGCGCGACGGCGGTGCCCAGCACTTCGTCGACTGCATCAGCGCCATCCGCGAGAAGTCGCCGGGTACCCGCATCGAAGTGCTGACCCCGGACTTCCGCGGCAAGGGCCGCATGGAACGCGCGCTGGAGATCCTGGCGCAGAACCCGCCGGATGTGTTCAACCACAACATTGAAACCGTGCCGGACCTGTACCGCAACGTGCGCCCGGGTGCGGACTACCAGTGGTCGCTGAACCTGCTGAAGAACTTCAAGGCGCAGCACCCGGACGTGCCGACCAAGAGCGGCATCATGCTGGGCCTGGGCGAAGACTTCGAACAGATCAAGGCCACCCTGCGTGACCTGCGCGCGCACGACGTGGACATGATCACCATCGGCCAGTACCTGCAGCCGACCGCGCACCATCACCCCGTGCTGAAGTACTGGACGCCCGAGGACTACAAGGCGCTGGAAGTCTACGGCTACGAGCTGGGCTTCAGCCACGTGGCCTCCGGCCCGATGGTGCGCTCGTCGTACCACGCCGACGTGCAGGCCAAGGGCGCTGGCGTTTCCTGACACTCTGCCGGTGGGTGGGAGCTACTTTTCCTGTGGGTGCGGACCGTTGGTCCGCACACCTCTGCCTGCCGTAGAGCCGAGCCCATGCTCGGCTGCTTGCTGCCGGCCAGCCGAGCATGGGCTCGGCTCTACATGCATTCACAATTTGCTACACCGGCCCCGCTAGGCTGGTTTTCCACCGAGCGCGGCCGGGTGACAAACCCGGCAACTTTCGGCACTGTCGTGGTGTCTGAACACCACGCAGTCTCCCCCTTGGCAAGGCGCCTTCGAGCACGTCAATGAAATTCAAAGCCCCCGCATTCCTGATGGCCCTGGCGCTGGTCGCGCCGCTGGCGCTGGCGGCCAAGGCCGACTCGCCGGCATTGCCCGCCGCGGCAACCGCCGATCAGGTGACCACCTCCAAGCTGGTGTACGGCCTGCTGTCCGACAGCCGTTACGCCTACCGCCCGCGTGCGCTGGACGAGGCCACCTCCAAGGACGTGTTCAAGCGCTACCTGGAGACGCTGGACGGCGGCAAGCAGTACTTCACCCAGGCCGACGTGGCGCGCTTCGCGCCGTTCGAAGCCAACATCTCCTCGGCCATCCGTGGCGGCGAGCTGGAGCCGGCGTTCCAGGTGTTCGCGGTCTACAAGCAGCGCGTCGGCGAACGTGTGGCCTATGCGCGCAAGCTGCTCAAGCAGGAGCCGGACTTCACCACCGACGAGCGCTTCGAATACGACCGCAAGAAGGTGCCGTGGGCGGCCAGCAGCGCCGAACTGGATGAGCTGTGGCGCAAGTCGGTGAAGAACGACTGGCTGCGCCTGAAGCTGGCCGGCAAGAAGCCGGACGACATCCGCAAGACGCTGGACAAGCGCTACGCGACGCTGGAGAAGTCGGTCAATGAACTGAAGGGCGAAGACGTCTTCCAGTTCTTCATGAATTCGTACACCAGCGCGGTCGATCCTCACACCGATTACTTCACCCCGCGCACCGCCGAGAACTTCAACCAAGCGATGTCGCTGTCGCTGGAAGGCATTGGCGCGCAGCTGCAGCGCCAGGACGACGTAGTGGTGATCCGCGAGATCATCGCCGGTGGTCCGGCTGCGGTGGACGGCACGCTGAAGCCGGGTGACCGTATCGTCGGCGTCGGCCAGGGCAAGTCCGGCCTGGTCGAGGACGTGATCGGCTGGCGCATCGACGATGTCGTGGCCAAGATCCGTGGCGCCAAGGATACCCAGGTCAAGCTGGAGTTCATCCCGGCTGCTGAGGGTGCCGACGGCAAGCACCACACGCTGGTGCTGACCCGCCAGAAGGTGCGCCTGGCCGAACAGGCTGCCAAGGGCGAGACCATGACCATTCCGGCCGCCAACGGCGAGCCGGCACGCAAGGTCGGCGTGATCAAGCTGCCGACCTTCTATCAGGACTTCGAAGGCCGTCGCCGCAATGCGGCCGACTACGCTTCGGCGACCCGCGACGTGGCCAAGCTGCTGGCCGGCTTCAAGAACGACAAGCTGGATGGCGTGGTGCTGGATCTGCGCAACAACGGCGGTGGTTCGCTGGATGAAGCCATTGAACTGACCGGCCTGTTCATCGAGCAGGGCCCGGTGGTGCAGGTGCGCGAGTCCGGTGGCCGCGTCACCGTCAACAGCGACCGCAACCAGGGCGTGGCATGGGATGGCCCGCTGGCGGTGCTGATCAACCGCGGTTCGGCCTCGGCCTCGGAGATCTTCGCCGGTGCCATCCAGGATTACGGCCGTGGCCTTGTGATCGGTGAGACCAGCTTCGGCAAGGGCACCGTGCAGAACATCGTCGACCTCGACCGTTGGCCGAGCGGTGAGACCCAGCGCTTCGGTCAGGTCAAGCTGACCATCGCCCAGTTCTTCCGCATCAGCGGCAGCAGCACCCAGCACAAGGGTGTGGTGCCGGACCTGGCCTTCCCGGCCAGCGTCGATGCCACCGAGTTCGGCGAGAGCACCTACGACAACGCGCTGCCGTGGACCCGCATCGCCGCCGTGCCGCACACCCAGTACGGCAACTTCGCGCCGCTGCTGCCGAAGCTGGAAACCCGCCATGACGCGCGCATTGCCGCCGACAAGGAATTCCAGTGGTGGAACGAGGACGTGCAGCAGTTCCGCACCGAGGCCGCGAAGAAGTACATCTCGCTCAACGAGGCCACCCGCCGCGCCGAGCGTGAGCGCCAGGACACCCAGCGCAAGGAGCGCCAGGCGATGCGCAAGGAACTGGGCCTGGCCCTGGACCCGCTGGCCGATGACAGCAACGACGACGGCCTGACGGGCAACGAGCGCGACATCGTCAAGGATGCCGCACGCGAGAAGGCTGCCGAGAAGCGTCCTGACCCGCTGCTGCGCGAGTCGGCCTCGATCCTGGCCGATGCGGTGAACCTGCTGGCCAACGACCGCCCGCTGTCGGCGCAGGTGCTGCCGCAGTCCACCGGCGCCGGTCGCTGGGCGGACTGAGCCGGAGGCGGCATGTGAGATACCCGAGGGGCCGGCATTGCCGGCCCTTCTGCTTGAAATGGGGACGGAGGGGATTAAGTCGCTTGTGCCACATGCCACAAACGACTTAATCCCCTCCGTCCCTTTTTTGTGCATGAACAGGCAGCAACGGGGTGGCCCGGTCATGCCGGTTTCGACCCGCCGCACACGGCCGCAGGACTACCCTTGGCGGTAACGTCCTCGCAGGAGTACCCATGCGGGCCTCCCGTCTTTCCAGTGCTGTTGTGGCGCTTGGCAGCGCCCTGATCCTGTCGGCCTGTGGTGGCCGCGCCGCCGACAGCACGTTGCTGCGCGAATCCTTCGATTCCGGCGACACGTTCTCGCGTACGGTCGACGGTCGCCCGGGCGACGCCTGCGAAGCGGCGCGGCGCACCCTGCTCAGCCAGGGCTACGCCATCGCCCGTTCCGACGAAGCGCAGGTGGAGGGCAACAAGAACTTCCAGCCGCGCGAAGACGACCACGAGCAGCTGGTGCTGCGCATTTCCTGCGCGCCGCGTGGCAGCCAGACGTTGGTATTCGTCAGCGCGGTGCAGGACCGCTATGCGCTGAAGAAGAGTCCAACGTCAGCCAGTGTCGGCGTCGGTGCGCTGGGCTCGGTGTCGCTGCCGTTCGGCAGCAATGACGACTCGCTGGTGAAAGTGGCCAGCAGCACGGTCACCGATGCCGGGTTCTATCAGCGCTTCTTCCAGCGCCTGCAGCAGTACCTGCCGGCGACTGCAGGCACACCCGCACCACCTCCGGCCGCACCACCGGAACCTGCACCGGCCAGCACGGACCAGAGTTGAGGGTGCGCGCCAGTTTGATCGGCGTGGTTCTGCTGCTGGCGCCTGCGCTGGGCAGCGCGGCCATGGCGCCGGATTGCAGGCAAGGCCTGCTGCAGCGGCTTGGATGGCGCTTCGACGAGGCCATGGTCAGTGCACCCCAGGTGTACGGCGGTCCGGTATGCGCGCGCGCGTCGCTGGCTGAAGCACAGGCGGCGGGCGATCTGCGCGTGCAGTGGCCGGCCGGAATGCCCGCTGCGGCCCGCCAGGCAGTGCTGCAGGAGCTGCTGGATGACCCTGCGACGGTCTGTGCCTATGCCTTCCAGTTGGGCGCAGCCACGCAACGTGCAGCCTCGGCATTGCAGGCCAACCCCACCTTCCGCTTCTCCGGCCCGCAGCTGGGCTGGATCGGCTTCGGCCTGCAGGGGCCGCGCGCGCAAGGCTGGCAGCGCACGCGCAGTTTCGGCCGCGGCTTCGTGCCCAGTGCAGGCAACAGTCAGGCGCTGCAGGCGTTCTACAGCGGTGCCGTGCGTGCCGAGTGCGGGGTCGGCCGCCAGGTCGCGCAGCTGGCTACGCAACGAGAGCTGTATGGTGATGCCGCGTTCGATACGGAGTTCGCTGCGGATGAGCTGTCGATCGGCACCTTCCTCGCTCTGCATGGGACCGACAGCATCCTGCTCGGCGCGCATGCCGGCGACTTCTTCGCTGATGGCAAGGCGGTGCGTACCTCGGCGATGGGGCGGCAGGCGTTCGTCGGCGTGCCCGGTTTCATCGAACATGTGTACGACAAGGGCACGCTGGACGACCTGAGCAACCAGGCCGAAAATTTCGTGGTGGTGTCGGTGGGCGAGGAGGCCGCGCAGGCCCTGGCTGCGCACGGCGGCCTGGCCTGGTACGACCAGCGCAATGTCGAACTATGGAAACTCGCGCAGGACATCCCGCGTATCGGCCAGCGCTACTTCGAGCGCCTGCTGTTCGAGCGCGATCCGGACCTTCGTGCACGGCTGGAACCGCGCTACCACGCCACGCTGGCACGCATGGACCAGCTGCTGGACGATCCGTTCTACCAGCAGTTCGTGATCTATGTGCACCCACGCGGTATACGTCCCATCGGCTACCACGTCGCCCGCCTGCTTGATCGCAACCCACGAACGCCGTTTTCGATCGACCTGGCGGTGCACAATCTGCATACCACGCTCTACCGGCGTTGGCGCGAGGCGCAGCTGCGCCACTGCGCGGCTACCGGCAGGCCAGGCAGCCTGACCCTAGACCCCAACTGAAGGTGAAACAATGGACATTGCAATGATCGGCCTCGGCCGCATGGGCGCCAACATGGCCCAGCGCCTGCATCGCGGCGGCCACCGCGTGGTTGGCTACGACCCGGGCGAAGGCGCCCGCCAGCGCGCCGCCGAGGCCGGCCTGGAAGTGGTCGATTCGCTGGCAGCTGCCGTGGCGGCGCTGCCGGTACCGCGCGTGGTGTGGCTGATGGTGCCGGCCGGCGAAACCGTCGACCAGACGCTGGGCCAGCTGACCCCGCACCTGGCCGAAGGTGACATCGTGATCGACGGCGGCAACTCCAACTACCAGGACTCGATCCGCCGCGCCAAGACGCTGGCCGAGGATGACCTGGGCTACGTCGACTGCGGCACCAGCGGTGGCGTGTGGGGCCTGCAGGAGGGCTACAGCCTGATGGTCGGTGGCGAAGCGCCGGTGGTGGAGCAGATCGCACCGCTGCTGCGCACGTTGGCACCGGCTGAAGATCGCGGCTGGGCACGTGTCGGTCCGTCTGGCGCCGGCCACTTCACCAAGATGGTCCACAACGGCATCGAATACGGAATGATGCAGGCCTACGCCGAAGGCTTCGCGTTGATGGAGCGCAAGCAGGAGATGGAGCTGGACCTGGCCCAGGTGGCCGAGGTGTGGCGCCACGGCAGCGTGGTGCGCTCGTGGCTGCTGGACCTGAGCACCGAAGCCCTCAAGCGCAATCCGTCGCTGGATGGCATCGCGCCGTACGTGGAGGATTCTGGTGAAGGCCGCTGGACCGTGGCCGAAGCGATCGCACTGGATGTGCCGGCACCGGTGATCACCTTGTCGCTGCTGGAACGCCTGCGCTCGCGTGAATCCAATTCGTTCACCGACCGCCTGCTGTCGGCGATGCGCAATGAATTCGGCGGCCACGCGATCAAGAAGTCGTAAGCACGAAGCCGGGGTCGGAGCCCTTTCCGCAGGAAAGGGCTCCGACCCCATCAGGAAAGCTGTCTCCGATCGTTTCCACGTCATTCACGGAATGCCCGCTTTAGACGTTGACGTTGCCGTTGATTCGGCAGGTGCAGGGCGCAGCCCTGCCGATCAC
Source organism: Stenotrophomonas sp. GD03877 (assembly GCF_029840555.1). Lineage (NCBI taxonomy): Bacteria > Pseudomonadati > Pseudomonadota > Gammaproteobacteria > Lysobacterales > Lysobacteraceae > Stenotrophomonas > Stenotrophomonas sp. GD03877. The sequence goes on along the minus strand of NZ_JAOCCT010000041.1, from coordinate 39,233 downwards.
CCCAACGCGATTCGCCGCCCTTCGCGCGCACTGTCCATGCCGGCCTGCAGCAGCCGCATCAACTGCAACGCCTGCACCGGGCTGACCGTGGCTTCTCCGTCGCCATGCATCGCCGCCGCGAACTGTGCATACAGCCGCCGGTAGTCACCGGGCAGGTTGTCGACCGTCGTGCGCTGCACGTTGTCTTCGGCATCGCAGCGCACCAGCTCACCATGCCGCGGATCGATACCCCAGCCCGGCGCACCGGGTGCCACACCGCGGCGCAGCTGCGCCTCCTGCACGTCCAGGCCGTGCTTGATCCAGCTGGCCTTGCTGCCATGCACGCTGAAGTGCGGCGTCTGCGCCGCCACCAGCGAACCGGAATGGATGATCGCGCGATGCCGCGGGTAGTGCAGTACCGCGTGGAAGTAATCGATGCCGCTGCCACCTTCGCGCTGCACGGCCAGATCGGCATCGACCGCCTCGGGCCAGCCGAACAGCATCACCATCTGGTCCAGCAGATGCGGGCCCAGGTCGTACCACAGGCCACTGCCGGGGCCATCCTGTTCGCGCCAGCGGTCGCGTACCTGTGGACGGTAGCGATCGAAGTGCGCATGGCACTCGGCAATGTCGCCGAGCGTCCCGTCCGCAAGCAGCGCCTGCAGCGTGAGGAAGTCGGCATCGAAGCGCCGGTTCTGGAACACGGTGGCGATGCGTCCGGCATCGCGTGCCGCAGCCAATACCGTTTCCGCTTGGGCCACGTCCAGCGCGAACGGCTTGTCGACCAGCACATGCTTGCCCGCAGCCAGTGCCGCGATTGCCAGCGGCGCATGCTGTTCATTCGGCGTGGCGATCACTACGGCATCCACGGCCGGATCGTCGAACACCTCCTGCGGCGTGGCACGCACGTGCACGTCGCTGAACGCGCGCAGCAGCGTGTCGCGCTGTGAGCTCACGATGCTGTGCAGCACCAGGCCCGGCGTGTGCTGGATCAGGGGTGCATGGAAGACGCGGCCGGCAAGGCCGTAGCCGATCAGGGCCAGATGCAGGTCGGGGCGCATGGCAGAGCTCCGGCAGTGGGAAGGGCAGGGTAAACGACGCGGGGCCACGGGCCAAAGCTGAACGGTTGTCGTTGCAGATGCCCCGATTCACGGCGGCATGACCGCAACGCCACGCCTGCTCTACGTCGGTTTGTCCAGACTGGCAGCACATTCCGAAGGAGTACGACACGATGAGCAATACGACCCGCACGCTGATTGCCTCCGCCCTGACGCTGGGCCTGGCGCTGTCCTCCTCGGCCGCATTTGCCAAGGACCCGGCCGCAAAGAGCCCGCCGACCAGTGCGCATCCGGCGACCCATGCTGATCGCCACGATTCCAACGAGCCGGTGACCGATACCTGGATCACCACCAAGGTGAAGGCCGACCTGCTTGCCAGCAGCAACGTTCCGGGTACCGAAATCAAGGTGGAAACCGTGAACGGCGTGGTCAGCCTGAGCGGTGCCGTGGCCACCCAGGCAGAGAAGGACAAGGCGGTCACCACCGCCAAGGGCATCAAGGGCGTGACCCGCGTCGATGCCGCTGCATTGAAGGTCAGTGCTGCTGCCAAGCGCTGACCCCGGTGGGCGCCCCCATGCGGGGCGCCCACTGACCTGTAGAGCCGAGACATGCTCGGCTGGAACTCCAAGGAAGCCGAGCGTGGGCTCGGCTCTACAGCATCGAATTCCGAACCCGTTCAGCCAACCGCGCTGGAAATTCCAGAGTTGTGACCGCCTGCGCTATATTGCCGGTTCCGCCGCAGTGGGGCCGGTAACGGCAGACGCTTTGCGGCTGTGCTGACGAGGAACTATGGCGCTGGTTTTCAGTGATGACATCTGGGACCGCTGGCGGTTGCCGGCCCTGGCGCTGGCCGCTGCCGCGATCATCGTGGTGCCGTGGTTGACCCTGCGCAAACTGCAGCAGGACAGCGAAGAGGCGATGGCCTGGGTCAACCATACCCAGGCCGTCGGTGTGGCGCTGCAACAGCTGCAGGCCGATGTACGCGATGTCGAATCGGCTGCGCTGACCCTGTCCAAGGGCGTGGACGCACCTGGCCTGCGCGAGCGCATGGCCAAAGCCAATGACCTTCCCGGGCGCCTGGCTGAACTGGGACGGATGACCCGCGACAATCCTGAGCAGTTGATCCGCATCGGCCGCATCGAGTCGATGCTGGAAGGTCGCATGGCGCTTGCCCGCGAACTGGCAAAGTCCGAGCCCAACAGTGATCAGCGCGAGCTGGTGCAGGATCTGAGCACGCGTTATCCGATCCGTGGCCTGGTGGAGGAACTGCAGGCCAGCGAGCAGAAACTGCTGACACAGCGTGCCGAGCAGGCTGCCCGCCAGCGCAAGCAGACCGAGCTGGTATCGTGGAGTTCGCTGGTGATCCAGCTGTCGCTGCTCGGCCTGGTGCTGTGGCTGCTGCAGCGGCAGATTGGTCGACGCCTGCATGCCGAACGGCAGTCGCTGCGCTCGGCCGCACGTGCAGCCTCGGTGCTGCAGACCGTGCGTGAACCGATCGTGCTGCTCGACCGCGATCTGCGCGTGCAGCTGCACAACCCTGCCTTCGCCGAGTTGTACGGGCTGCAGGATGAACGCGCCGATGGCCTGTTGCTGGACACTGTCGGCGACGGCGCGTGGAAAGATCCCGTGATGCGCCAGCGACTGTCCGATGTGCTGTTGCGCGGCCGCGAACTGTGGGACTTCGAGCATGAACAGCGCGCTGCCGATGGCATGGTGCGCTACATGCTGCTCAACGCACGGCGCATGCCGCTGCCGGACACCGACGACGAAGTGGTGTTGCTCACGGTCAGCGACGTCACCGTGCAGCGTGCCGTGCAGTTGCGGGTGGAGGAACTGAACCGCCAGCTGGAAGGCAAGGTTGCGCAGGTGTCCGAGGTCAACAGGGAACTGGAAGCCTTCAGCTATTCGGTCTCGCACGATCTGCGCGCGCCGCTGCGCCACGTGGCCGGATTCTCCGACAAGCTGTCGCGCCATCTGGGCGACGCCGCCGATGACAAGAGCCGCCATTACCTGGAGGTGATCTCCAGTTCGGCGCGGCGCATGGCGGCACTGATCGACGACCTGCTGGTCTATTCGCGGCTGGGCCGCGCGGCAATGCGCCAGCAGGCGGTGGACATGCAGTCGCTGGTGGCCGATACCCGTGCCATGCTCGATTCCAACCTGCAGGCCGAGGCCGAGAACAGCGGCCATGCGCACCATGTGGAGTGGAGCATCGCACCGCTGCCGATCGTGGTGGGCGATGAGAACATGATCCGCCAGGTCTGGCTGAACCTGCTCGGCAACGCGGTGAAGTACTCGGGCAACCGCGAACCGGCGAAGATCCGCGTGGACTACCAGCCGCAGCCTGACGGCGGTCATCAGTTCACGGTCAGCGACAATGGTGCAGGCTTTGACATGGCCTACGCCGGCAAGCTGTTTGGTGTCTTCCAGCGCCTGCACAAGGCCAGCGACTACCCGGGTACCGGCATCGGCCTGGCCAGCGTGCGCCGCGTGCTCACCCGTCATGGTGGCCGTATCTGGGCCGAGGCTGAACCGGACGTCGGCGCCACTTTCCACTTCTACCTGCCTCCCGCGACCGATGCGGACAAACAAGGGCCTTCTGCATGACCACTCTGCGCACCATTCTTCTCGCCGAAGACAGCCCGGCTGATGCTGAAATGGCGATCGACGCCCTGGAAGAGGCGCGTCTGGCCAACCCCATCGTGCACGTCGAGGATGGCGTGGAGGTGATGGACTACCTGTTGCGCCGTGGTGCTTTCGCCAACCGTGAGGAAGGCCTGCCGGCGGTGCTGCTGCTGGACATCAAGATGCCGCGCATGGATGGCCTGGAAGTGCTGCGGCAGATCCGCGAGCACGAAGAGCTCAAGCGCCTGCCGGTGGTGATCCTGTCGTCCTCGCGCGAGGAAAGCGACCTGGCCCGCAGCTGGGACATGGGCGTGAACGCCTACGTGGTCAAGCCGGTGGACGTGGACCAGTTCTTCGGCGCGGTGCAGACCCTGGGCAAGTTCTGGGCGTTGATCAACCAGGCACCGGAACTCGAGTGAGCCCATGCCCCTGACCGGTCCCGCCCTCGGGGCGCTGCGCATCCTGCTGGTGGAGGACTCACCGGAAGATGCCGAGCTGATGTCCGAACAGATGCTCGATGCGGGCCTGGAGGCCCGTTTCGAGCGCGTCGAAAGCGAGGCCGAACTGCGCCAGGCACTGGTCGCGTTCCAGCCGGACATCGTGCTGTCCGATCTGAGCATGCCGGGGTTCTCCGGTGACGATGCGCTGCGCATCGTGCGCGAGACCTCACCGGAAGTGCCCTTCATCTTCGTCTCCGGCACCATGGGTGAGGAGAACGCGGTGGCGGCGCTGCAGAAGGGCGCCAACGATTACATCATCAAGCACCTGCCGGCGCGCCTGCCGTCGGCGGTGGCGCGTGCGATCCGCGATGCCCGCAGCGCCATAGAGCGCGCACGGGTGGAAACCGAACTGATGCGCGCACAGCGCCTGGAAAGCCTGTCGCTGCTCGCCGCCGGCCTCAGCCACGACCTGCGCAACATCCTGCAGCCGCTGCTGATCATGCCGGACCTGCTGAAGGCGCGAACCGACGATCCGCAGCTGCACCATCTGGCCGATGTCATCGCCGAGTGCGGCCGCCGTGGCCATGAGATGGCCGAATCGATGCTGTCGTTCGTGCGCGGTTCGCGCAAGCCGAGCGAACGCATCGAGATCGATGGCCTGTTCGATGCGGTGGCGCTGCTGTTGCGCAGCAACGTGCCCGACGCCGTGCGCCTGGAACTGCAGGTGCAGGACGAAGGCCTGGTGGTCGATGCCAACTACACCGAACTTCAGCAGGTGATGCTGAACCTGGCGCTCAACGCGATCCAGGCGATGCCCAACGGCGGTCGCCTGAGCCTGACCGCCAGCCATGCCGGCCAGCGCGATGGCGTGGACTGGATGCATATCCGGGTCGCCGACGAAGGCATCGGTATGGATGCGGACACGCTGTCGCATCTGTTCAATCCGTTCTTCACCACCAAGGCCGATGGCACCGGCCTGGGCCTGATCTCCTGCAAGCGCATTGTTGAAGGCGCCGGCGGCAGCATCCACGTCAGCAGCCAGCCGGGGCAGGGCACCTGCTTCGAACTGCGTCTGCCGATGCACGACGCCATTGATGGCAGTGAGCCGATCGAACAGCTGGTGGCCTTGGGCAGTGGCCAGTCGATCCTGGTGGTCGATGGCGAAGCCACGCGCCTGTCGCTGCTGGGCAATGCGCTGTCCAGCCAGGGCTACCAGCTGCAGCTGGCGTCCGACGGCCCGGCTGCGCTGCGCTGGATGCAGCAGGAGGCGTTGCCGGCACTGGTGATCGCCGACGCCGGCTCCAAGCTGCTGCCGGCCAGCCAGCTGCTGGGCGAGATGGCAGCACTGGGCTATCGCGGCCCGGCGCTGGTGCTGGAAGACCCTGCGGTGCCGGTCTCGGCCGATGCATTCCCGGCCGGTGTGGAGGTGCATGTGCTGCGCAAGCCGCTGCAGATGCAGCAGGTCTTCCGCGCGGTGGCCGAAGCGCTGGGTTGATGCCGCTGGAGTTCTGTAGAGCCGAGCCTATGCCCGGCTGCTGTTCGTATTTACCTCGACAGCCGAGCATGGGCCCGGCTCTACAGGACGGTTTCCCAGGGGAACCGCGGCAGGGCGTCCACCGCCTGTTCCAGCCGCCGCGACCAGTTCTGATGGATGTCGGCATACAACGCCGAATCCGCGCCCAGCCGCAGCTGCTGGCCGATGCGCAGCTCGCCGTCGCGCAGCAGCGCAAGATCGATCGGCAGGCCCACCGACAGGTTGGAACGGATGGTGGAGTCCAGCGAGACGATCGCCGTGCGCGCCGCGTCTTCCAGGCGGGTGGCCGGGCTGAGAATGCGGTCGAGGATCGGCTTGCCGTACTTCGACTCACCGATCTGCAGGTAGGGCGTCTCCGGCGAGGCGGCGATGGCGTTGCCGAGCGGGTAGATCATGTACAGCCCGGGCCGCTCGCCGGCGATCTGGCCGCCGAAGATCAGCGTGGCCTGGGTGTTGACCCCATCGTGGCCATGTTCGCTGTGGCTGCTGTGCACCTGGCTGTCCACCAGCAGCTGGCCGACGTACTCGGCAGCCTCGAACAGGTGGGTCATGTCGTGCAGGTTGGGCGTGCGTCGTTCACTGGCGTCGCGCCCCAGGCGCGACACCAGCAGCTGGGTGGTGGCCAGGTTGCCAGCCGCCATCAGCACGTAGGCTGCCTGGCCGGGGTACTCGAACACGTGCAGCTTGCGGTGCACGCGCACATCGTCCAGCGAGGCATTGGTCCGGGTGTCGGCAGCGAAGACCAGGCCCTCGTCCACCTCGATTCCAACGCAATAGGTCATGTCGGTGCCCTATCATGTGCGTCCCGGATTGTAGGCAGGCCGCCGTGACGACGGCATGTCCACGCCCCCCAAGTGCCGTCACCTGAACCGCATGACCACCGTGCTCCTGAGCCTGGGCAGCAACGTCCAGCCCCGCCGCTACCTCCACGCCGCGGTGACGGCCCTGCGCGAGCGCTTCGGCGCGCTGCGGGTGTCGCCGGCCTACCGTACTGCCGCGGTCGGCTTCGACGGCCCGGCCTTCCTCAACAATGCCGTGGCGATCGACACCGACCTGCCGCTCCAGGAACTGGACGACTGGCTGCACGCGCTGGAAGACGCGCACGGCCGCGACCGCAGCGGGCCGCGCTTCTCCGACCGGACCCTGGACATCGACGTGGTGTTCTACGGTGACCTGGTGGTGGAAGGCCCCGGCCACCTGCGCATCCCGCGCCCGGAGCTGAAGCATGCCTTCGTGCTGAAGCCGCTGGCCGACATCGCCCCGGACTTCATCGACCCGGTCAGCGGATTGGACCTGGCCACGCTGTGGCGTGCGCACACGCAGTTTGGCGAAGCGTTCGAGGTGGTCGACCTGGAATGAGGGAGGTCGCCGGCCAGCGGCCGGCACTACCGGTAGTGCCGGTCGCTGGCCGGCAACGCTTCAACTGACCGTGCGCCCGCCATCCACGCGCAGGGTGTGGCCGGTGACGAAGCTGGCTTCGGCCACCAGCCAGTACACCGCTTCGGCAATCTCCTCGACCGTGCCGATCCGCGCCAGCGGCGTGCGCGCCAGCAGCGCCTCGCGGGCGAAATCGTCCTTGCCCTGTTCCGGCCACAGGATCGCGCCGGGCGCCACCGCATTGACCCGCACCTTCGGCGCCAGCTCCAGCGCCAGCGAGCGGGTGGCCATTTCCAGCGCAGCCTTGGCCATGGTGTAGGCGATGTGGTCGCGCATCGGGTCGGTGCCGTGCAGGTCGGTCAGGTTGACGATGCAGCCCTGCTGGCGGCGCAGGTAGGGCGCGGCGGCCTGTGACAGCAGCAGCGGCGCGCGTGCATTGACCGCATACAGCTCGTCCATCGCCTCGGCGGTGACCTGGCCGAGCGGGGTGGGGAAGAAGTTGGAGGCATTGTTGACCAGCGCATCCAGGCGGCCGAAGTGGGTGACGGCCTGTTCCACCAGGTCGGGCAGGGCGTCGGCGTCACGCAGGTCGGCCTGCAGGGCCAGCACGCTGCCGGGGCGCACGTTGTCGAAATCGAACGCGGCCTGCTGCAGCTCGGCGCTGGAGGTGTTGGCGTGCAGCACCACCGACCAGCCACAGGCGTGGAACTGGCGGGCGATGGCCGCACCGATCCGGCGCGCGCTGCCGGTGATCAGGACCACGGGGTGGGTGTCGCTCATCGAGGGTCCTCCAAGGCTCGGCTATCCTGTGCACCATTGTCACCGCATTCGAAGACGCCATGCAGCCCACCTTCCCCCTGCCCGAAGCCGATGCCCTGGCCCACAGCGACCAGCTGGCCGCCGCCCTGCGCGCCGAGATCCTTGCCCAGGGCGGGGCGATGCCCTTCTCGCGCTTCATGGAGCTGTGCCTGTATACCCCTGGCTGGGGTTACTACAGCGCCGGCGCCAGCAAGTTCGGTGGCAGTGGTGACTTCACCACCGCGCCCGAGCTTGGCAGCCTGTTCGCCGGCAGCGTGGCCAATGCGCTGGCGCCGGTGTTCGCGCAGCTGGGTGCACAGGCGCGGATGCTGGAACTGGGCGGCGGTACCGGCGCCTTTGCCGAGGCCGTGCTGCTGCGCCTGGCCGAACTGGACGCGCTGCCGTCGCGCTATGCCATCCTCGAACCCAGCGCGGACCTGCGCGAGCGCCAGCAGCAGCGCCTGCAGCAGAACCTGCCGGCCGAGCTGGCCGCGCGCGTGGACTGGGTCGACCGCCCGTTCGAAGAGGACTGGGAAGGCGTGGTGTTCGCCAACGAGGTGATCGACGCGCTGCCGACGCCGCGCTTCCTGATCCGCGATGGCGAGGTCTATGAGGAAACCGTCGAGCTGGATGCCGAAGGCAACTTCATCCGTGGTGCGCAGCCGGCCGATATCCTGCTCAACGGTGCGGTGCGCCACATCGAGCGCTACCTGGAAAAGCCCTTCGCCGAAGGCTACCGCTCCGAGGTGCTGCCGCAGCTGCCGTACTGGCTGCAGGCGGTGGCCGGCGGCCTGCAGCGTGGCGCGATGCTGTTCGTCGACTACGGTTACAACCGCGGCGAGTTCTACCAGCACGACCGCGACGATGGCACCGTGCGCGCGTTCTACCGCCACCACGTGCACAACGACGTGCACCGCTGGCCGGGCCTGCAGGACATTACGGCGTCGGTGGATTTCACCGCGATGGCCGAGGCCGGCATGCACGGCGGTTTCGAGCTGGCCGGCTACTGCAGCCAGGCCAGCTTCCTGCTCGGTAATGGCCTGGACCAGGTGCTGCTGCTGGCCGAGGAACGCACCGACGAGGTCGGCCGCATCCAGCTGCGCGACCAGGTGAAGAAGCTGACCTTGCCGACCGAGATGGGCGAGCGCTTCCAGGCCATCGGCCTGCAGCGTGGCGTCGACTTCGAGCCGGCCTTCGAGCTGGGTGACCTGAGCTGGCGCCTGTGAGTGAGGTGTTGCCTGTGATCAAGCCGCTGCGGCGGCCGCGGTTGTGGGGCGCGCTGTGGGCGCTGGCGGTGCTGGTGGTGATCGTGGTCTGCCTGATCCCGCCGCCGCCGATTCCGCTGCCGGAAAACAGCGACAAGGGCGAACACTTCCTCGCCTATTTCATCCTGGCCGGCAGCGCGGTGCAGCTGTTCCGCCGCGGGCGTCCGCTGCTGTGGGTAGGCGTGGGCCTGGTGCTGATGGGGATCGGCATCGAATTTGCGCAGGGCGCGCTGACCAGCAACCGCATGGCCGACCCGATGGATGCCGTCGCCAACACGATTGGCGTGCTGGCCGGTATGGCCACTGCATTGACCCCGATGCGCGACCTGCTGCTGCGCTGGCGCGGGTGAGGTTCCTGTAGAGCCGAGCCCATGCTCGGCTTTCCGGTTGAAAAGCAGCCGAGCATGGGCTCGGCTCTACAGTAGATCCACGCCATGCGTGGATCCGGCCGCAAAGCGCCAACCAAGGTTGGCACCTACCTGAGCGTGACCTCATCCAGCACCCACATCGCCGGGCGCGTATCGCCGGTGAAGTTGATGCACAGGTCATCGGTGCCCTGTGTACCCTTCGGCAGCGCTGCACGCAGCGTCACGAAGCCATCCGCATCGGGCTTGGCGGGCAACGCCACTTCAGCCAGCACCTTGCCGCTGCAGTCGCCACGGCGCACCTGCATTTCGCCATGCGCGCGCTTGGCCTTCTCGAAGCGACGCTTGGGTTCGTCGTGGGCCAGCTGGAAGTAGTACGGAATACGCCCCGCACGCACTTCCACGTTGCCGATGCCGTCCAGTTGCGCCTGCGGCCAGCGCCAGCACGGCTGGAAGATGTCCACGTTGAACACCGCACGCGTTCCCTCACGCGGGCCATCGTCTTCCAGGCGCAGCACCAGCCCCTTCTTGCCCACGCAGCTGAGCAGCTCATCGCTGCGGCGGTTGAGCAGCGACTGCGCGGTGAATGCGGCGATGGTCGGCTTCGCGGCCAGCATCTGGCCCTGGTAGAACGCGGCAGCCTGCACGGTGGTTGGCAGCTTTCCGGTCAGCGGCTGCTGGTACAGCGGCGACTGCGCGGTCACCGGTTGGCCATCGGTGCTGTAGCGCACTTCATAACCCAGCGGATTGGCCAGCGACAGGGTCACTGTGTCGGCCGCGCGGTTGTCGGTGTAGTCCACGCCCACCTCGAACGGGGTCTGCGCATAGGCCAGGCCCCAGGCACGGTAGCGCTGCAGCTGGGACGGCAGGCGCGCGAGGAAATCGCGGAAGTCGCGATGCTCCGGCGTGCTCCAGCCGGTCTCGGCCACCGCGGCCAGGCGCGGGAACAGGTTGTGCTGCAGGCGTGCATAGCTGCGCGTGTGCTCGGTGAACATGTTGGCCTGCAGGCCCAGGATGTGCCCACGCTTGTCGGCGGCCAGCTCGGCCGGCACCGGCTCGAAGTTGTAGAGCTTGCCGAGATTGACCTGGGTCGGGCGGCCCGGTGGTTCATTCGGCGAGGCCGTCTGCAGGTAATCCAGGTACAGGTAGCCGACCGGCGACATGATCACGTCATGGCCGGCGCTGGCCGCAGCCAGGCCGCCTTCGGTGCCCTGCCACGACATCACCGTGGCCTGCGGCGGCAGGCCGCCTTCGAGGATTTCGTCCCAGCCGATCAGGCGCCGGTCGTGCTCCTCCAGGAACGTTTCCAGGCGCTTGATGATGTGGCTCTGCATGGCCATTTCATTCTTGATGCCCAGCGCACGCATGCGCTGCTGCACCTGCTTCGACGCTTCCCACTGGTCCTTCACCGCCTCGTCGCCACCGACGTGCACGTACTTGGCCGGGAACAGGTCGATCACTTCTTCCAGCACGTTCTCCAGGAAGGTGACGGTGCTGTCTTCAGTGTTGAACAGGTTGGGGAACACGCCCCATTCGCTGATCGGCTTCAACGGCGTATCGATGGTGCCCAGCTCCGGATACGCAGCAATCGCAGCAGTCGCGTGGCCCGGCACATCGATTTCCGGAATCACCTGGATGTGCAGCTTTGCGGCATAGGCGATCACTTCGCGGATCTGGTCCTGGGTGTAGAAGCCGCAGTACGGATGCTCCTGGCCGCTGACCGGATCGATGCCGCCGTCACCGGCCGGCAGGCGGCAGCTGCCCACTTCGGTCAGCTTCGGGTAGCGCTTGATCTCCATGCGCCAGCCCTGGTCGTCGGTCAGGTGCCAGTGGAAGGTGTTGAGCTTGTGCGCGGCCATCGCGTCGAGCACGCGCTTGATCTCGTCCAGGCTCTGGAAGTGACGGGCGGAATCGAGCATGAAACCGCGCCAGCTGAAGCGCGGCGCGTCCTGGATCTGCACTGCCGGCAGCACGCCGTTGCTGCCGCCGGTGGCGAGCTGGGCGAGGGTGGTCGCGCCGTAGAACAGGCCGGTTTCGTTGCCGGCCTGGATCAGCACGCCCTGCGCGGTGCTTTCCAGCGTGTAGCCCTCACCGCTGTCGCGGAACGTCGGCACGATCTGGAAGCGGATGCTGCCGGCCTTGGCGCTGGCTTTGCCCTTGGCCAGTGCCAGGCGCGGGCCACCGCTGCGGGCCAGCAGGTCGGCGAACTGGTTGGCGACGCGCTGCGCGCCTTCGCCTTCGGCCTGCAGAACGGTATCGGCGCGAACAGTGATGCCGCTGCCCTGGCCGCGCTGCACGTTGGCCGGGGCGGGAATCAGCATCAGGCTGCCGGCGCGCAGCTGCGGGCCGGGTGCTTCAGCGGCAGGCGTGGGATCGGCGGCGAGTGCCGGCAGTGCTGGCAACAGGACGAGCAGGCTGCCCAGCAGCACTGCGCTGCGCATCCGGGCGCGGGAAGGCTTGACCATCGGTACGACTCCTTGGAACGGTGCGATGAACGCTATACATGAAAAACGCCGGGCCCGGAATGACCCAGGCCCGGCGTGCGTGCACGACTCGGCGATGCTGTCGCCGCTGGATCAGTACTTGAAGCGGAAGTTGAGGTAGTACTGGCGACCGTTGCTGTAGAACGAGGTCGGGATGGCCGCGGTCTGGTAGTACTTGTAGGTCGGGTTGTTGAGGTTGAGCGCATCGAAGCTGATGCTCAGCCAGTCGGTGGCCTTGTAGCTCAGCGACGCCGACAGGGTGCCGAAGTCATCCTGGTAGTACGGGTTGGCGCCGGACAGGCCGATCAGGAACGACGAACGGCGGGTGTAGCTGACGCGTGCACCGAAGGTATCGTTCTCGAAGTAGGCACCGACGTTGTAGGTGTTCTTCGAAGTGCCCAGCAGGTTGTCGCTGCCGTCGGCCCAGGTGTGGTCGGTGCTGCCATCGGCGTAGGTGTAGTTGGCATTGACACCGAAGTACTCGCCGATCGGCTGCTCATAGGCCACTTCGATACCGCGGACCTTGCCGTCGGCATTGCGCGGGCGGGAGATGTTGTATTCCTCGAGACGGTTGGTCAGCTCGCTGAACAGCATCTCCTTTTCGGTGCTGAAGGCCACGTAGTCCTTCAGGCGCATCGAGTAGGCACCGATCGACAACATGCCGCGCGGCATGAAGTACCACTCCAGGTTGGCATCGAAGTTGGTCGACACCACCGGCTTCAGCTTCGGATTGCCGCCACCGCCAGTCCGGTTCAGGTCCGAACCGTAGGACGAGGCACCCAGTGCCGAGAAGTCCGGCAGGGTCTGGGTCTGCGAGGCGGCCACGCGCAGCACCAGGTCGTCGCGCAGGTCGTACTTGAAGTTGGCGCTCGGCAGCACGCGGTTGTGCTTGTTCTCGAAAGCTTCGCGGGTCCACGCGCCGAACAGGCTGCTCACGTCCGGCACGGTCGAGCCGGTGGCGGCGGCGTAGGTATCGATATCCTGCTTGATGTTGACGTAGCGCAGGCCGACGTTGCCGCTCCAACGGTCGCCGCTGAAGTTGCCCTGTACGTACGCGGCGAAGTTCTTCTCGGACACCTTCCACTCGGCGCCGTAGTTGTGGCGGCCGGTCGGGCCGTCATTGCCGGACAGCCAAGTGGAGTTGTTGGTCACCGCTTCCTTCAGCGCACCCGGGGTGAAGTACCACAGGTCACGCGGGAAGCTGCCACCGATGCCGTTGGCAAAGCCGCCGGGGAAGTTGGCGGTAGCGCCGTTCTTCAGCGCATTCCAGATCGCGCCCGGGGTTGCGCCTTCCGGCGACTTGGCCTCGCGCTTGTGGTCGCCGAAGCGGGCGCCGAAATCGATCGAGTTCAGTACGCCAGCGTCGGCGAAGTACTGGTTGAAATCGAGCGTGGCCCACTTTTCCTTGTCGATCGCGGTGACCTGCTGGTTGCCCCAGGTGCCGAAGTCGGTCACGCCGCTCGGGCCGATGTTGCCACCGACGTTCCAGTCGATCGGCGAGCCGTTGCCGTGGGTTGCCCAGGTGGCGCCGCCACCACGGGCCAGGTTGACTTCGGCGATGTACTGGCGCGGCGTTTCGCCGGTGCCCTTGGTGCTGCCAGCCTGGAACTTCATGCCCAGGTTGTCGCTGATCTGCCAGTCGGCATCGAAGGTGATGTAGTTAGTCTTGGCCTTCGACTCGCGGTAGATCATGTCGTACACCGCGTAGTCGCGGTCGGCCTGGCCGGCGAAGGTGGCGTTGGACAGCACGCCATCCTTGACGACGTAACCCGGATTCGGGGCCTGGCCCGGAATCAGGATCTTGTTGCCATTGGCATCTTCAACGGTACGGTCGTTGAGGATGCGGCCGCCCCACAGCATGAAGTTGCGGTTGTAGTTGTTCGCCTTCAGTTCCGAGCTGAAGCCTTCCAGGCCCAGGGTCAGGTTGTCCATCGGCTTGAACTGCAGCGACACCAGGCCGCCCTTGCGCTCGCGGGTCTGTTCAAACAGGGTCGAGCCGAGCAGGCCCGGCGCGTACACGCCGGCCAGGTCCGGGTTGGACTTGGCCACGGTGCCATTCGGATCGATCTGGAAGAAGCCGCCCGGGATTTCCTGCGCTTCGCGGCGCAGCTCGCGCTTCTGGCTGAAGGCCTGCACCATCACGCCGAAGTTGCCTTCGTCGTTCTTGTAGTTGAACAGTGCCGACAGCTGCGGGTCGTTGGACTTGGCCTGGTCCGAACGCACCATGCCGATGGAGCCTTCCGCAGTGAGCTGCTTGGAGAATTCCAGCGGCTTGCGGGTGAGGATGTTGACGGTACCGGTGGTGCCGCCGTCCTGCAGCTTGGCCTGCGAGGACTTGTTCACTTCCACCGAGCGCACCAGTTCCGACGGCAGCAACGAGTAGCTGACGCTGCGGCCGACGTTGTTGCCCTGGCTGAGCACGAACCAGTCGGCGGTGCCGACGGTGTGGCCGTTGATCAGGGTCTGGGTCAGGCTCGGGCTGGTACCGCGCAGGCTGACACGGTCAGCTTCGTCGAAGCCGCCTTCGTCGGCGCTGGACGAGCTGATGTTCACGCCCGGCAGGCGCTGCAGGGTATCGGCGACGTTGTGCGCGGGCAGCTTGCCCACGTCTTCGGCGGTGACCACTTCCACGCGGGCATTGGCTTCGCGCTTGGTATCCAGCGACTTTTCCATCGAACCACGGATGCCGGTGACCTGCACGGTATCCAGGTCGGTGGCGGTCTGGGCGGCCTGCTGCGCGTGCGCACTGAAGGCGATGCAGCTGACGATGGCGGCCGAAAGCAGGGTCTTGCGGGTGTTCATGATGTCTCTCCTCATCACTCGATTGGATGCCGGCGGCGGTGTTCGGTTACGGTTGCGATGACATGCGCGGGGCGGCGGCGAAGTCCCGTGCGTTGGCGTGCCACGTACTGCGTGCTGCGATTGCGTTGAAGCCTGTTGCGGTGTCAGGCGGCCGACTGCTGCTGCAGGTACCAGCTTGCAGCGCCGACCACGCCCAGCTGGCCGTGTTCGACGACCTTCACCGGGATGCGTGCCAGTGCTTCGCCCATCGGTCCCTTCTGCAGGTACCGTTCGACGAAGGTGCTGGCGTGCAGGTATTCGCGGATCTGCGGCAGGATGCCGCCGGCCAGGTAGACGCCACCGTGGGCGCCGTAGAACAGGGCCATGTCGCCGATGGTGCTGCCGAGCAGGCCGCAGAACACATCCAGCGCCTGGCGCGCGTGCGCATCGGTATCGGCCATGGCGGCGGCGGTGACCGCATCGGGGCTGGCCAGCGTCGGTGCCTGTCCCTGCAGTGCGCACACTGCGCGGTACAGGTTCATCAGGCCCGGGCCGGAGATCGCATGTTCGATCGACACGTGCGCGCGGTCGCGCTGCATGTGGCGGACGATGGCCATTTCCAGCTCGGTGCTGGCGGCCAGGGTCGGCTGGCCGGCTTCGGTGGGCAGTACCACCGGGCCATGCGCAGTGGGAATCCACAGTGCTGCACCGAGGCCGGTACCGGGGCCGACCACCAGGGTCGGACCGCGCGTGGCGGTGTCCGGCCCGCACAGGTGCAGCACGCCGCTGGCGTCAACCTGCGCGGCGGCATAGGCCACCGCTTCGAAGTCGTTGACGATGTAGACCCGCTGCAGGCCGACGTCGGCCTCCACCTGGCGCGCCGACAGCGGCCACGGCAGGTTGGCGGTGATCACCGTGCCGTCCTCGCGGGCGTAGCCGGCGCTGGCGACCACGCAGTGCGTGGGCCGCGGGCCTTCGCCCAGGAAATCGGACAGGATCGCGCTGAGGCCGGCATGGTCGGCATTGCGGTACTTGCGGTACTCCAGCACCTGCACCGGGTGGGCGGCATCACCGCTGGCCTGGACCCGGGCCACGCGCACATGGGTGCCACCGACGTCGGCGGCCAGGAACGAGGGCGCGACTCGGGACAGGACATGGGCCGGGGCGGGGTGGCTGGCGGTCACGCGGGCTCCTGCTGCAGGTGGGGCCGGCCCTGGGATCGGGGGCGGCGATTGGGGCGGAGTCTGTAACCCCGCTGACAACGATGTCAACGAGTTCGTGACACTTTCGTTGCTGCATCGCAACGAATGCGACATGCAGTAAACGTTTACATGGCGTGAGTGCGGGTTTCACGTTGGAACCATTGCCGCACATGGGCCAAGGCCTCCGGCGCATTCAGCACGATGCGTTGCGATCGGGTTGCGCAGTGCAGCACGAGGTTCACGGGGCTGCGCGTGGAAGTTGACAAACCGCGGCTGTCCATCGAAAGAATGTGACAACGTTGTTCCCAGCCACTCTCCGACGCCGCGTTCTGCGGCCGTCGCCGCAGGAGCCCTCCTGATGTCCGCCGTCCCCGCTGCAAGCGCGCGCCCGAACGTGGCCACCTCCATCGCCATCGTTGGCGTGCTGTTCTTCCTGATCGGCTTCTTCACCTGGCTCAATGGCCCGCTGATCACCTTCGTCAAGTTGGCCTTCGAACTCAGCGAGGTCGGCGCCTTCCTGGTGCTGATGGTGTTCTACCTGTCCTACTTCTTCCTGGCCCTGCCGGCGTCATGGATCCTGCGCCGCACCGGCATGAAGAAGGGCCTGAGCCTGAGCCTGCTGGTGATGGCCGGTGGTGCCGCGTTGTTCGGCGAATTCGCCACCCAGCGCTGGTACCCGGGCGCGCTCGGCGGCCTGTTCGTGATCGGCAGCGGCCTGGCCCTGCTGCAGACCGCGATCAACCCCTATATCTCCATCCTCGGCCCGATCGAGACGGCGGCACGCCGCATCGCGCTGATGGGCATCTGCAACAAGATCGCCGGCATGCTCGCCCCGGTGCTGATCGGTACCGTGGTGCTGCATGGCATCGGTGATCTGTCGGCCACGGTGGCCGCTGCCGATGAGGCGACCAAGACGCAGCTGCTCAACGAATTCGCCGCCAAGATCCATGCGCCGTACCTGGCCATGGCGGGCCTGCTGGTGCTGCTGGCGGTGGCCGTGCTGTTCTCGCCGCTGCCGGAAATCAAGTCGTCCGAAGCCAATGCCACGCCGGTTGCGGCCGGTGCTGCCGAACGGCGCAGCATCTTCCAGTTCCCGCATCTGTGGCTGGGCGTGCTGTGCCTGTTCGTCTACGTCGGCGTGGAGGTGATGGCCGGTGATGCGATCGGTACCTACGGCCATGGTTTCGACCTGCCGCTGGACCAGACCAAGATGTTCACCTCGCTCACCCTTGGCGCGATGCTGGTTGGCTACGTGGTCGGCCTTCTGCTGATCCCCAAGGTGGTCTCGCAGTCGCGCTACCTGACCATTTCGGCGGTGCTGGGCGTGGTGTTCTGCCTCGGCGCATGGGCCACCCACGGCTACGTGTCGGTGGCCTTCGTGGCCCTGCTGGGCTTCGCCAACGCCATGATGTGGCCGGCGATCTTCCCGCTGGCGATCCGCGGCCTGGGTCGCTTCACCGAGACCGGCTCGGCTCTGCTGGTGATGGGTATTGCCGGCGGCGCGATCATTCCGCAGCTGTTCGCCGTGCTCAAGCAGCACATCGACTTCCAGCTGGTGTTCGTGCTGCTGATGGTGCCGTGCTACCTGTACATCCTGTTCTACTCGGTGATCGGCCATCGTGCCGGCCTGCCGCAGGACAAGGCCTGATCGGCGATGATGGACGGCAGCCAACCCCAGGGAAAACCCATGCGCAGAGCGACCATCAAGGACGTTGCGGAGAAGGCCAAGGTCTCGTTGAAGACGGTCTCGCGGGTGATCAACAACGAGCCCTCGGTGATGCAGGCCACCCGTGCGCGGGTGCTGCGAGCCATCGCCGAGCTGGACTACGAGCCCGATCCGTCGGCGCGCAACCTGCGCAGCGGCACCACCTTCGTGATCGGGCTGGTCTACGACAACCCGAACCCGTACCACATCATCGGCGTGCAGAACGGCGTGCTGGCCGCGTGCCGCGAGACCGGTTTCGGCCTCCAGATCCACCCCTGCGATTCCAGCTCGCCGCTGTTGGCCGATGAGCTGGCCGACTGGGTGCAGCGTTCGCGGCTGGCCGGGCTGGTGCTGACCGCGCCGATGTCCGAGCGCCGCGACCTGATCCAAGCGCTGACTGCGCGCGGCATCAAGCTGGTGCGGATCATCGCCGCCACCGAAGACCCGGCCGATGGTGCCTGCGTGTTCGTCGACGACCGCGAGGCTGCCTACGAGATCACCGAGCACCTTATCCAGCTCGGCCACCAGCGCATCGGCTTCCTCTGGGGCGGCATCTCGCACCGCTCCTCGGGCGAGCGTTATGCCGGTTACGAAGCCGCGCTGAAGGACTACGGCATGACCGTGGACAAGCACCTGGTGGTGCAGGGCGATTACACCTTCGACGACGGTTTCCGCGGTGCGCGCCGCCTGCTGGCGCTGCGCGAGCCGCCCACCGCCATCTTCGGTTCCAATGACGAAATCGCCGCTGGCGTGCTGGCCGCCGCCAAGTCGGCCGGCATGAACGTGCCCTACGATCTGTCCATCGCCGGCTTCGAGGACAGCCCGTTCTCGCGCCAGTCGTGGCCGCCGCTGACCACCGCCAAGCAGGCCACCGAAGACATTGCCCGCCATGCCGCGCGCCTGCTGATCGCACAGCTGCGCAGCGACGCCTACGACGACGCGCCGGCACCACTGCACAACCAGGGCTTCGTGCCGCAGCTGGTGGTGCGCGGTTCGACCGCGCCGATGCGCCCGGCCGGCGCACGCCCCCTTCCTTCCGATCCTGCCTGAGCCTGCCATGTCGCTGTCAGACCCC
Organism: Stenotrophomonas sp. GD03877; assembly: GCF_029840555.1. Taxonomy (NCBI): domain Bacteria; kingdom Pseudomonadati; phylum Pseudomonadota; class Gammaproteobacteria; order Lysobacterales; family Lysobacteraceae; genus Stenotrophomonas; species Stenotrophomonas sp. GD03877. The sequence continues at coordinate 20,546 of NZ_JAOCCT010000041.1, read as the reverse complement.
ACTTCCACCCTGATGTTCGCCGAGGCCGCTGAAGCGGCTGACGTGGTTGCCCGCCAGTTCTCGCGCAACCACGCCACCATGGAATCCCTGGCCGCCAGCCTGCGTGCTGCGCCACCCCCGTTCGTGGTCACCTGCGCACGCGGCAGCTCCGACCACGCTGCCACCTATGGCAAGTACCTGCTGGAAACCCAGCTGGGCCTGGTGGTCGCATCGGCCTCGCCGTCGGTGGGTTCGGTCTATGCCGCACCCCTGCAGCTGCGCGGCGCACTGTTCATCGTCATCTCGCAGTCGGGCAAGAGCCCCGACCTGCTGCGCAACGCCGAGGCTGCCAAGGCGGCCGGCGCCCGGGTGATCGCGCTGGTCAACGTCGAGGATTCGCCGCTGGCGCAGCTGGCCGATACGGTCATTCCGCTGCATGCCGGTGCCGAAAAGAGCGTGGCGGCGACCAAGAGCTACCTGGCGTCGCTGGCCGCACTGCTGCAGCTGGCTGCGTACTGGAAGCAGGACAGCAGCCTTCGTGCCGCACTGGACCTGCTGCCGGACGCGATGCGCGAGGCCTGGCAGTGTGACTGGAGTGCGGTGACCGAAGGCCTGGTCGAGGCGACCAACCTGTTCGTGCTCGGCCGTGGCCTGGGCCTGGGCGCGGCCCAGGAGGCTGCACTGAAGTTCAAGGAAACCTGCAGCCTGCATGCCGAAGCCTACAGCTCGGCTGAAGTGAAGCATGGCCCGATGGCGCTGGTTGATCGTGGTTTCCCGGTACTGGCCTTTGCCCAGCCCGACGAGACCGGCGCCGGGACCCGTGCTGTCGTCGAAGAATTCACCGCGCGCGGTGCACAGGTGTGGATGGCCGGTGCCGGTGGCAACCTGCCGGTGGCGGCCGCACCGCATCCGCTGTGCGCACCGCTGCTGACCGTGCAGAGCTTCTACCGCGCGATCAATGCGCTGGCGCTGCGTCGTGGCTTCAACCCGGATCTGCCGCCGCATCTGAACAAGGTTACGGAGACGGTGTGATGGCCACGGTCCTGCGCAATGCCCGCATCCTGGCGGGCGACGACTTCCGCGACGATCTGGCGGTGGTGATCGAGGACGGTCGCATCAGCGCGCTGCTGCCTGACGCTGCACCGCAGCTGGGCCAGGCGGCTGAGCAGGTGGATCTGGGCGGCGGCTGGCTGCTGCCCGGCTTCATCGATGTGCAGGTCAATGGTGGCGGCGGCGCGCTGTTCAACAACACGCCCGATGTCGCCTCGCTGCGCACCATCGCGCGGGCGCACCGGCGCTTCGGCACCACCGCGATGCTGCCGACGCTGATCAGCGACGATGTGGACGTGATGCGCGAAGCAATCGCTGCGATGCGCGAAGCAATCGCTCAGGGCGTGCCCGGCGTGATCGGCATCCACCTGGAAGGCCCGTACATCGCGCCGGCGCGCAAGGGCACCCACGATGCCAGCAAGTTCCGCGTGCCGGACGAAGAAGAGATCGCACTGGCCGCCTCGCTGGACAACGGCGTGACGCTGCTGACACTGGCACCGGAACGCGTGCCGCTGGAGACCATCCGTGCGCTGGTCGAACGTGGCGTGATCGTTGCTGCTGGCCACACTGCTGGCACGTACGAAGAGATTCGTGCCGGACTGGATGCTGGCGTGCGTGGCTTCACCCATCTGTACAACGCGATGTCGCCGCTGCAGGGCCGTGAGCCCGGTGCGGTGGGCGCTGCGCTGGAAGACCGCGACAGCTGGATCGGCATCATTGTCGATGGCGTGCATGTGCATCCGGCCAGCCTGCGCGTGGCGCTGGCAGCCAAGCCGCGCGGCCGTCTGCTGCTGGTGACCGATGCGATGCCGCCGGTCGGCGCCGACGATCCCAGCTACGTGCTGTATGGCGAAACCATTACCGCCATCGACGGCGTGGTGCGCAATGCCGCCGGTTCGCTGGCCGGCTCGGCGTTGGACATGGCCACCGCCGTGCGCAACACCGTGCAGCTGCTCGGCCAGCCGTTGGCCGAAGCCGCGCGCATGGCCTCGACCTATCCGGCACAGTTCCTCAACGTCGATGATCGCCTGGGCCACATCGCCGAGGGCTACCAGGCCGACCTGGTGCTGCTGGATGAGGCCCTGCAGGTGCGTGGCACCTGGATTGCCGGACAGTACGAGGCCGCCTGATGAACGGTACGCCGCCACGCCGGCTGGGCTCGATCGATGCCCTGCGCGGCATCACCGTGGCGGCGATGCTGCTGGTCAACAACCCGGGTGACTGGAGTGCGGTGTTCGCACCGCTGCGCCATTCGGAATGGCATGGCTGCACGCCCACCGATCTGGTGTTCCCGTTCTTCCTGTTCCTGGTGGGCGTGTCGATGGCGTTCAGCGTAGCGCCGCGCGCGCTGGACGCGTCAGCGCGACCTGCACTGGCGCGCGGCGTGCTGGAGCGCGCACTGCGCATCCTGCTGGCCGGTGCGCTGCTGCACCTGCTGATCTGGTGGGCGTTGGATACCCATCACTTCCGCATCTGGGGCGTGCTGCAACGGATCGCGGTGTGTGCGGCGTTGGTGGGCGTGCTGGCGGTCTACGCGCGGCCACGCGTGCAGGTGAGCGCTCTGATCGCGCTGCTGGTGGGGTACACCGTGCTGCTGCTGGGCATCGGTGATCTGGCGCCGTGGACCAACCCGGCCAGCCGCCTGGATACCACGCTGTTCGCCCCGTGGATCTACCAATGGCACGCCGATACCGGGCTGGGCCACGACCCGGAAGGGTTGCTGAGCACGCTGGGTGCGCTGGCCAGTACCGTGCTCGGTCTGTTGGCCGGAGGCCTGCTGCGCAGCGGACGTGCCGCGGCGCTGGCCGGGCTGGGTGCGGTGACTGCCGCGCTGGGCCTGCTGTTGGCGATGGTGCTGCCGTTGAACAAGCAGTTGTGGACGCCCAGTTACGTGCTGTGGACGGGCGGCCTGGCGGCGCTGGCGCTATGGCTGGGACACTGGCTGATCGATCAGAAGGGCTGGCCGGCGCTGGGCCGGCGCTTCGGCGTCAATGCGATCACGGCGTATCTGGGCGCATCGGTGATGTCGGTGGTGCTGATGGCCAGCGGTGCCTGGAGCTGGATCTGGCAACAGCTGGCCACCGCAATGCCGCAGGCGCTCGAGCTGGCATCGATGCTGCAGGCGCTGGTGTTTGTCGCGCTGTGGTGGGGCGTGGCTTGGTGGCTGGACCGGCGGAAGATCTATCTGAAGATCTGACGGCACCTCATCCACGCCATGCGTGGATGCTCTCCGCGCGGCCTTTGACCGCCGCAAAGATGAACAATTTCAGCCACGTGGAGGTGAGGTGATGCCCGGTCAAGTTCGCAACTGAACTGTGATAGCCGCCACGCAATTTCACCTATCGAAACCGTTCACCACACGGCAGACTGCCTGCGCAGTACCGCATATCCGCAGTTCCTGATCCCTTGTCCAGGAGTGCTGTATGTCCCGTGCCGTTCCGCGCGCTTTCCGTCCGCGCCGCCTCACCGTTTCAGTGCTGCAGGCCCTGGCTGTCCCGTCCGTCATACTGCTGAGTGCCAGCGTCGCCTGGGCCGGCTGTAACAGCGCCGCCCCCGTCGCCGGCCAGACGGTCACCTGCGATGCCAATGCGCCGAACCCGCAGACTGTTCCCATCACCGCCAATGGCGCGGCCGGCATCACCATCAATATCGCCAGCACGGCACAACTGCAGCAGAGCGGTGGCAGCAGCGCGATTTCGCTTGTTGGTGCCGGTGGGCACCTGTTGTCCAACCTGGGCACGATCAGTGCGGTGGGCGGAGTGGCGGTCCAGCTCGGTGGCGGCAGCCGTGTCGAAAATGCGGGCAGCATCAGCACCGGCAACAACACCGCCCTGCAGTTCGTCGGTGCGGGCGACAGCGTTCTGGTCAACCGCGGAACGATCAGTGGCCGCACGGGTGTGCAGTTCGGTGCGGGCAACGACCGCCTGGAGATGCAGGCAGGCAGCATCTCCGGTGGCGTCCAGCAGGGCGATGGCAATGATGTGCTGCTGTTGAGCGGTGGCACGATCGACAGCGTCGACCAGGGCAGTGGCGATGACCAGATGACCGTCACCGGCGGCACCGTCACCGGCCTGGTAGCGCAGGGCAGTGGCCGCGATGATTTCGTCATGAGTGGCGGCACGATCGGCGCGCTGCAGCAGGGCGACAACATCGATACCTTCCGCATGAGCGGTGGCCGCATCATCGGCGCGTTCGAGGATGGCGACCAGGCCTGGATGACCGGTGGCCGCATCGGCCGCGTCAACATGAAGCTGGACAAGAACCTGTGGGACCAGTCCGGCGGCACCGTGGATGGCAACGTGGTGACCGGCTTCGACACCGACACGATCATCATCTCGGGTACGGCCTACATCGGCGGCAACATCAGCGTCAGCGGTGGCAACGACAGCGTGACCATCACCGACGGCACCGTGCGTGGGCAGGTACTGCTCAGTACCGGCAATGACACCTTCAACTGGAAGGGTAGTGGCATCGTCTACGGCGCGATCGACATGGGCCCGGACAACGACGTGGCCAGCCTCAGCAACCTCAACCAGGGCAACCTCGGTGCGGTGCCGCTGTTCGACGGTGGCGGTGGCATCGACCAGCTCAACCTGAGCAACGTCAAGACCACGGGCGTGGGCCGCTTCCAGAACTGGGAGGCGGTCAGCCTGGCCAACAGCACCGAGCTGAGCTTCGATGGTGATCTGGTGCTGGGCGACAACGGTAGCGGCACCGGCACGCTCACGGTGGATGACACCAGTACCGTCTACGCGGGCAGTGGGGGGCATGCCATCCGCCCATTCAACAGTGGTGAACTGGTGGAGATGGTCAATGCCGGGCGCATCGACCTGACCGGTACCGGCGCTGGCGACGTGTTCACCGTGCGTGGCAACTACCGCGGAGACGGTGGTGGCCTGTACCTGCGTACCGTGCTGGGCGCGGACAACTCCACCAGCGACCGTCTGGTGATCGACGGCGGTACTGCCACCGGGACCACTGGCATCGGCGTGCTCAATGCCGGCGGCAGCGGCGCTGCCACGCTGGCCGACGGCATCCTGGTGGTGCAGGCCTTGAATGGTGGCCGCACCGCGCCGGGCGCGTTCTCGCTGTTCGCACCGGTCGCGGCCGGTGCCTACGAGTATTTCCTGTTCAAGGGCGGTGTGAGTGCCGGTACCGGCGAGAACTGGTACCTGCGTTCGACGCTGATGACCGGGCCGACGCCAGCACCCAACGGTGGCGGCAGCGCGACACCGCCACCGCTGACGCCTCCAGTGGCCCCACCGCCGCCGATCACCCCGGCACCGCCGCCGCCGCCCGAAGGCGCCACCGATCCGGATCTGACCGCGGGCGAGACCGCGCCGCCACCACCGCCACCGGAGCCCGCGCCGGTGGCGCCACCCAGCGATCCGGCCGTGCCGGACGTGCCCGTGGCCGGCGGTGCACTGCCCGGAACCGGTGCGCCGCCGACGCCGGGTGCACGCCCCGGCGAGGGCGCAGTGGTGCCGCTGTATCGCGTGGAGACTGCCACCTATGCCGTGGTGCCGCCGCTCCTGCGCGAGACCTCGCTGGCCAGCCTCGGCACCTTCCACGAGCGGCAGGGCGAGCAGCGCCTGCTGTACAACCAGGGCGCATTCCGCACCGCCTGGGGCCGCTTGGTGGGTCAGAGCAGCGAGATCCATTGGAAGGGTGATGCGCAGCCGGGCTTCGATGGCGATGTGATGGGCCTGCAGGCTGGTCTCGACGTGTGGGCTGCGGCGTCTGACAACCACCGCAACCAGATCGGCGTATTCGTTGGCCGCACCCGCGCGCAGGGCAAGACCACCGGCCTGGCACTGGGCTGGGAGAACGTACAGGTAGGCCAGAACCGCCTGGACGACAAGCACGTGGGTCTGTACTGGACGTTCACCGACAGCAACGGTGGCTACATCGACGCTGTAGCGATGCAGAGCCGCTATGACGGTCGCGTACGTTCCTCGCGTGGGCTTGGCTTCGGCCTGAGCGGTGATGGCACCAGCGTGTCTGTGGAGGCCGGCAAGCCGCTGCTGCGGTTTGGGCAGTCGGCGTGGTGGTTGGAGCCACAGGTACAGGTGATCTGGCAGCGCACCTCGCTGGACGACCGCCGCGATGAGGTATCGAGCGTGCGCTTCGACAACGACAATGCCTGGACCGGCCGCATCGGCCTGCGCCTGGCCGGCGATTACCAGCTGGCTGACAACGGCTGGCAGCCGTATTTCAAGCTTAATTACTGGCATGGCCGTTCCGGAGAGGATCGCATCCGCTTCGACGACGACACGATCATCAATTCGCAGCGCTCGCGTGCACTCGAAGCCGGCGTGGGTGTGGTCGGGCGCTTCAACCGCACCATCAGTGCGTACGCGGTGGCCGACTACACCCGCGAGCTGGGCGGTGACCGCAACGAGAAGCGCCGCATCATCGAAGGCAACATCGGCCTGCGCGCGGACTGGTAGTGCCGGGCCATGCCCGGCGGCATGACCCGCTCTGGTGGCTGTCGACCTTGGTCGACACGAACCCTGCCGCCGTCATGACTCTGTAGAGCCGAGCCATGCTCGGCTCTGGTAGGTGTCGACCTTGGTCGACACGAATCCATCGGTGCCATTACCCCGCGCATGCACCCGGCGCCACCAGCGCGCTGGCATGATCGGCCAACACCACCACCGCGTGCAGCAGGCCTTCCTCCACCTGCGGCGGACACTGCGCCTGCGCGTCGTCCGTCTCGCGCGCCGACTGTGCAGCCAGCAGTACCCCACCGCACGCAGACAATGCTGCCAAGCAGCGCGTCGCCTCCGCCAGTTCCCGGCCACGCACATCGCTGAGCTGCCGTTCGCGCCAGACCTGACCATCGGCGGCGTGGCTTTGCGCGATGCCGTGCAACCGGGCGAAGAAGGCCGGCGGCGGAGCGTGTTCATGGGCTTCTGTGAGCGCATCTTCCAACGCTTCGGCTGCGGCATTGGAGAGCTGCAGGCCGGGCATTGCGGCACCGAGCAGTACATGCAGACGTGGATAGGTGGGATAGAGCGTGGTCATGGCAGCAACCTCACAAGGCTGGGCCACCTGCAGGGATGCAAGGTGGCGGGCGGTGCGGGTTGGCGTGCCGGTGAAGCTACCCAAAGGAAACGAAGCCGGCGGATCCGAAGGATCCCCACACACCGCCCGCCGTAGAACGACGGACGGTGCATTATTCGAGCCCGCGACATGGTCGCAAGCCCGACTTCAGGTAGCTTCATTCAGGACGCCAATCCCGGCCAGCGCAGGAGGCGCCGACGGAGGCAACCTTCTCGCGTTCTACGTGGCGATGACATGGGCAAAGTTGCAATTTGCTGATCGCGTGCAAGCTGTCTTGCTGCAATCCGCGGCGGAGCCAGATGCGACAGTCCGCGCATGGCGGAAGCCATCACCTGCGGGCTATGCTGCGCGCCTGACTCAACGACAAGGAAACGTCACATGCAGGTTCGCAAGGGAGTGCGTCGTACTGCTGCGCTGGTGATCGCGCTGGTGGCTGCCAACGCCATGGCCGATACGCCCAAGGCAATCGAAGTGCCCTCGCCGGAGGCGGAGGCCGAGATCCTCAACCTGCTTGAACGGCAGGCGCTGTATCGCGACCGGGTGGACTGGCCTGCCACCCGCACACGACTGCAATCGGTGCAGGGCGAGCCCGTGAAGCGGCTGGCGTTGCTGCGCGAAGCCATTGCGGTCAGCACGGGCAATCATGGCGTATGGACGACGACCCAGCGCCAGAGCGAATCCCTTGCGCGCGCGCAGCAGGTCGGCGCCGCCGCCGTGGAAAGGGCCAAGGCCGCCGATGCGGTGGATGCGCGCATCGGCTGGTTGGTCATCGAGGGATATGCCTCCACGCCCGGCGCGACGCCACAGGAAGCGTTCCGTCAGAACATCCAGCGCGCCGCGCGGTGGCAGCAGGTCATCCGCAGCAAGGACGACGGCATGCGCTGTGGCTGGATCGTCGACCTGCGTGACAACAGCGGTGGCAACATGTGGCCGATGCTGCTGGGCATGGCACCGCTGCTGCGCACCTCGGTGGTGAACAACGAAGATGTGGGGTCGTTCGAAACCGCACAGGGGCCGGAGCGCTGGACGTTGACCGCGACCGCCGTGCAGCGTGCAGGCAAGCCGGTGCTGGACTTCGGCCAGTCCGGGTATGTGCAGCGGCAGCCCGGCGCGCCGGTGGCAGTGCTGTTCGGACCGCGCACCGGCAGTTCGGGCGAGGCCTCGGCGCTGGCGTGGCGTGGTCGTCCGCAGACGCGGAGTTTCGGTCAGCCCACTGCGGGTGTCTCCACTGGCAATGTCGTGCACACGCTTGCCGATGGCAGCCGCCTGCTGCTGACCACCAGCGTGATGCGGGACCGCAATGATCGTGGCGACGGCTTGAAGATCGAGCCCGACCAGCGCGTCGAGGGTGACGCCGCCACCGTGGCCGCCGCCCAAGCCTGGCTGCTGGCCCAGCCCGCCTGCCAGGGCACCCGGTCATGATCCTGATCGGCCAACAGGAACGGGTGCTGATCGTCGGCCCCACCGAAGCCCACCACTGCCTGCGCTGCCAGACGGAAACCGAATTCGCCCCGCAGCTGCGCTACAAGATGGCGCGCATCGACCTGCTGTTCGGGTTCACCTATCAGCGCCGTTATGAGCTGGCCTGCACCCGGTGCGGGCACGGCTGGGTGCTGGATACCGACACCGTGGACCAGCAGCTGGGTGGGGTGCCGATCCCGTGGCGGCACCGCTTCGGCCTACCACTGATGCTGGTGGTGGTGGCCGGTCTGGCGGCGTTGGGCTGGCTGTGGCGGCACGGATTCCTCGGTTGAGGACAGGGCCTGTTAAAGTCTGTCCTGCAATCACGTACCGGAACCGACCATGGACCACGACACCCCGTTCGAACCCCTCAACGACCTCGAGGAGCGCCTGCTGCAGGCCCAGGATGGCACGCTGACCGCAGCGCAGTTCCTCGATGGCCTGCTGACCTCGACGGCGTTCGTGCTGCTGGACAAGGCCATTGGCGAAGATGGCGCCTGGGACGAGAGCATCTCGCCGCTGGTGCTGACCAGCGAGAGCGGCGAGCCGATGTTCGCGGTGTTCACCGCGCCCGAGCGCGCCGGCCTGTGGCACGAGCAGCTGCCGCAGTTCGCCCACGCCATGCCGATCGCGGTGCACGCGCTGCTGGCCGGTATCGGCGACGGCGTCGGCCTGGTGCTGAACCCGGGCCTGGACGTGGGCATGGAGATGATTCCCGATGCCGTGGCCCAGCTGAAGCAGCGTGCGGCGGCGATCACCCGTGGGATGGCGCACTGATCCCGCGATTGTCTGGTTGCCGGCCAGCGGCCGGCACTACCCGTGGTGCCGGACGGCGGCGATGGCTTGCAAGTGCATCCTGTTCAATGGAGAGGAGCATCGTGGGCAAGCGTTCTAACCGATCGCTGTGGGTCTATGAGATCGGCCTTGTTGCGGGTTTGGCACTGGTAGCTGCGTTCATCACCCGGTTCAATTCGGTGGAGACACTCCGGCTGGGTGGATGGCTGTTCCTCTTGATGCAACCCATCTTGTTGGGTGCTCATGCTGTCGACCACTTCTCGCGTAAGCGTCGTCGATAGACGGGCGATCGGTGCCGGCCAGCAGCCGGCATCACCAGGTGCTTCAGCGGGCGGCGGCGATGGCTTTCACCCGCGCTTTGGCCAGCGCTTCGCCGATGGCCGGCCCCTTCAGGTGTGTCGTATCCAGATCCCGTGCCTGCACTGACAGCGCCGCCTGGTGCAGGCGCTTGAGCGTTTCGCCCTGCGGGTAGTCGGCGTCCTCGAAGCCGAGCCGGCCGCGCTTGTCGGCCTCGCAGCACAGTGCGATGCGGGCCACGCGCTCCGGCCGGCGCAGCGCATCACAGCGGCCCAGCAGTTCCAGCACGGTGGCATCGCGAAGTTCGTCGATGCGGTGCACGTTCAAGTGCTCGCGGCAAACTGCCTCGGCCAGCTGCTGGTGCTCGGTGGGAATCTTCAACCGCGCACACAGTGCCTTCAACGGCTTGATGCCGCGCTGCTCGTGCATGATGTGGCGCGGCCACTCCTCCGGCGGGGTCAGGCCCTTGCCGAGATCGTGGGTGAGGGCAGCGAAGCCGACCAGGTCATCGCCGGGGGCGAGCTTCGCGGCCATGTCGCTGACCATTTCCTGGTGGATGCCGGTGTCGACTTCCGGGTGGAATTCGGCACGCTGCGGTACGCCGTACAGTGCTTCCAGTTCGGGCAGGATCGGGCCCAGTGCCTGCGCATCGTGCAGCGTGCGCAGGAAGGCGGAGGGCCGTTCACTTACCAGCGCCTTGCGCAGTTCCTGCCAGACGCGTTCCGGCACCAGCGCGTCCAGTTCACCACTGGCGGCGACCTCGCGCATCAGTGCCAGGGTCTCTTCGGCGACGCTGAAGCCCAGTGGTGCAAAACGGGCCATGAAGCGCGCCGCGCGCAGCACGCGCAGCGGATCCTCGACGAAGGCCGGCCCGACATGGCGCAGCACGCGCTGTTCCAGGTCGCGGACACCGCCATAGGGATCGACCAGCGTGCCGGTGTCTTCGTCGCAGGCAATCGCGTTGATGGTGAAGTCACGGCGCTGCAGGTCCTCTTCCAGCGTCACCGCCGGATCGGCATCGACCACGAAGCCGCGGTAGCCACGGCCGGATTTGCGCTCGGTGCGCGCCAGCGCGTATTCCTCACCCGTCTTCGGATGCAGGAACACCGGGAAATCGCGGCCGACGGCGGTGTAGCCCTGCGCTTCCATCTGCGCGGGCGTCGCGCCAACCACCACCCAGTCGCGGTCGCCGGCAGGGCGCTGCAGCAGGCGGTCGCGTACGGCGCCGCCGACAAGATAGATCTTCATGGGGGGATGATCGCATGGCCGGCGCAGATGTTCCGGCACGACCGATGCAGAGGCCTCACGGCAGGCCGCGCCACTCCGGCACGAACAGGCCGGCCAGGAACCACAGGCCGTAGACGATCCACAGGCAGAGGACGTACAGCTTGATCTGCGCTTCGTCCCACAGGCTGCCCCAGCTGTCGACGAAGGCCAGCGACTTCCAGCCTTCCATCCAGGCCGCGCCACCCCAGCGCAGCACCCAGGTGGCGAACAGGCTCCAGGCGGCGAATATCCCGATCCAGGCCAGCAGGCTCATTGCGTTCCCCTCCCCGGGGCGATCGTGTAGAGCCGAGCCCATGCTCGGCTCATCATGTGGCAACGCGACCGGAACGAACCGCAGCCGAGCATGGGCTCGGCTCTACAGATGCAGTGCGATCAATCGCCGCCCTGGTCGGCGTTGGCCGCGCAGCTGAAGCTCTTGCGCTTGTCCACCAGGCGGCCCATCAGGCGGTCGCTCAGCGGCAGCGCATCACCATTGAGGCGCCAGTCGTAGATCACGCTGAAGGCCAGCACGCGGGCCACGTACTCGCGGGTTTCCTTGTAGCTGATGGTCTCGATCCACAGGTCCGGATCAAAGCCCGGGCGCTGGCCCTGCCATCGTGCGGTCGGGGTCGGGCCGGCGTTGTAGGCGGCGATGGTCACGTACGGCAGGCCGTCGTACTTGTTCATCAGCTGGCGCAGGTAGGCGGTGCCGATGGCAATGTTGGTGTCCGGGTCGTAGAGGCTGTCGGCACCGCCGTAGCCGGTCAGGCCGATCGACTTGGCCACGCCGGCACCGGTGGCCGGCAGCACCTGCATCAGGCCCATGGCGTTGGCAGGCGAGCGCGCGCGCGGGGTGAAGGTGCTTTCGGCTCGGATCTCCGCAGCCACCCAGGCCGGGTCGATGGCATTGCGTGCCGACTCGCGGCGGATGGTGGCGTCGTGGTGCAGCGGGAAGCGCAGGTCGTACAGGCGCTGCTCCTGCGGCTGCTTGCCGAGCGCGAACACCGCACGATCGAACCAGCCGTTGTCCTGCGCCACGCGTACCGCCAGGCGGCGCTGGGTGTCATCGAAGCGCGACAGCGCGCTGTTCCATTCGGCCACGGCCCAGCTGGCGCGGTCGATCTGGTACAGCGCCATCGCGCGCTGGATGGCCGGATCGCGCGCGACCACTGCCTGTGCCTGCGCGCTGTCATTCGGCTTCCACGGGCACAGCGTGTAGCCCTGCTGCAGCTTGTCGGCGGCCAGGAAACCGTGGAAGGTGGGGGCACGCGCCGCATCGCGGAACAACGGCTGCGCCTGTTGGGCCTGCCCGGTCTTCTCCAGCATGCGGCCTTCGAAGTAGCGCCAGCGCGGGTCGCTGCGCTGCTTGCTGGCCATCTTGCGGATCGCGGTCAGCGCCGCCGGCCAGTCACCGCGCGACATCGCTTCGCGCACGCGCCATTCGTGCAGGCGTTCGTCATACGCCGATTCCGGCACCGCGTTGAGGCGGCGCGCCGAATCGGGCAGGTAGGAAGCCACCGTCCACAGTGCGATCTGGTACAGCACCTGGCCCTGCTGCTCGGCACTCAGGCCCAGCGCCTGGGCATACTGCGGCAGCTGCTGTTCGGTGGCGGCCGGGTCGGCCTTGGCCAGCTTGGCCAGGCCATCGGTGGCGATGCGCCGGCTGCGCTCGTTGCGCGGCCAGTTCAGGGCGCTGGCATTGGGCCTGTCGACAAAGGCGGCGTAGGTGTTCGCCAGCGCCAACTCGGTGGCAGGCAGGCCACGTGCAGCGCTGCGCATCACGGCCGGCTGCTGGGCGTCGGCGGCGGCATCGATGCGTTCCCAGCGCAGGGCGTCGCTCAGGCCACCCTGCGCCTGCAGCACGGCGAAAACGGCATCACAGCTGTCCGGCAGCGACTTGCCGTTCTTGCGCCACAGGTCCTGCGCCTCGCTGATCCACTGCGGATCGACCTTGCCCGTCACCTGGCGCGCGGTCAGCTGCGCACAGCGCAGGCCGGCGTTGTCGGTGGGGACCCAGTTGGCGAGCAGGGTAGGCCAGTCCTGGCGGCGTGCGACCGAGGGCAGCCACACGCTGCGGAACGTGCTGGCCACGGCCTGGCCGTCATAGCGCTTGAGGAAGGCCTGTGCCTGCGCGGTATCGACGGTGTCGATGTTGCGGCGCAGGTTGGCGTACTCCAGCCATCCGTAAGCCGGATGGCGGCTGAGTGCAGCGGCCTGGCCGGGATCGAACTGGCCGCGTTCGGCGGCAGCGATCGCAGCCTTCAGCTGCGCGTTCTGGGCGTCGAGGGACTGGGCGTTGGCGCAGCCGATCAGCAGCGTGGTGGCCAAGGGCAGCAGGGACAGGGCAGTTGAAGTGCGTCGGGTCATGGCGACCAGCATAGCGGGCGATGGCTGAATTCAGTTTCGCATTGCGTGCACGCCGAGCGTCGGCAACGACAGCTGAATGACCCCGCGCAGGCCACTGCCGCAGCGGATGGGAGGCGTCGTAACGTCGGCCTTGGGCGAACGGCCCGGCTGCAGGGAGCGGCACATGGCGTTCAGTAGCGCAGGAAGAAGCGGCCCGCTGGCGGACATCAATGTCACGCCACTGGTGGATGTGATGCTGGTGCTGTTGATCATCTTCATCGTGACCGCGCCGATCGTGGCCCGGCCGATTGCCGTGCAGTTGCCACAGGCCACCGATCGCACGATCGATCGTCCCGAACCGCCACCGCCGATCGAGCTGCGCCTGGACGCTGCCAACCAGCTCAGCTGGAATGGCCAGCCGATGGCGATCGGCGAACTGCAGGCGCGCCTGCAGGCACAGGCGGGCGAACATGCCGGCAACCTGCCGGAGCTGCGCATCGCCACCGATCCGGCGGCCGAGTACGAAGGCATGGCGCGGATATTGGCTGCGGCCGAAGCCACTGGCATGGAGCGCATTGCGTTCGTGCGGTAGGGCGTTGTCTCACTGCTGCTCATGCGGTGATTGCTGCATGAGCGGCGCTTGCTCTGCTGACAGCGTCGCATCCAGGATCCGCAGAAAAGCCATTTCAATCTGCGCTGGAACCGGGGTCGGATGTGCTCGCCACTTTCTGCGCTCAGGGTCATGTTCAACGTCGAAAGCAGTCAACTCGGCTCTCTCGAAATCCACCACAACCGTCAGTCCCTCTCCCGAGGCCAAGGCCGCATCGCTGGGAGAGGGACAGTTGTTGCACTCGATCACGCCGCCTGCTCTCGATTCACCTGCCAGGGAAAGAAGCAGCGTCATCACCATCGTGACGCCCGGCACGGCAGTCACTGCTTTCATATTCGGCCCTCCCGCGAATGGCTGGAGGTGCGAGTCTGCGCTGGGTCGACTGGTGGGGCCTCCTGAATGAAGGAATTTTCAAACTATTCCTGAAACGGTCCGGCAAAGGCCTTTTCTGTGAATGCGGAAGCTACCGGCGCGCGCTGTCGCAGCCTGCATCAAGGCTGCCTGCGGTGAACAGTATCGTCCGGTCATAACCTGCAGCTATCTGACGCAATCGGCCTGCAATTGCGTCAATTCCGCGTGAAAGAGTGTCGATCATCACGCCGCGATTTTTACCACTTGTTTACAAAGGAGACGGCGCCGCCATGCAGGGAGGGAGTGCGGCAGCCCATGTCCCGACATTCCTTTGGAGAGAGAGCGAATGAATCACCTGCACCACCGCCCTTTGGCGGTTGCCGTCGCGCTGTGCGTGATGACTCTGGCACCGTTGGGTGCCGCTGCACAATCCACCACCAACCTGGATGCGGTGGAAGTCACCGGTACCCGCATCAAGCGCGCTGAGGTGGAAGGCCAGGTGCCGATCCAGACCTTGAGCCGCGGCGACATCGAACGCACCGGCCTGACCTCGATCGGCGAAGTGCTGCAGCAGCTCACCGGTTCCGGTTCGGCGCTCAACGCCAAGTTCAACTCGTCCGGCAACTTCGGCTTCCCGCCCGATGGCAGTGGTGTAGGTGCCGGTTCGGCGCAGGTGGACCTGCGCCACCTGGGCGCCAAGCGCGTGCTCGTGCTGGTCGACGGCATCCGCTGGGTCAATGAGTCATCCGCATCCGGCGTCGGCTCGGCCACCGATCTCAATACCATTCCGCTGGCCATCGTCGAGCGCATCGAAGTGCTGGAAGATGGCGCGTCGTCGCTGTACGGTTCCGACGCCATTGCCGGCGTGGTCAACATCATCACCCGCCGTGACTTCGATGGCGGCCAGGTGACCCTGAACTATGGCGAGTACAGCAAGGGCGATGGCACGCAGAAGGGCGTGGACCTGGCCTGGGGCAAGAGCGGCGACCGCTTCAGCCTGTTCCTGGGCGCCAGCTGGACCAAGCAGGATCCGGTGTTTGCCAAGGACCGCGAGCAGTCGCGCTTCCCGATTCCCGGCACCGGGCTGGCGTTCGGCAGCGGTGGCATTCCGCAGGGTCGTTTCATGTTCACCGACCCGAACACCGGCGCGGTGCAGAACATCGTGCCCAATACCGGCGTGAGCAACCCGCGCTACGACGGCAGCGCCGGCTGCGCGCGCACCGATGACTATCACTGCTTCACCAGCGCCGACCGGTTCAATTTCGCCGAGTACAACATGGTGCTGACGCCCTCGGAGCGTAAAGGCCTGTTCGGCCAGTTCCGCTTCGACATCACCGACAACGTGCAGTGGTACGTCAAGGCACTGGGCAACCGTCGTGAGTCGACCAACCAGGCCGGCCCGGAGCCGCTGTTCTTCGGCCCCGATGGTGCCACCGGCAATCCACTGGCCGACAACATCACCGTGTCCGCGCTCAATCCGTACAACCCGTTCGGCTTCGACCTGGTCTCGGGTGACAACCTGAGCCTGATCGGCCGCCGCCCGGTGGAAGGCGGCGCGCGCGTGTTCAAGCAGGAAGTGGACACCACGTATTTCGCCACCGGCTTCGTTGGCAACTTCCAGGCGGCTGACCGCAGCTGGTACTGGGACGTCAACGGCATGTACAGCAAGAACAAGGCCGAACAGACCAACTACGGCAGCTACAACATCTACAACGTCAACATGGCGCTGGGCGATCCGTCGGTCTGTGCGGCGACGCCGGGCTGCGTGCCGCTGAACATCTTCGGCGGTGTCGGTTCGATCACCCCGGACATGCTGAAGTGGATCCAGCCGGTGGTGCGTGACCGCAGCCAGAACGAACTGAGCCTGTTCACCGCCAACCTGTCCAGCGACCTGTTCACGCTGCCGGCCGGCCCGGTGTCGTTCGCTACCGGCTTCGAGTATCGCAAGTACGAGGGTTCGTACCAGCCCGATCCGCTGACGGTGGCCGGCCATTACAACGGCGTGCCTTCGCAGCCGACCTCGGGCTCCTATGACGTCAACGAGGCCTATCTGGAGTTGAGCGTGCCGATCTTCGCCGATTCGACCTTCGGCAAGAAGCTGGACCTGAGCCTGGCCGGCCGCTACTCGGACTACTCCACCTTCGGTGGTGAATTCACGCCCAAGTACGGCCTGCGCTGGCAGGTGACCGATGACTTCGTGCTGCGCACGACCTATGCCGAAGGCTTCCGTGCACCATCGATCGGTGAGCTGTACGGCTCGGCCGCGCGTGCCGACCTGCAGCTGTTCGATCCGTGCTCGGTGGGCCTGGGCGGTACGCCGCCGCGTGGCAGCGCGGCCAACTGTGCTGCGCTGGGCGTACCGGCCGGGTTCCAGCAGGCCAACTCGCAGATCTCGGTGACCACTGGCGGCAACCGCGAGCTGGATCCGGAACGCTCGCGCAGCTTCAGCGCAGGCTTCGTGTGGAGCCCATGGTTTGGCAGCAACAGTTCGTGGTCGGAACGCTTCGATGTGGAAGTGACCTTCTACCGCCATGCCATCGACGGCGCGATCCAGGCAATCAACGCGCAGACCCAGCTGGACCTGTGCGTGGACACGCTGGACCCGATCTACTGCAACGGCATCACCCGTGCCAGCACCGGCGCGGTCAGCAGCTTCAACAACCGCCTGACCAATCTGGGTTCGATCAAGACCGATGGCTGGGATGTGGATCTGTTCTGGACGTTGCCGCAGAGCTCGATCGGTCAGTTCAAGCTGGGCTGGAAGAACACCTTCGTGGGTCGCTACGAAGCCACCGGTGCGGCGGGCCAGAAGCAGCCGCAGAAGCCGGGCGTGGAAGTGGCCGACAGCTCGATTCCGGAATGGACCAGCAATGCCAGCATCGGCTGGACGCTGGATCGCTGGAGCGCCAACTGGACCGTGCGGCATATCTCCGAACTGACCGAAAACTGCGGTGACGCTTCCGTGTTTCCGGTCTGCAGCAACCAGGCTGCGGGCACCAATACGCTGTCGGCCACCACCTTCCATGACATGCAGGTGGGCTACAAGATCGACTGGATGAAGGGGCTGCAGCTGACGGCCGGCCTGAACAACGTGTTCGACAAGGATCCGCCGATCTGCCTGTCGTGCTCGTTGAACGGTTACGACGCTTCGACCTATGACATCCCGCGTGGCCGCTACTGGTACCTGCGCGCGGACCTGCGCTTCTGATGTAACGGTGGCAGTGCCGGTCAGTTCCGGCGCTGCCTTGCTGGTGTAGAGCCGAGCCCACGCTCGGCTCAGAGAATCAGCCGAGCGTGGGCTCGGCTCTACAGGTGCGGGGCGATCGTGCCCCGCGCCTGATCAGAACGCCCAGGTGAACGTCAGCGAGCCATTCCGGCCATCGCCGTACGCACCGTAGCCGGTGATCTGCGAGTAGTACTTCTCGTCCAGCAGGTTGTTGAGGTTGGCCTGCACGCTGAACTCCGGCGAGATGCGGTAGCGCACGAAGGCACTGACCAGCGCATACCCTTCCTGTTCGAAGCGGCCCACCACCGGTGCGGCGTAGTAGATGCGGTTCTGCCAGTTGGCACCGCCGCCGACGGTCAATTCCTGCAGCGATTGCGGGGTGTAGCTGGTGAACAGCTTCAGCGCGGTCTGCGGCAGGTTGGTGTTGATGTCGGCACCGTTGATGTCCTTGGCCACATAGCGCGAAGCACCGAAGGTCGCATTCCAGCCCGGGGCCAGTTCGCCGTTCACTTCGAACTCGAAGCCACGGCTCACGGTGCCGCGCGCAGCGATCGAGGCGAACTCGCCCGGGCGGCCGATGATCGGTTCGCTGGTGACCTGGGCGACGTTGTCCTGCTCGATGCGGAACACCGCCAGCGAGGCGTTCAGACGGTTGTCGAACCAGGCGCCCTTGACGCCCACCTCGTAGCTCTTGCCGTCTACCGGATCGAGATAACGGTCGTTGCGGTCGCGCGCGGTCTGCGGCTGGAAGATTTCGGTGTAGCTGGCGTACGCGGAGTAGGTGTCGTTGATGTCATACACCAGGCCGGCGTACGGGGTGGTCACCTTGTGTTCGCGGTCGTCGTTCTCGCCTTCGCTCTTCCAGTGGGTGTAGCGCGCACCGAGGATCAGCTTCAGCGGATCAGCCAGCGACAGGCGCGCGGCGGCATAGCCGGCTTTCTGGGTGATGGTGCCCTGGCTGGCCAGCGCCAGCGGGTTCCAGTTCGGCTGGGCGATGTTGCCGGTCCAGTCGAGATAGGAGCTGAAGGGGTTCCAGCCGGTGCCGGGGCCGCCCATCTGGAAGTCACCGTAGTTGGCGAACTCGCGCTTGTTGTAGCTCAGGCCGGCCATGAACTGGTGCTCGCGGCCGAACAGCTGGAATGGGCCGTCGATGTAGCCATCGATGCCATCGACCTTGCGCTCGGTGTTGTAGAAGCCGGCCATCGGCGTGACGCCTGTGCCCGTGGCCTTGTCGAACGCGGTGTAGGCCGGATAGAACAGCTTGTCATCGGCCTTGGTGCGGTCGTGGGTGGCGCCGATCCTGAACTTCCAGCCATTGCTGAAGGCGTGCTGCAGGGTGGCGAACGCACGCTTGCTGGTGGTATCCCAGTAGGTCCAGTCCGGCGACGGATTGAACGAGGTCGGATAGTTCGTCGGGCTGCCATCGGCGTACCACATCGGGAAGCCGCCCCAGGTCGCGCCATTGGCGCGCTTCTGCTGGTAGTCGTAGCCCACGCTCAGCTGCGTATCCGGGGTCAGGTCGGCGTCGATGACGGCGTAGCCCAGCGTCTTGCGCTGGTTGTAGCGGTCCATCTGGCCATCGGTGTCCAGGTAGCTGCCGATCACCCGGCCGCGCACCGTGCCACTGGCGTTGAGCGCGCTGCCCACGTCCACGGTGGTGCGGGTGCGGCCCCAGCTGCCGACGTTCACCGAGACGCTGCCGGTCAGTTCGGCGCTGTCGGCATGCTTGCGGATCAGGTTCACCGACGCCGACGGATTGCCGGCACCGCTGAGCAGGCCGGTGGCACCGCGCACCACTTCAACGCGGTCATACAGCGCCAGGTCCAGGCCGGAATCGCCGTAGCTCCAGTTCTGCACCATCTGCGTCGGCAGGCCGTCGACTGGTAGGCATCGATGTAGAAGCCGCGCGCGTAGAACTCGGTGCGCTCGCTGTCGGACTGGGTGCTGGTGACGCCGGTGGTGTTGGCCAGCACGTCGATGATGTCGTCCAGCTTCTGATCTTCGATGCGCTGGTGGCTGATGATGCTGACCGACTGCGGGATCTCGCGCGGCGCCAGATCGAAGCGGGTACCGGCCGAGGTGCGGCGCACCGAGTAGCCTTCGGCGCGTTCGCCCTTGACGACGACCTTGTCCAGCGTGGTCGGGTCGGCGGCGGTGTCGGCGAAGGCGGCCGGGGCCACGGCGCAGAGAACGGCGAGCACGGCAACGGACAGCCGCTGCGGCGGCGGGGTACGGAAGGCGGAACGGTTCATGGGGGTCCTGGGCGAGCACGCGCGATCGGCCGGCATCCAGGAGGCGAGGCGCTACGGGTAGGGAGAGGACGGGCAGGCCGTCCTGGCACCACCGGAAACGAAAGAAATGGTAATACGAACTATTCCTATTTACAAATCATGAACGGATCAGTGCGCGGGTACGCAATGGCGGTCAGCGCAGCAGTGGCAGCGGGTCGCGGGTGCCGTCGGTGCCGTAGATGCCCCAGTGCAGGTGCGGCGGCGTGCCCTTGGCGTTGCCGCTGTCGCCCACATGGCCGAGCAGGTCGCCGGCCTGGACCACCTGGCCACGCGCCAGGCCATCGGCCCAGCTTTCCAGGTGCGCGTAGTAGTAGCGCTCGCGTCCGGGCCCGATCACCCACACTTGGCGCCCGCCGAGCCCACGTTCGCTGACATCCGCGACGACACCGGCCGTGGCGCTGCGCACTGGCGTGCCGCGCCTGGCGAAGATGTCGATGCCGGCGTGGGAGCGGTCACGGCCTCGCGGCGCACCGAAGGTATCGGCAATCTGGCGTGGCCGCACGCCGTCCACCGGTACCGGCAGCTCGGCGGCTGGCGGCATCCGTGAGAGTGCCCACAGCATCTTCGGTGCGGCGGCCCAGGGACTGTTCCACAACGCCATCATCGCAAGGACGGCAATGGCCAGCCACAGGCCGCGCAGCAGCCAGCGGCGCAGGCGGTGGGCGGGGGAGGGCGATGTGCTCATGGTTTCGGAGTGTAGAGTCGAGATCCTATGTTCGTGGTCAAGCCTGCTGGAAGCAGGCTTGACCGACCTTCAGCATGGCCGGATCGAAGTCTCGGCCGCTTTTGAACACGCCCCAGGCGATCT
>NZ_JAOCCT010000040.1:0-48547 GCF_029840555.1 Stenotrophomonas sp. GD03877 | reverse complement strand
AGGACGTACTTGCGGCGTCCGCCGCGAACCCACCCCGCCCGGCCAAGCGCGGCTTTTGCTTTTGCTTTGCACGACCACCCCCACCCACGAGGGGCTGCGCCGTTCGCCGGAACCTACGCCGAAGGCGCCGGCTTCTGCCGAAGCAGGCTGACCGCCAGGCCGCCCACTACCAGCACACCCAGACCCAGCAACGCCCACAGCAACCACGACTTCCAATCATGCTGCGGCTTCAGCGCCGCGTCGCCGGCCAGCGGCTCAGGGCTGCCTTCCAGTCGTGCCAGCGTCGGCTGCCACGACGGGTCGTTGCGCAAGCGCAGTTCCTCGATCAGCACGCCAATCGGCGCCTCCGTGCGGCGCGCGGTCGAGCTGCCCACCGCCAATGCGTAGGGCGCCGCGCCCTGGCTCAGGAATACCAGTACTTCGGGCTGGTAACCCAGGCGCAGAGTCGGTGCGGTGGCCGTTTCGGCGGGGTTCGCCACCAGCTTCCAATAACGATCCCGATGCACGCCGCCCAGCGGCTGCGCGGCCGATTGCTGCCGTTGGCCCTGCGCGCCCTGCTGCAGCTGATAGGCAATCCACGGTGCACTGCGGCGCTGCCATTCCGCGCTCTGGTCATCGCGGCTGAACAATGTCCACTGCACCAGGCTGTTGTCGGTGCTGGCCACGTCGGCACGTGCGGCCGGGAAGCGGCCATCCATCTCGAAGGTGTACTCGCCCTTGCCCTTCGAGGTCGGTTCCAGCAACAACCATTCCCACGGCAGTGTGGCCGGTGCCGGCGGCAGCTCGGCCAGTACGCTGCGCAGCGTCGGCAGACGCGCATCGCCTTGCGCCAGCACGCGCAGATAGCGCGCTTCACCATCCACCTGCAGGCGGCGCTGCAGCAGGCGCTTGCCGGCGCGCTGCAGATCCACCAGCGGAATGTCGCGGCCAATCGCACGCCAGTGCTGCAGGTCGTCGCTGACGTCCAGCTGCACCTGAGCCTGCAACGGCTGGCCACTGTCGGCCCAATCCAGCACCAGCGCCGCCAGCGGCTGCTGGCCGAGCACGCTGGCGTCGATCAGCCAGCCACCCTGCCCGCTCGCCGCCGCACCGCCACTCACGCGGGCTTCCACGCGACGCACACGGCCATCGGTATCGCGCTCGGTCAGCAACTGCAGGTCGTTGCGCTGTGCTTCGGCCAGTGGCGGCAACGCGAACCACGGCAGCTCACGCTGCACCGGCGGCTGCGCCAGCGGCTGATCCGCCGCCAGCAAGGCCGACGGCAACGATTGGCCGGCGGCATTGAACACCTGCACATCGCCCAGGTCCGCACTGCCGGCGCGACGGTAGATCGCCGGTTCCAGCACAACACGGTAGGCACCCGATTGTGCGCTGGACAACGTCAGCGGCCACTGTTCGGCGTACTGGGTACGGTAATCGGCGGCCTGTGCGGTGACGACGGCCAGCATGCCGAACATCGCCGGCAGCAGCGCCCTGCTCCACGTCCTCATTGTTTTTCCTCCACGGTCGGCGCCGCGCTCGGCGGTGCCGGTGCCAGATAACCCACGACCGTGCACAGCAGGCCGTAGGCGATGAACGATGCGATACCCAACAGGTTGCCCAGGTGCTGGCGATCGATGAGTACCAGCTTGGCCAGCACCACGCCCATCAGCACCGCACCCACCATCCACAGCACGCGCTGGCCGCGGCGCGAACCCCAGACCCAGGCGATCACGCCGAGCACGCTCCACAGCACGGTCAGGCTGGTCTGCGCCAGGCTGGAACGCATCATCGACGAACTCCACGACAGGCCGCCCCACTGATGCACGCCGTGCAGCACCAGGCTGGTCAGCGCGACGAAGGTGGCCAATGCCAACAGCGGCAGCCGGATCTTCACCAGTGCCTGCGGCGCCTGCCCGCTGTACAGCCAGCGCGCCAGCAGCGCCAGGCTCAACCACTGCCCCAGCTCGGCCGGGTTCAACACCGGCAGCCACAGCAGCGGCGCTGCGTCACCCGGCAGCAACTGGCCGAACAGCCAGCCTGCGGACAGCAGGCCGAACAGCACGCACTGCAACGGCAGGCGCACGCTGTCGAAGGCAGCCCCCAGCGGCCAGCGCAGTGCATCCCAGCGCCACAACGACAGCGCCGCCATCAGCAGCCACGGCAGCGTGAACAACAGCAGCGTCCAGCCCTGTGCCAGCCCGGCCTCGCCACCGCCCCACAGGGCCAGCAACGAAAGCAGCGACGGCCACAGCAGCCACCACAGGAACTGCGCGATGCGTGCCACGGTGTTGCCGCCCTGGCGCAGGCACAGCAACGTACGTACGCCCAGCGCCGCAAACACCGCCCAGGCCAGTGCGCCATAGCCGGCGAACGGCTGCTGGTGCGCATCGCTCTGCATCAGCGCCAGCGGGAAGCCCAGGGCCAGCATCGCCAGGGCGGTTACGCCCAGCGCGCGTGCCGGCTGGCGGCGCTGCATTTCAGCCGCCAGCCAGGCCGTGGCCGCGACCAGCACCAGCAACGCATCGGCCTGCGTGCGGTGCGGGAAGAAGCGGAAGATCTCGTGCACCAGGCCGCCCAGCCACCACAGCAGGCCCCACAGGTAGTAGACCAGTGCGATCTCATGGCGCTCCCTGCGCTGGTAACTCCATGCCGAAGCGAAACCGGCAATGGCCAGCAGCAGTGCACCGATGGCGGTCGGGTTGAGCAGGAAGCGTGCGTCTTCGAGCCAGTGGTCGGCGCCGGCCACAAAGGCGAACGCAGCACCGATCTGCAGCAACGCGCCGGACACCTGCGGCAGCCAGCGTTTCTGGCGCAGGCCCAGCCAGGCCAGGCCCGCACCTTCCAGCGCGAACACCGCGCCGGTGGCACGCGCAGACAATGCCAGCGGCACCGCCAGCGTGGCGAAGCCCACCGCCAGCACCGCATGCGACTGCGCCAGCACGGTGTAAGACGCGCGCGCGATCAGTGCCCGCGCCAGTACGGCGTAGATCGCCGCCAGGCCCAGCGCGCACAGCGCCAGCGTCATCGGCTGCTCGTGCAGCATGCCCGCCTGCATCGAGAAGGCGACCAAGGGCGTGCCGAACACCAGGCTGCCGTCGACCAGGTCACGTCGCCCGGCGGGCTGCCGGCGCGCGTACAGCAGCGGGATCAACAGGTAGAAGGCGAAGAACAGCAGCAGGAACGGCTCGGTGCTGCTGAACTTGTCCGGCGCGTACTGCAACACGCCCCAGAACGTACCGATGCCGAAGGTAAAAGCGAAGCCAAGCAGGTTCAGCGCACGCCACGGACGGAACCAGGCGATGGCGAAGATGCCAGCGTTGAGCACCGCGTAGTAGCTGAACAGACCCACGTGGTTGCCACTGCCGGTGGACAGCCACAGCGGCGCCATGAAGCCGGCGAGGATGCCCAGCACCGCCAACGTGCGCGAGTTCTGCACCACCGCCAGCACGCACAGGCCAGCCACCAGCGCGATCGAACTGGCGAAGGCAAACCCGGGGTTGAGCAGCTCGAACCGTTTGAAGGCGGCGAAGATGGTCAGCAGCAACACGCCAATGGCACCGCCCTGCAGCGCCAGTGCGAACAGACGCCGGCGCTCACGCTGGTGCCAGCCGAACGCCAGCAGGCCCAGCGCACCCACGGTGACACCGGCCAGGCGCAGCTCGATCGGCAGCACCAGCCAGCCCTGGTCGCTGACGTACTTCAACAGCGCGGCAACACCGGCCAGCAGCACCAGCATGCCGATCTTGACCGGCACGTTGCCCTCGGTGAACCAGTGCTTGACCGCTCCGATGCCGCGCTCGATGAAGTTGGGCAGCGCCGGTTCGGAAGGCAACGGCGGCTGCACCGGCGCGTGTGGCACCGGCGGTGGTGCGACCGGGCGCAGCGCCTCCGTTGCCGCAGGCACCACTTCGCGCACCGGCGGCGGCGTTGGCTGGGGCGGAGGCGGTGCGGCAGCCGCCACCGGCCGCAGGAACGGCGGATCGGCGCCGGCCGCAGGCATGGGCGCAGCCCGTTCTGGCGCAGGCTCGGCTGCAACCGGCCGGGCGGCCGGCGCGGCGGCCAGGGCACCTTCCAGCGCGGCCACACGGCGGCGCAGGCCGGCAATCATCACCAGCGCCACCACCAGCAGCAGCGGGATGGCCAGCAGGACCAGTACCACCAGGGCGATCAATGCTTCCATTGCATGCTTCCATTGCAATCCCGCGCCCCAGCGGCAGCGGTCGACCGGCCCATGCTACGACAGGGCTGGCCCCATAAACGACGAACCCCGGCCAGGCCGGGGTCCGCGTGCGATCTTGGCCGGCCTTACTTGGCGGCGACGACCTTGGCCATTTCCAGGCACTTGTTCGAGTAGCCCCACTCGTTGTCGTACCAGGTGACCAGCTTGACGAAGGTGCCGTCCAGGGCGATGCCGGCCTCGGCGTCGAACACCGAGGTGCAGGTCTCGCCGCGGAAATCGGTGGCCACGACCTTGTCTTCGGTGTAGCCCAGGATGCCCTTCAGCGGGCCTTCGCTCTGTGCCTTCACTTCAGCGCAGATCTCGGCGTAGGTGGCTTCCTTTTCCAGCTCGACGGTCAGGTCGACCACCGACACGTCCGAGGTCGGGACACGGAAGCTCATGCCGGTCAGCTTCTTGTTCAGTTCCGGAATGACCACGCCGACGGCCTTGGCCGCACCGGTGGACGACGGAATGATGTTTTCCAGGATGCCACGGCCACCGCGCCAGTCCTTGTTGGACGGGCCATCGACGGTCTTCTGGGTGGCAGTAGCCGCATGCACGGTGGTCATCAGGCCACGCTTGATGCCCCACTTGTCGTTGATGACCTTGGCCAGCGGGGCCAGGCAGTTGGTGGTGCACGACGCGTTGGAAATGATGGCCTGGCCGGCGTAGGTCTTGTCGTTCACGCCGAACACGAACATCGGCGTGTCGTCCTTGGACGGGGCCGACATGATCACCTTCTTCGCGCCCGCATCGATGTGCTTCTGCGCGGTTTCCTTGGTCAGGAACAGGCCGGTGGCTTCCAGCACCACATCGGCGCCGACTTCGTCCCACTTCAGGTTGGCCGGATCGCGTTCCTGGGTCAGGCGGATCTTCTTGCCGTTGACCAGCAGGTCGTTGCCCTGCACCGATACGTCGGCCTTGAAACGACCGTGCACGGAGTCGTACTTGAGCATGTAGGCCAGATAGTCCGGCTCCAGCAGATCGTTGATGGCCACGATTTCGATGTCGTCGCCGAAGTTCAGCACCGCCGAGCGCAGGACGTTACGCCCGATGCGACCGAAACCGTTGATACCAACCTTGATTGCCATGTTCTCAAGCTCCTGCGGCCGCGACGGGTGCGGCGGGATGGATAGGGCCCACAAGTCTAGCAAACCGGGGCTGGCCACCGCGGGCCAGCCCCGGCGGGCAGCGGGCCGGCAGACAGGATTTGATCCGGATCAAAGCGTTAGCGCGATGTGAGGCCGAGACTGGCCACATCCACCCAGCAACGAGATCACCCCCATGCGCAAGACCTCCCCCCTGATCGTGGCCAGCCTGGCCGCCGCCCTGTCGCTCGCCGCCGCCCCGGCCATGGCCCAGTCCAAGGGCGACTGGACCATTTCCGCCGGCGTGCACCAGGTGGCCCCGAAGTCGAACAATGGCTGGCTGGCCAACCACACCCTGAAGGTCGACGTCGACAACGACGTCAAGCCGACCATCACCGGTGAGTACTTCATCGCCGACAACCTCGGCATCGAAGTACTGGCCGCGCTGCCGTTCAAGCACGACATCAACATCAATGGCCTGGGCCGCGTGGGCAGCACCAAGCAGCTGCCGCCGGTGGTGACCGTGCAGTACCACTTCAACAGCAAGGGCAAGGTGTCGCCGTTCATCGGTGCGGGCGTGAACTACACGACCTTCTTCAGCGAAGACACCACCGGTGCGCTGAAGGACAGCCGCCTGAAGCTGCAGGATTCGTGGGGCCTGGCCGCGCATGCGGGCGTGGACTTCGCGATCGGCGAGAAGGGCGCGCTGCGCGTGGACATGCGCTGGATCGACATCGACAGCAAGGTGAAGTTGAACGGCGAGAAGATCGGCACGGTCAACATCGATCCGCTGGTCTATGGCGCTTCGTACGTCTTCAAGTTCTAAAGCGGTGTGTTGAGCGCGGGGGCTTCGCCCCCGCTCCCCCGCCGCACGCAAAACCCTCGCAGCATGTTGCCCCGGTGATTGCCGGGGCTTTTTTGTGCCTGGGACTGAAGCGGTTCCGGAGCTGGGGCAAGGCGGGGAGCCTGCACATCCGAGGCGTAATGGTTGCCTGCAATTGCAGAAGGCGGATTTTGATCCTGCATTTGTTCTTGATGTTGCCTTTGACGTTTGCATCCGCCTCCGCGGCCATGTTTGGAGGGGAGCGCAGAGGGAGGGGCGGCGGGACCGTTGGCGCCATGGATGGCGCCATCGAGCCTCCAGGGACGGATTCACGGCGTGTCCCGCCGCCCCTCCCTCTGCGCTCCCACTTCGGAACAGGAACGCGCCGCTCTTCAATCCACCTACCCCGCTAGAATGTGCGCATGAAAGCCCTGCACTCCCTGTTCCTCGCCGCCGCCCTGGCGCCGGCCCTGCTGTCCGTCTCCGCCCCCGCACATGCCTGGGGCGCGCAAGGCCACCGCCTTGTCGCCGAAGTCGCCGACGCCCGCCTCAGCCCCGCCGCCCGCGCCGAAGTGGGCCGCCTGCTGGCCACCGAACCGGACGCCACGCTGGCCAGCATCGCGCCGTGGGCCGACCAGCTGCGCGCCAAGGACCCGGGCCTGGGCCGCCGCTCGGCCGGCTGGCACTACGTCAACATCGCCGAAGACAACTGCCACTACGAAGCACCGAAGCACTGCAAAAACGGCAACTGCATCGTCGAGGCCCTGAAGGCACAGAGCGCCATCCTCGGCGATCGCAGCCTGACCGACGGCGAGCGCCTGCAGGCGCTGAAGTTCGTGGTGCATCTGGTCGGCGACATCCACCAACCGATGCACGCCGGTTACGCCCACGACAAGGGCGGCAACGATTTCCAGCTGCAGTTCGGCAACCGCGGTACCAACCTGCACTCGCTGTGGGACAGCGGCATGCTCAATACCCGCAAGCTGGACGATGCGGGCTATCTGCCGCTGCTGCAGAGCCAGCGCGCGCCGAAGCTGGCGCGCCAGTCCAACCCGCAGCGCGACCCGCAGACGTGGGCCGAGGCCAGCTGCCGCATCTCCATGCAAGCTGGCGTTTATCCGGCCACGCGTAAAATCGGTGACGAATACACCGAACGCTACCGGCCGCTGGCCGAAGCGCAGCTGCGACTGGCCGGTGAGAACCTGGCGCAGTTGCTGAACCGCGTGCTCGGCACGCGCTGAGGAGAGTTCCGATGTCGGTCCAGGTGCAGTCGTTCTTCCACCGTGACAGCAACACCTTCAGCTACCTGGTCAGCGACCCGGCCAGCGGCGAGGCGGCGCTGATCGACCCGGTCCTGGACTACGACCCGGATACCGATGCCAGCAGTGAAGCGCCGTTGCAGGCCGCGTTGCAGGCCATCGAACACCAGGGCCTGCAGCTGCGCTGGCTGCTGGAAACCCATGCCCACGCCGACCATGTGTCGGCCGGGCGCCGGCTCAAGCAGCGCTTCCCGCAGGCCACGCTGGCCATCGGTGAAGGCATCCGCGCGGTGCAGGCCACGTTCGCACCGCGCTATGGCCTGCAGCTTCCCGCGGCCGATGAGATCTTCGACCACCTGTTCAGCGATGGCGAGACCTTCGCTTTGGGTGAACTGCGCTGCCAGGTGATCGCCGTGCCCGGCCACACCAGCGACAGCATCGCCTATCTGATCGACAATGCGCTGTTTACCGGCGACTCGCTGTTCATGCCCGACGGCGGCACTGCCCGCTGCGATTTCCCGGGCGGCGATGCCGCGCAGTTGTACCGCTCAATCCAGCGCCTGCTGGCCCTGCCCGATGCGACGCGCGTGTTTGTCTGCCACGACTACGGCCCCGGTGGCCGCGGGTTCGCCAACGAAACCACCATCGGCCAACAGCGCGCGCACAACATCCACGTGCACGACGGCGTAGCCGAGGCAGAGTTCGTCAGCGTGCGCCAGGCCCGCGATGCGACGCTGGAAGAACCGAAGCTGATGCAGCCCGCAGTGAAGGCCAACATCCAGGGCGGGGCCTGATCCACGCCGCTGGGCCCGCCGGGCATGGCCCGGCGCTACCCCGGTCATCGCGAGCGATCATTTTCCCTGCGTGCGCACCACGTGCTGGCCCTTCACGATCTCGAAGGTAAAGGCATATTGCAGGGTGACGGCCACCGGTTCGACACGCTCGGCGCCCCGGCAGTCACCGCGATTGGCAGGCACCTTGCCGGCCGCGAAGTGGCAGACCGCTGCGGACGAGTACTTCCACATCGCCACGGCTTCCTGCGCTGCCTGCAGCAGGGGCGCATTCTCGCCCGCAGCACCTGCCGCGCACTCCGGGCGATCGGTCAATGGCAGGCTGCGCTCGACGTCGCCGTTGGCATCAACCACCACCTGCAGGCAGATGGTGGTCGGCGCCAGTTCCGCGCGCGGGTCGCGATCACCGACCTCCGGGTCCGGTGCCGCGTACAGTTGCGGCATCCGGTAGCCCTCGGTCGCACCCAGCGAATACACCTGCAGCTGCCCACTGCCGCCGCCCGTCTGCGGCTGCAGGCGCTGGTGACCGACATTCTCGCTGCGGGTATCGACGGTGGTCAGGCGATCCTGGGTTGCACACCCCACCAGCAGCGCCGCCATCATCAACAGCGGCGCGGACTTCACTTCGCGTCCTCGGTGTCATCCATGGCGTAGGTGATCGGAATGCGTACGGCACCGGCCACCGGCTTGCCGTTCTTCACCGCGGGACGATAGGTCCAGCTGCGCGCGGCGGCGACGGAGACGGCGTCGAACACCCCCGGATTGGTCGCACTGAGTACCCGCACATCGGTCGGATGGCCCTGTGCGTCCACTTCGATGCGCAGATTGACCACGCCTACCTGGCGTTGCTCGACGGCGGACTTCGGATAGGACGGCGGCGGCATCTTGTCCACCTGGATCGGCCGGTCCAACCCCGCCTTGGCCGCATCGTCCTGCGCATGTTCGAACGGCTCGACACCGATCCGGGTGCCACCGGCCGCACCGCCCTGGCTGGCCCATGCCACCGCCCCCATGCCCACACACAACCCGACCACCAGCACCTGCCCGGACACCCACGGCAATGCCTTCCGCTTGGACTGCTTCAACATGGCGATACGCTCCTTCAACACGGGTTGGCTGCGCCAATGGCAGACCGCGGGCGCAACCGGGTGGACCAGCTGCGCCTTCAGCAGCGTGCTGGCATACAGGCCGCGCAGCGAAGGCTGCGGACCGATGGTGCGGGCATCGCAGGCCAATTCCTGATCGCGCAGGAAGCGGCGTGCGGCCCATGGCAGCAGCGGGTGGAACCAGAACACCGCGCGCGCCAGCAGCAACGCGCCGTTGGCCCAGTGATCGCCATGGCGGCGATGGCTGCGCTCGTGCTGCAGGATCAGCCCCTGTTCCTGTGCGCTGAACTGCTGGTCGAATGCCGGGCCGACCACGATGCGCGGCCGCCACAGGCCAACCAGCGCCGGCAGGCCGGGGTCGCCGCTGGCCTGCCAGCTGCCATCGGCGCGCGGCTTCAGTGGGCCCATCCGTCGTTCGAAACGACGCTGTGCGCGCAGGTCGCGCAGCAGGCACAGGCCCGTGCCCAGTGCCCACAGCACCAGCAACAGCCCGGCCCATGGCAACGACGGCCCGTTCAGGGCATCGATGGCACCGGGCATCACTTTCAGCGGCAGCGTGGGTACCTGCTGCAACAACGCAACCTGCGGCAACGGCAGCATCAGTGCCACCAGCAGCATCGGCAGCAGCCACCAGCTGCGGTAGGCCAGCCCCGCGCCGCCCATCCGCACCAGCAGCGGTCGCATTACCGCCAGCAGGACCGCGCCCACCGCCAGCCACAGGCTGGCCTGCCACAATCCGTCGAGCAGCTCAGTCATGGTCCAGCTCCTGGATCAGCTTCTTCAGTTCGGCGATGTCCTGCGCGCTCAACTGGCCGCGCTCGCTGAAGTGCGCGACCAGCGGCGCCACGCGCCCCTCGAAAACACGCCCGATGAAGTCCTGGCTCTGCGCCTCCACCCATGCCTGGCGCTGCAGCAGCGGCCGGTACAGGTAGCGCCGGCCATCGCGCTCGGCAGCGATCGCGCCCTTGGTCAGCAGGCGGTTGAGCAGGGTCTTGATGGTCGGCTCGGCCCAGTCGCGGTGGGCCAGCGCGGCCACCACGTCATCGGCGCTACGCGGTGCCTGCTGCCACAGCACCTCCATCACAACGGCTTCGGCTTCGCTGATCGGGGTCATGGTTTACATCCGTAATCGACATACCGATTACGCGCGTAATCGAATCGTCTGTCAAGCCCCTCTACTCCAGGTTCATCGCACGTGCGCCAGCATCGATTCCTCCCGCCCCAGGCCCTGGATGAAAGCGCTGCCCAAGAAGGATTTCCCGGTCGAGCAGGCCCGCCGCTTCCTCGAACCCGGCCCGATCGTGCTGGTCAGTACCGCGTGGCAGGGCCAGCGCAACCTGATGACGATGGGCTGGCACATGGTGATGGGCTTTTCGCCGTCGCTGGTCGCCACCTACCTGTGGAATGAAAACCACAGCCATGCACTGGCCGTCAGTAGTGGCGAGTGCGTGATCAACGTACCCGGCGTGGAGCTGCTCGATACCGTGGTCGACATCGGCAACTGCAGCGGCCGCGAGGTCGACAAGTTCGCGCGTTTCGGGCTGGATGCAGTACCTGCGCGCGAGGTTGGCGCGCCGCTGGTCGGACAATGCCATTCCTGCTTCGAATGCCGTCTCTACGACGACAGCCAGGTGCAATCGAGCAACCTGTTCATCTGGGAAATCGTGCGTGCACACGTGGCGCCACGGCCGAGATTGCCGCGCACGGTGCACTACCGCGGCGATGGGCAGTTCATGGTGTCCGGCGCCGAAGTCTCGCGTCGACGGCGGTTCAAGCCCGACATGCTGTAATGCCAGCACTCCCCCACACGCAGGACCGCCGCGCATGACCGAACAC
The DNA here is from genome assembly GCF_029840555.1 of Stenotrophomonas sp. GD03877. Taxonomy (NCBI): domain Bacteria; kingdom Pseudomonadati; phylum Pseudomonadota; class Gammaproteobacteria; order Lysobacterales; family Lysobacteraceae; genus Stenotrophomonas; species Stenotrophomonas sp. GD03877. The sequence goes on along the minus strand of NZ_JAOCCT010000040.1, from coordinate 37,443 downwards.
CTCACCGACCTGGACGCCGCCGTCGACTGGTTGTTTGCGCGCGTGGACGGGCCGCTGCGGATCGGGGCACCGCTGGCACTGGGCAAGCCACACCGGCTGCTCAATGCCCTCTACGCACGCGTCGAGCACGACCCTTCGCGGCCGCTGCAGCTGTATACCGCACTGTCGCTGAATCCGCCGAAGGCCCGCGGCAACGGTCTGGAAGCGCGCTTCATGGCACCGTTCGCGCAGCGCCATTTCGGCGACGATTTCCCGCGCCTGGCCTATGCCGATGCGATCGCGCGCGACGCGTTGCCGGCACATGTGCAGGTGGAAGAGTTCTACATGCAGTCCGGCGCCCTGCTCGGTTCGCGGCAGGCGCAGTCCAGCTACACCAGCCTGAACTACACCCACGCCGCCGATGCGGTCGCCCAGCGCGCGCCGCAGGTGATCGTGCAGAAGGTGGCGATGCGGCCGGATGACCGCCGGCTGTCGTTGTCGTGCAACAACGACATCACCCAGGACACGCTGGATGCGATGACCGCGCGCGGCCTGCCGCGGCCCCTGCTGATCGCCGAGATCGACCCGCAGCTGCCCTATCTGGGCGGCTCGGCGACGGTCGATGTGTCGTTCTTCGATCTGGTGATCACTCCGCCACCGCCGTACCCGGCGCTGTTCGGGCTGCCGCGGCAGCCGGTCGGCGATGCCGACTACGCCATCGGCCTGTACGCCAGCACGCTGGTGCGCGACGGCGGCACCCTGCAGATCGGTATCGGCACGCTGGCCGATGCACTCAGCCATGCGCTTGTGCTGCGCCACACCGACAACGCCCGCTACCGCCGCGTGCTGCACGCGCTGGATCCGCAGCTGGCCAGCCACCCGCTGGTGCAGGAGATCGGCGGGCTGGATCCGTTCGAAGTGGGCCTGTACGGCTGCAGCGAGATGCTCAACGAGGGCTTCCGCCGGCTGGTGCAGACCGGGGTGATCAAGCGCAAGGTGCACGACGACCTGGCGCTGATGCAGCGCATCGAAAATGGCAGCACGCTGTCCATCGACCACGCCACCCTGGCCGCCGAGGGCGAGTACCTGCACGGCGCGTTCTACCTGGGCTCGCCGGAGTTCTACGAGTGGTTGCGCACGCTGCCGGAAGATGAATGCCGGGCGATCGGCATGCGCCGCATCAGCGAGATCAACCAGCTGTACGGTGGCAACGAGACGCTGGAACGCCTGCAGCGCCGGCACGCGCGCTTCTTCAACTCCTGCATGATGGCCACCGCGCTGGGCGCGGCGGTATCGGATGCGCTGGACGATGGCCGCGTGGTGTCCGGCGTGGGTGGCCAGTACAACTTCGTGGCGATGGCACATGCCCTGCCGGAAGCGCGCAGCGTGCTGATGTTCCGCGCCGCGCGCGATGACAAGGGCCGGCGTGAATCCAACGTGCGCTGGAACTACGGCCACACCACCATCCCGCGCCACCTGCGCGACATCTACCTGAACGAGTACGGCATCGCCGACCTGCGCGGTCTGACCGACGAGGACTGCGTGCATGCGATGACCGCGATCACCGAAGCCCCGTTCCAGGGCGATCTGCTGCAGCAGGCACATGCCGCGCGCAAGCTGCTGGCGACCGCGCAACCGCACCCGGTGCGCCTGCAGCGCAATACGCCGCAGGCATTGGCGGCAGCGCTGGCACCGTTCCGCGCCGATGGCAGCCTGCCGGACTATCCGTTGGGCAGCGACTTCAACGAGATCGAGCAGGTACTGGTGAAAGCGCTGGGTTGGCTGAAGGCCAACACGCAGACCCGCGGCGACAAGCTGCGTACCGTCTGGGCAGCGTTGCGGCAACCGGCCGGCGACGGCGATGCGGTGTACCTGCAGCGCATGGGTCTACAGGCCCCGACGGATTTCGCAGAGCGCCTGGACGCGCGACTGCTGCGCCTGGCGCTGGCACGCACTGCCTGAGAAAGGGGGACGGAGGGGATCAAGTCGTTCATGCACAGACGACTTGATCCCCTCCGTCCCCTTTTTCTTGCAGCAAAGAAAAGGCCGGCGTGCGCCGGCCTTTCCTTCATCACGCTGCGATGCTGCTTACAGCGCCTTGGCCGCTTCCACCACGTGGGCGGTGGTGATGCCGAAGTGCTTGTACAGCTGGTCGGCCGGGGCCGAGGCACCGAAGGTGTCGATACCGATCACTGCACCGTCCAGGCCAACGAACTGGCGCCAGAAGCCGGTCACGCCGGCTTCCACGGCCACGCGCTTGCGCACGGCGTTCGGCAGCACCGATTCACGGTAGGCCGCATCCTGGCGCAGGAACACGTCGGTGGACGGCATCGAGACCACACGGGTCTTGAGGCCGGCCGCGTCCAGCTGGGCCTTGGCTTCGGTGGCCAGCGAGACTTCCGAACCGGTGGCGATCAGGATCACGTCCGGGGTACCGGCGGCATCGGCCAGCACGTAGCCACCGCGCTCGATCTGGGCGATCTGCTCGGCGTTGCGCGGCTGGTGCGGCAGGTTCTGGCGGCTGAACACCAGGCAGCTCGGGCCGTCCTGGCGGGTGATCGCGGCCTTCCAGCTCACCGCCGACTCGACCGCATCGCACGGACGCCACACGTCGTTGTTCGGGATGTAGCGCAGCGAGGCCAGGTGCTCCACCGGCTGGTGGGTCGGGCCGTCTTCGCCCAGGCCGATCGAATCGTGGGTGTAGACGTGGATGGCGTGGGCCGGAATCAGCGCGCTCATGCGCACGCCATTGCGGGCGTAATCGCTGAACACCAGGAAGGTGGCGTCGAACGGAATGAAGCCACCGTGCAGGGCCAGGCCGTTGGCAATGGCGGTCATGCCGAACTCGCGCACGCCGTAGTACACGTAGTTGGCGTTGGCGTCGTCGCTGGCGACGGACTTGCTGCCCTTCCACAGGGTCAGGTTGGAGTGCGCCAGGTCGGCCGAGCCGCCGACGATTTCCGGCAGCAGCGGGGCATAGGCTTCGATGGCCAGCTGCGAGGCCTTGCGCGAGGCAATCGTCGGGCCTTCAGCCGCCACCTGGGCGATGTAGGCATCGGCCTTGGCAACGAAGTCGGCCGGCAGTTCGCCGTGCGAACGACGGGTCAGTTCGGCGGCCTCGCCCGGGTACTGGCTGGCGTACTTGTCGAACAGCTGTTCCCACTCGGCCTGGCGCAGGGTGCCGGCGCCATTGGCGCGCCAGCCGTCGTAGATCGCCTGCGGGATCTCGAACGGACCGTACTCCCAGCCCAGCTGCTTGCGGGTGGCTTCCAGTTCGTCCTTGCCCAGCGGTGCGCCGTGGCTGGATTCCTTGCCCGCCTTGTTCGGCGAACCAAAACCAATGGTGGTGCGGCAGCAGATCAGGGTCGGCTTGTCGCTCTGCGACAGCGCGGCCTCGATGCCGGCCTTGATGCTTTCCGGGTCGTGGCCATCGACGTCACGGACCACGTTCCAGCCATAGGCTTCGAAACGCTCCGGGGTGTTGTCGGTGAACCAGCCCTCGACGTTGCCGTCGATGGAGATGTGGTTGTTGTCCCAGAAGCAGACCAGCTTGTGCAGGCCCCAGGTACCGGCCAGCGACGCCGCTTCATGCGACACGCCTTCCATCAGGCAGCCATCGCCCATGAACACCCAGGTGCGGTGGTCGACCACTTCCAGCTCCGGGCGGTTGAAGCGCTGTGCCAGCAGCTTCTCGGCCAGAGCGAAGCCCACGGCATTGGCGAAACCCTGGCCCAGCGGGCCGGTGGTGGTTTCCACGCCCGGGGTCTCGTGGCGTTCCGGGTGACCGGCGGTGTGGCTGCCCAGCTGGCGGAACAGCTTCAGCTGCTCGATCGGCAGGTCGTAACCGCTCAGGTGCAGCAGCGCGTACTGCAGCATCGAACCGTGGCCGTTGGACAGCACGAAACGGTCGCGGTTGAACCAGTGCGGATTGCTCGGGTTATGGCGGAGGTAGTCGTTCCAGAGGACTTCGGCGATGTCGGCCATGCCCATGGGCATGCCGGGGTGGCCGGACTTTGCGGTTTCAACCGCATCGGCGGCAAGGAAGCGGATGGCGTTGGCCAACTGGCGACGGGTAGGCTGCGTCATGGTTCTGTCGGAATCGGGAGGCGGCCGCGGACGTGCGGGCGGCCTATTGTCCCATAGTCGCCGGGCGGGGGGTCAGTTCCACTTGCCCGGTAGAGCTGGCCGCTGGCCGGCAGCGTCGTGATCTCTACCGGATTCCGCATGTGAAAAGGGGCCGGATCCCTTTCCTTGCGGAAAGGGATCCGACCCCGATCAGGCCACCGGCAGTGGCTCCGGACTCAGTCCTGCTGCGGGCCCAGCGCCGGGCCATCGTGGGACTCGCCCTTGGCCACCAGCGTGGTCAGGGCCAGGTCGCCGGTCACGTTCAGCGCGGTACGGCACATGTCCAGGAAGTGGTTCACGCCCAGGATCAGGCCGATGCCCAGCGGGTTCACGCCCACCATCGCACAGATCATCGCCACCACCGGCAGCGAGCCCGAGGGCACGCCAGCCGTGCCGATGCCACCGAGGATGCAGACCGCCATCACCATGATCTGCTGGCCGATGCTCAGGTCCACGCCAAAGAACTGGGCCAGGAAGATCACCGTCACGCCCTCGAACAGCGCAGTGCCGTTCTGGTTGGCGGTGGCGCCCACGGTCAGCACGAAGCGCGACACGCGCTGCGGCAGGCCCATCTGGTCGGCCACGCGCAGCGCGGTCGGCAGGGTGGCGTTGCTGGAGGCGGTGGAGAACGCCATCACCGTCGCTTCCTGGGTATCGCGGAAGAACGACAGCGGCGAACGGCCAGACAGCCACACGGCGGTACCGTAGGTCACGATCATGTGCAGGCCCAGCGCCAGCACCACCACGCCCACGTAGGCACCGAGGCGGATGATCAGCTCGAAGCCGAACAGCGCGGCCAGGTTGAACATGAAGCAGGCCACCGCATACGGGGCGAGGCGGATGACCAGGTTGATCAGGGTCATCGAGATTTCGAACACGCCTTCGATGGCGCGGCGCAGCGGTGCGACCTTCTCGTTGTCAGTCAGCACCATGCCGATGCCGAACATCAGCGCGAAGAACATCAGCGACAGGATCGCGCCGTTGTCAGACGCCGCCTGCAGCACGTTGCTCGGCACGATCGACAGCAGCATGTCCATGCCCTTCGGCGTGCCGTGGATGCCCGCAACGATTTCCTTGCTGCGCTCTGCGTTCTCCGACAGCATCATCGCGGCGACCTGCGGGTCGACGCCGGCGCCCGGCTTGAGCAGGTTGACCAGCACCAGGCCGATGCCCACGGCAATGCCGGACAGCAGCACGGTATACGCCAGGGTCTTCCAGCCGATGCGGCCGAGGGCGCGGATGTCGCCCATCTCCGACACGCCCATGATCAGCGCCGAGAAGATCAGCGGCACGATCAGCATGAAGATCAGGTTGAGGAACAGGCCCGACGCCGGGGTGGTGATGTAGTCCATTACCCACTTGGCACCGGCCTGCAGACCATCGACGCTGCCACCCAGGGCGTGCACGATCAGTCCCAGGATCAGGCCGATCGCAAAGCCGATGCCCATCTTCCAATGCAGGGGCAACTTCTTCTTGTCGGCAGCAGCTGCTGTCATGCGCGGGTTTCCTCGAAAAATGAATGCACTCTAACAAAGCGCGCAAGCGGCGCCGGTTCAGGTTCGCCGCGGCGGATACAGCGGCGCCAGGCCAGTGTCAGCGGTGATCGCCGCCGCCGACCAGTGCGGTCCGTCACGGAAGACCCCGCGCAGGCGCGTGCGCAGCGGCGCCAGATCACCCTGCCCGCCCCAGCGGGCCTGTTGCAGGTCCTGCAGCACCTGGCGCTGGGCCGGGTCATCCAACCGCGCGATGACCTGCTCGATGCGTTCAACGCCGGCCATCGCGCACAGCTGAGCTTCTACCTGATCGAAGCCTTCACCATCCAGCGCGCGGCGCAGTTCGGCCAGGCCGGCACGTCCAGTCGCCACAGGCGGCACAGCCCCCCTGCCCGCCTCAGGCGGCGCCACGCGCGGGCGACGGCCACGCTGCCAGCCCCACAGCAGGGTCAGCAGCCACAGCAGCGCCAGGCCGATAGCGGCGCCCATCCATGGCCACGGACGCTCGGCCAGGCCGCTGGCGCGCGGATCGGTGGCCGCGATACGGCTGTCCTGGCCATCGCCCCCCGGCAGCGCAGCATCTGTGTCGATCGGCGGCAGCGGCGCAGGTGAAGCACTGCCACCGCCATTACCGGCTGCGACGGCGAGTGTCAGGTCCGGCAGCTTCGCTTCCTGTGGCTTGCCCGCACGAACATCCCACCACGGCAGGCGCGGCCCCGGCACCACCAGCGAACCCGGCTGGCGCGGCACGATCGAGTAACGGCGGGTGATCTTCAGCCGCGGCGTGCTGCCGTTGAAGGTCTCTTCGTACTGCGCCGGTTCGGCGAACACCTGCGCGGCGCTGCCAACGTCGGGCACCGGCAGGTCGGTGAACTGCGCGCGGGTGGCACCGTCGGCAATCGCCTCGACCACCACGTTGGCCGCCTCACCGGTACGGGCGCTGGTCGGTGCACTGGTGTAGCGCAGCTGCAGGCCCTGCAGCGGCAGCCACGGCTGCGGCGCCTGTGCCGGCTGTGCCTGTACCTGCAACGTGCGGTCGGCGCCGGTGGCATTCATCCGCCCGTCGCCGCCGCCAAAGAAGTCGTCGAAGAAGCCACCGGCACTGCGCCCACTGAAACGCGCACCGGCCAGCCGAAGTGCACCACTGCGCTCAGGAATCAGCAGGAAGCGCCGTTCGACCACGTTGTAGCGGCGGCCGTTGACCTGCCGCACATCGGTGCGGTCATCGCCCACCCGCTGCAACGACGCACCGGCCGGGGTATCCAGCACCAGTTCGCCGGAGGCCAGCTGCGAGGCGAAATACAACCGCACCACCACGCCTACGCTCTGCTGCACATACGGCGTCTGGTCATCGACAACGGTTTCGATGAAGGCCACCGCGTTGCTGTCGGGGCCGGCCACGGCAGCGGCATCCACCTGCAGGGTCAGCGGCGCGGTACGCACGCTGCCCACCTGCAGGCCCGGCACCACCAGTGCACCGCTACGCCGCGGCGTGAGTGCCACGCCATACAGATTGCGCTGCTGCATGCTGCCATTGCTCCACTCCACCTGACGGCTGCTGGTCTGGCCGCTGAGATCGAAGTCGGTACGCAACGGCGTGAAATCTGGTGCGCCCTGATCGCTCTCGACATTGAGGGTGACCGTCTCCCCCATCGCAATGCGGTCGCGGTCCAGCCACGCGCGCGGCTGCGCCCACGCCAGCAGCGGCAGCCACAGCAGCAGTGCTGCCAGTACCTGCAGTGGCCAGCGCCCGTGCATGTTGATCGCCCGCGTCATCGCCCTTCCCTCTTCCTGCGTTCGTTTTCCAGCTGGAACTTGGCCCGCAGCAGCGCCCCCGGATCATCCGGTACGCGCCGCATCCACGCCTCCACCGCCTGTTGCTCCTCGCGTTGGCGCGGGGTGGTGCCGTCGCTGCCTGGCACGGGCTTGCCATCCTGTTCGCCCTTGCCCTCACGTGCCTGCTGCATTGCCTGCTGCATGCGCTGGCGCTGCTGCTCATCCGCCTGCGCCTGCGCCTTGGCATCCTCCACCTGTGGTGGCGCCTGCTGTCCATCGCGCCCGCGCTCGCCGGGCTGCGGGCTCGACGGGTTCTTGTCGTCACCGGGCCTGGGCTGCCCCTGCTGGCCCGGTTGCGGCTGGCCCTGGCCGGGATTCTGCTGACCCTGCTGCGGCTGCTGGCCCTGCGGATTCTGCTGCCCCTGGCCGTTCTGCGGTGGCTTCTGCTGCCCGTTCTGCGGTGGTTTCTGCTGATCCTGGCCTTTGCCACCCGACTGCTTGCGCTTGCGCGCGGCATCGACCACGGCACGGTTGGCGACCGCGTCGGCCATGCCGGGATGCAGTGCCAGCGCGCGGTCGTAGGCGGCAATGGCTTCGTCGTAGTTGCCTTGGCGGGCCAGTGCATTGGCCAGGTTGTACCAGCCCGCATCGCTGTCGATGCCCTCGAACTGCTTGCGGGCACTGGCGAAATCGCCATTGCGGTACGCCTGCGCACCTTCGGCCAGACGCTGGTGCTGCACCTGGTCGGCGCGCTTCCACAGTGTGCCCTGCGCTGGCGGTGAAGCCGGCACGGCGGGTGCCTGCGCCTGCACATCACTCATCCACGGCAGCAGGCCCACCGCCAGCACCGCCGCCAGCAGCGCGCGGCGGCGGAAGGCCAGCAGCGCCAGCAGCATCACCGGTGGCAGCAGCCAGAACCCTTCATCACGCCATTGCTTGCCCTCGCCGGGCCGCTGCGCCGCAGTACCTTCGCGTGCATCCAGTACACCCAGTGCGCGCAGATCACTGTCATCGGCGGCGATGCGTGCATAACGGCCACCACCGGCGGTAGCCACCGCACGCAGGCTGCCTTCATCCAGCGCAGCCTGGCGGATCTGCCCACTGCCATCCCGGTACGCCGCACCGGCAGCTGTGCCCAGGCCCAGTACCGACACCTGCAGGCCGAGGCTGCGCGCCTGCGCGGCGGCCAGTGCCGCTTCATCATCCGCCTGATCGCTCACCAGCAGGATCTGCCCCCGCAATGCCCCGATCTGGCGCATCAACCGCGTCGCCCAGTCGATACCGCGGTCGGCACGCTGGCCGTCACGTGGCATCACATCGGGCGACAACGCGTCCAGATACAACGCGACATTGCTGCCGTCGTCGGTCAGCGGCGCCACGGTGTAGGCATCCTCGGCGTAGACCACCAGGCCCACCTGTCCGCCCTGGCGGGCACGCAGCAGCTCACCCACTTTCGCCCGCGCCTGCAGCAGGCGCGACGGCGGCAGGTCGGTGGCATTGATCCGGCTGGACAGATCCAGCACGACCAGCAGCGGTGCGCTGGCCTGGAACATCGGCTGTGCCTGCTGGCGCCAGCTCGGCCCGGCCATGGCCAGCGAGGCCAGCGTCCAGCCCAGCAGCACGGCCCAGGGCAGGCGTGCACGGCGGCGCGTGCCCGCAGCCAGCAGATGCGGCAACAGGTGGGCATCGACTGCTGTTCGCCACACATCGCTGCGCCGCTGCCGGTACAACGCCAGCGCGAGGATCAGCGGCAATGCCAGCAAGGCCCACAGCCATTCCGGGCGCAGGAAGTGCAGCGCATTCCAGTCGGGAAGATGGGATGCCAACGCGATCATCGGCGGCGCTCCGGCCACACCCATGCCAACGCACCCAGCAACAACGCCAGGCCCAACGGCCAGGCATAGCGCTCCTCGCGCGGTCGCAGGCTTGGCCCCTTCGCCGCGATCGGCTCCAGCCGGTCCAGTTCGGCGTAGATGCCGGCCAGCTGCGCGGTATCGCGGGCGCGGAAGAACTGGCCACCGGTCATGCTGGCAATCTTTTTCAACGTGGCCTCGTCGACCGGATCCTGGTCGGCGGAAATGGGAATGCCGAACAGGCGCATGCTGCCATCGCCACCAAACGCGACGGTGTGGATGCGTACACCTTCGGCGCGGGCCACTTCCGCCGCACGCAGCGGCTCCAGCACCCCGGCGTTGCTGACGCCGTCGGTCAGCAGGATCAGCACGCGCTGCCCCTCCGGTTGGCTGCGCAGGCGTTTCACTGCCAGGCCGATGGCATCACCGATGGCCGTCTCGCGCCCGGCCAGGCCGACCACGCTGTCGCGCAGCTGGTCGCGCACGCTGGCCAGATCGGCAGTAAGCGGCGTAAGCGTGTAGGCGCGGTCGCCGAAGATCAGCAGGCCGATGCGATCACCTGCACGACGATCAAGGAAATCGGCCAGCACGGCCTTGGCTGCGGTCAGGCGATCCACCGCCTGCCCACCCAGCACCATGTCGCCCTCGCCCATGCTGCCGGACACGTCCATCGCCAGCATCATCTGCCGGCCCTGCTGCGGTGGCGTGATCGCTTCGCCCAGCTGTTGCGGGCGAGCCAGTGCGACGCACAGCGCGCACCAGCCCAGCCACAACAGCAGCGTGCGCAGCCACGACACATCAACGCGGCCGCCGCCGGCCAGCGCTTCCAGTTCCGTCGCTGCATAGGGCACGCGCAGCGCAGCGCCGGGGTCGGCACGACGCTTCCACCAGCGCATCAGCAACGGCAACGGCAGCGCCAGCAGGGCCAGCGGCCACGCCAGCTGCAGGTCCGGCCATGGCCAGTAACTTGCCAGCAGGTTCATCGGCGGCGCTCCAGCAGCATGGCCAGGTAGCGCTCGCGCGCCCAGCTGCGCAGCGCCGCCACATCGTTGGCGTCCACCCGCGGGCGATAGGCACCTTCGGCCAGCAGACTGCGACGTGCCGCGGGCAGCGTGCCTTCCGGATCCACGCGCTGCCACCAGGCGTCATCGCGCAGGGATTCACTGCCGGGCTGTGCCTGGCGTGCAGCGCGACGCAGCAGCCCTGCGATCGCCGCCAGTTCTGCAGCCGCATCGGCGGTGGTTGCCAGCTCCTGATCAAACAGCTGCAACCAGCGTTGGCGGCGTCGGCGGCGCTGCCACCACAGGAAGGCCATCGCCAGCAGCAACAGCAGCACCACGCCGCCGATCATCAGATAGCCCGGCGCCGGTGGCCACCATGATGGCGCCGGCGGCAGCTGCACATCGCGCAGCGGCAGGTTCGCGCTCATGCCGGCACCTCGGTGGGGGATGGTGCCAGCCAGGCATCGCTGGGCGCATCGGTGGACAGCACCTGCACATCGACGCGACGCGCTCCCAGCTGGCGCCGCAGTTCCTGCAGCGGTTCGACGAAGTGGGCCTGCCAATGAGCCTGCACCTCGCTGCGCCGCAGGTCGAGGCCGATGCGCTGGTGCAGGGTCTGGAACTGCAGCGCGGCCGACGGAGGCTGCAGTTCCAATGGATCGACCAGCAGCACCAGGCTGAGGTCATGGTGCTGGGCCAGCGCACTCCAGCGCGCAGGCGGAATACGGATGGCCTGCTGCGGATCGGCCAGCACCAGCACACGTGCACCCGGGCGCAGGACGCGACCGGCATGGTCCAGCGCGCGTTCCAGGCCAAGGTCATCGGCCGGGGGTTGCGCATACCAGCGGGTGAGCGCATCCAGCACGCGCAGCACGCCGCGCGGGCCTCCTGCCGGTGCGATCGGTGGTTCACGGTCGCTGCCACGCAGGGCACCGATGCGATCGCCACGACGTTGCGCCGACCACGCGGCGACGGCGCCTGCACGTGCGGCCTGCACCGACTTGAAGCGCACGCGGGTGCCGAAGTACAGGGCCGGCGAGGTATCAGCCACGATCAGGCTGACCCGCTCGCGTTCGGCCTGGAACAGTTTGGTGTGGGCACGACCGGTCCGTGCGGTCACCCGCCAGTCGATATGCCGCGCATCATCACCGGCCACGTACTCGCGTGACTCGGCATATTCCATGCCACGCCCACGCAGCGGCGACGGCGCCTGCCCGGCGTTGCCGGCACGGCCACGGCGTGGCGGCGGCGGACGCTGTGCAAGGCGGCGCAAGGCCACCAGTTCGGACAGCTGCGGGCGCAGCCCGTCACCGTCGCTGACGGAAGAGGCGTGGTGCAGGGATGGATCGGTCATGCGCAGGCTCAGGGTGCCGGCACCCGGGCCAGCAGCTCCTGCACCAGGCGTTCGCCATCCCAGCCTTCGGCAGTAGCTTCGTAGCTGGGCAGCACGCGATGGCGCAGCACGTCGGCAGCGACCGCACGCACATCATCAGGGGTGACGAAATCGCGGCCGGCCAGCCAGGCGCGCGCACGCGCGCAGCGTTCCAGTGCGATGGAACCGCGCGGGCTGGCGCCCCAGGCAATGCGGCGGCCAAGGCCAGCGTCATAGCGCGCCGGATCACGCGAAGCCAGCACCAGTTCGATCAGGTAGCGTTCCAGCGCCGGCGCCATGTGCAGGTCCAGCACTTCGCGGCGGGCATCGAACACATCCTGCATCGGCAGCTTTTCCGGCGCCGGTGCGGCTTCGCCCAACGCGCCGCGGGCACGCTCGCGGGCCAGGCGCAGGATCTCCGATTCGGCGGCCTGGTCCGGGTAGCCGATGCGCACATGCATCAGGAAGCGGTCCAGCTGTGCTTCCGGCAGCGGGAAGGTACCTTCCTGTTCGATCGGGTTCTGCGTGGCCATCACCAGGAACAGCGGCGGCAGCGCGTAGGTGTGGCGGCCAACGGTAACCTGGCGCTCGCCCATCGCTTCCAGCAATGCGGACTGCACCTTGGCTGGCGCGCGGTTGATTTCATCGGCCAGCAGGATCGGGTGGAAGATCGGTCCGGGTACGAATTCGAAGCGGCCTTCCTGCGGGCGCCAGATCTCGGTGCCGGTCAGGTCGGCCGGCAGCAGGTCCGGGGTGAACTGCACGCGGGCGAAGTCAGCTTCCAGGCGCGAGGCCAGCGCGCGGATCGCCGTGGTCTTGGCCAGGCCCGGAGCGCCCTCCACCAGCAGGTGGCCATCGGCCAGCAGCGCGATCAGCAGGCGTTCGACCAGTGCCGCCTGGCCGACGATCTCGGCCGACAGGGCATCGCGCAGCTGGGTGAAGGCGCCATGCAGGCGGGAGGTGGCCGGCGCGGGCGGCGGCGAGACGGTTTCGGGCATCGGCGGTGGCAGGTTCATGGGGGCCTTTGACCGGCGCGGGACGGCACGGGTTCCCGACATCATCGCAGGGTGCCCTGCGATTGGCATCAAGAACGGCTGAACGGGCCATCCACGCATGGCGTGGATCTACGGGTGGAAACGAAGAAGGGCCGCGCATGGCGGCCCTTCTTCGTTTCGCGGGTGGCGCGGGCTCAGTTCTGCTTGGCCACGCGCAACACCTTCGGCGTCACGAACACCAGCAGCTCGGCCTTGTCCTTGTTGCGGCCACGCTTCTTGAACAGGTTGCCCAGGAACGGCACGTCGCCCAGGAACGGCACCTTGCTGATGCTGCTGCGGTCGGTGAACTCGTACACACCACCGATGACCACGGTCTGCCCATCCTCGACCAGCACCGCGGTGTTGACCTCGCGGCGGTTGATCGACGGCACCGTGCCGTAGCCCTGCAGCTCGATCAGGCGGTCGACTTCATCCTTCTTCACCTGCATGTTGAGGAACACGCGGTTGTCGTTGGTGATGGTCGGGGTCACCCGCAGTTCCAGCACCACTTCCTTGAACTGCACGTTCGGGGTGGAACCGGCGCCACCGGCAGCACCGGTGCCGCTGATGGTGACGTAGCCGATTTCCTTGCCCTGCTTGATCATCGCCTCGCGCTGGTTGGTGGTGACCACGCGCGGGTTGGAGATCACCTCACCTCGCGACTCTTCCTGCATGGCCGACAGCTCCACGTCCAGCAGGTAGCCAGCGTTGAGGATCGACAGCGCCAACGAACCCGGGTTGCTGGCCGTAGCCACCGGCAGGTTCCAGTTCAGGCCGCGCTTGATGGTCGGGCCACTGGGAATCGGCGCCGGGCCGACGCTGCCACCCGCCTGCCACTCACGGACCGCCTTGGCGTTGGCCAGTGCCGTATCGACCTGCGACTTGCGGGTTTCCTCGTTGGCAGCGAGGCTGCCGCTGAAGTACACGTTGTCGCGGCTGCCGCTGATGCCGAACTTCGCACCCAGCTCGCGGGCGAAGGTATCGGTGGCGATGACAATGCGGCTTTCGATCAGCACCTGGTCAACCGGACGGTCGATCACACCGATCAGCTCACGCATGCGCGCGATCTTCTTCGGGATGTCGCTGATCATCAGCGTGTTGGTGCGCTCGTCGGCCACGATACGGCCGCGCGAGGACAGGAAACCACTGTCTTCCTGCGACGAACCGCCACCACCGCCATTGCCGCCGCCACTGCCGCCGCCGATGCCCTTGGCCTCGGTCAGCGCTTTGAAGATCTGCGTGGCGCTGTGGTAGTTGATCTGGACGTAATCGGTGACCAGGTCTTCGCGGTTCTCGATGGCGATGCGCGCGTCTTCCTTCTCCTGCTCGAACTTGGCCAGCTCAGCCTGCGGAGCGACCCAGATCACGCTGCCATCGCGACGCTTGTCCAGGCCCTTGGCGCGCAGCACGATGTCCAGCGCCTGGTCCCACGGCACGTTGACCAGGCGCAGGGTCACATTGCCCTGTACCGAATCGGACGCCACCACGTTGAGATTGGATTCTTCGGCGATCAACTGCAGCACGGTGCGCACCGGCACGTCCTGGAAGTTGAAGGTCACCGGCTTGCCGGTGAAGCCACGCTGCCCCACCGCCTTGGCGGCCTGGGTGACGCTGCCGGCGGTGACCGCGCCCACCGCGGCGGGCGCCTGCCGCGGGCTGATCTCCACCACGTACTCGTTGCCGCTCTGGTAGGCCAGCGACTCCACCGCGCCACCGGTACTGAGCACCAGCTGGGTACCGGCACCGGACGGCTTGGCGTCGATGCGCTGCACCGGCGTGGCGAAGTCGGTGACGTTCATCGGCTTCTGCAGGTTGGCCGGCAGTCGGGCGTTACCGACATCGACCACCACGCTGTTGCCCTGCGTACGCAGGTCCGGGACCGCGCCCTGGCCGTCGAACTGGACGATCAGGCGCCCGGCGCCATCATCGCCGCGCTTGAAATCGATCTTGGCCACCGACAGGCCCGCCGGCGCTGCCGCCGGTGCCACGGTGGCGCCCACCGGCTTCTCGGCCGGTGCGGCGGCCAGCGCCGGAGCGCAGGCCAGCATCAGCGCGACTCCCAACGCGCTGACACGGTTCAAGGTAGAGCGCCGGATGGGACGCAGCCCCTTGGCTTGGTGAAAGGTCATCGTGCTATCCCCAGTAAACGATCATTGATCTTCAAGCGAGAGCGTTGCCGGCCGTTCCAGCCAGCCGCCCGCGCCATCCGGCACCAGTTCGATCAGCTCCACGTGGTCCTCGAAGACCGCCGTGACCCGCCCGTCGCTCTGCCCAAGGTACCCACCCGGGCGTACCCGGTAGGTCACCTTGTCCGGCCCCATCACCAGCGCCACGGTAGCGGCGCCGGTGCCGATGGTACCGACCATGTCCAGTGCATCCAGCGGGAAGCCTTCCAGCGGCTCCTTGCGCCGGTTCGGATCCGGACGCAATCCGCCATTCCCCTGCTGCGGATTGGTCCAGGCATCGGTGAACGGGTCGCGCAGACCCTGTGCGGAGTATTCGAAGGTTTCGAACTGCTGCATCACCGGCAGCGGCTCCAGCGGCTGCGCCGGTCGGGCACGCTCGCCTTCCACCCACTTTTCAAGGTTCGGCGCATCACCCGGCGTGCTGGTCACATCGCGGCCGCACGCGGCCAGCATCAGCACGACGGCTGCCATCCCACAACGCGCAAAGAGGGAACGGATCACTTCTTCTCCTCCTTGCCGGCGTCAGCCGCCTGCTGTGCCTGCACCTCGGTCTCATCCAGATAGCGATAGGTCTTGACCGTGCCGGACAGTTCCAGCGCACCGCTGCGGGCGTTGCCGCTGGCCTTGTCCTTGGGCTTGAGGTTGATGTCGTGCATGGTCAGGATGACCACGCGCGGCAGCGACGCCACGCCACTGACGAACGCACCGAACTGGTGGTAACTGCCCACCATGCGCAGCTTGATCGGCTTTTCTGCGTAGAACTCCTTGACCTGCTCCTGCTCCGGCTCGAACAGCTCGTTGGTCAGGCCGCTGGACAACGCCGTCTGCGAGATGTCGATGATCAGGTCCGGCATTTCGGTCTTGCTGGGCAGCTGCCGCAACATCTGCTGCAGCACCTGTTCCATCTGTGCCAGCTGCTGCTTCAGCGGTGCCAGGTTCACCGCGCGCTCCTGCTGCTTGGTGAACTCTGCACGCAGATCGACTTCCTTCGATTCCAGGCCGGCCAGTTCCTCGCGCTTGCCACTGATCAGCAGCATCCACGCAACGAACATGATCACCAGCGCCAACAGCGAGCAGAAGACGATCTTGGCCTTCTGCGGCCAGTTGCCGATGTCGTTGAAATCCAGGTTCTTCAGATCGATTTTCTGGCTCATGCGCGATCCCCCTGCAGCGGGGCGTTGAAGGCCTGCGGCGGCTGCGCCAGGCGGCTGCCCTCGGGCTTCGGCGCAGGCTTGGCAGCCGGGGCTGCCGGCTGGTTCGGCGCGGCCGGGGTGGCAGCAGGTGCGTTGACCGGAGCGGCGGCGGGGGCGGGTGCAGCCGGAGCAGCAGCGGGCTGGCCTGCGGCCGGTGCAGCGGGCGCCGCTGCATCCGGGCCGGCGGCAAGCGGGGCCACTGCGGGCGGAGCCGGCGTTGCCACCGAACCATCGGCGTTGAGGCCTGGCGTTCCGGCCACTTCCTCACTCTGTGCCGGCAGCTTCACCTTGACCACGAACACATAGGGCAGCGCCTTGATGTCGGCCAACGGGCCAACCTTGCCGTCCTTGTCCTTCTCGGGATCACGCGCTTCGATGATCGACAGTTCCGGGTTGGTCATCCAACCGGAGGTCTCCAGGTTGCGCATGTACGCCGAAACACGGGCGTTGGACTGGGTGCGGCCTTCCAGGGTCAGCACGTCGCCTTCCTGCTTCAGCGCGGTCAGCACCAGGCCATCGGGAATCGTGCGCACCAGCGCATCGAACAGGTGCACCATCTGCGAGCGCTTGGCCTGCAGTTCCTCAATGACCTTCTTGCGGGCCAGCAGGCGTTCCTTCTGCGCGTCGAGGCGGTCGATCTCCTTGTTCTGTTCCTTGACCTTTTCGATCTCGGCTTCCAGATAGGCGTTGCGGTCCATCTGGCCGCTCACCTGGCGGTCGTAATAGAACCAGATCACCAGCGACAGCAGCAGGCCACCTACAGCGGCCATGCCCAGCATTGCGTAGAACTCGCGCTGGCGTTGCTTGCGCCGCTCGGCGCGCCAGGGCAATAGATTGATGCGTGCCATCAGTCGAAGCTCCTCAGCGCCAGACCGGTGGCGATCATCAGCGCGGGGGCATCCTGGGCCAGCGCATGTGCGTTCACCTTCGGCCCCAGGGTCATCTGCGCCAGCGGGTTGGCGACCACGGTCGGCACGCCCAGCTGTTCCTCGACCATTTCCGGCAGGCCGCCGAGCACGGCGCAGCCGCCGGCCAGCACGATGTGGTCAACGCGGTTGAACTCGCTGCCTGCGTAGAAGAACTGCAGCAGGCGGCTGATCTGCTGGACCGTGGCTTCCTTGAACGGCTCCAGCACTTCCATCTCGTAGCTTTCCGGCAGCCCACCCTGGCGCTTGGCCAGGCCGGCTTCCTCGTAGCTCAGGCCGTAACGGCGCATGATCTCGTCGGTCAGCTGCTTGCCACCGAACACCTGTTCGCGGCTGTACAGGCTGCGGCCGCCGCGCAGGACGTTGAGGGTGGTCATGGTGGCGCCGATATCGACCAGCGCGACCACGCCCTCGATGGACACCGGCAGCTCGCTGGCCACCAGGGCATAGGCGTTCTCGACCGCGAAGGCCTCCACGTCCATCACCTTGGCCTGCAGGCCACCCAGTTCCAGGGCCGACTGGCGCAGTTCCACGTTCTCCGAACGCGACGCGGCCAGCAGCACCTGGACCATCTCCGGGTTGTTCGGGATCGCCCCGATCACCTCGAAGTCCAGGTTCACTTCCTCGATCGGGTACGGAATGTAGTTGACCGCTTCCAGCTCGATCTGGGCTTCCATGTCGTTTTCGTCGAGCTCGGCCGGCATCGGGATCACCTTGGTGATCACCGCCGAACCGGCGACGGCGGCAGCGGCCAGCTTGGCCTTGCTCCCCGAGCGGTTCATCGCACGGCGGATGGCCTCACCCACGGCCTCCACTTCAACGATGTTCTTCTCCACCACCGCGTTCGGCGGAAGAGGTTCCACGGCGTAATGTTCCACACGAAAACGGTTGCCACTGCGGGACAGCTGCAAAAGCTTTACCGCAGTCGAACTGATGTCGACGCCTACAAGCGGCGACTGACTTTTTGGGATGAGCCCCACGGTTTCTCCCCTGCCGACGGGCACTTGGACGCAAGACCTGCGCCCGAGCATTAATAACGTATTCTTAGCAAATGGCAACGGCCCTGCTGTGAAGTCCCTCACGGATTCACCATGCAGCCCCTGACTGTTCCCCTTGCGCTCCCCGGCGACGACCCCAGCCGCCACCTTGCGTAATCTATACTCTGCGACCACGAAATTCGCAATCGGAATCTGAACCCGATGACTCGACTCCGCCGCTGGCTGCGCTGGATCTTCCTGATTGTCCTGGTCCTGGCGCTGATCGGCGCGGCCGCCGTAGGCGGTCTGTACTACGCCGTGTCCTCCAAGCTTCCCGACGTGCAGACCCTGCGCGACGTGGAAATGCAGGAGCCGATGTACGTCTACGCTGCCGACGGCAAGCTGATGGCGGTGTTCGGCGAGACCCGGCGTACCCCGATCACCATGAAGGACGTGCCCGAGCGCCTGAAGCAGGCCTTCCTGGCCACCGAGGACGCCCGCTTCTACGAGCATGGCGGCGTGGACTACATGGGCATCGGCCGTGCGGTGTGGCTGCTGGCCACCACCAACGACAAGCGCGTGCCCGGTGGCTCCACCATCACCCAGCAGGTGGCCCGCCAGTTCTTCCTCAGCTCCGAGTACAGCTACACCCGCAAGCTGGCCGAGATCCTGCTGGCGCGGAAGATCGAGTCCGAGCTGAGCAAGGACGAGATCTTCGAGCTGTACCTGAACAAGAGTTTCTTCGGCAACCGCGCCTACGGCGTCGCCGCCGCCGCCGAGTTCTATTACGGCAAGAAGCTGAACGAGCTGGACCTGGACGAGATGGCCTCGCTGGCCGGCATCCCCAAGTTCCCCTCCTCAGGCAACCCGATCTCCAACCCGGAGCGCGCCCGCCAGCGTCGTGACAACTATGTGCTGCAGCGCATGGCCGACCTGAAGTTCGTCAGCCAGGCCGAGGCCGACGCGGCCAAGGCCGTGCCGATGCACGCCACCGCGCATGAGCCGCCGGTGCAGGTCGATGCCCCGTACGTGGCCGAGCTGGTGCGCCAGGAAATGATCGCCCGCTTCGGCGGCGATGTGGTCAACAAGGGCTACCACGTCACCACCACCATCGACGCCACCCTGCAGACCGCCGCCAACCAGTCGGTGCGCGACGGCCTGCTGCTGTACGACCACCGCCACGGCTGGCACGGCGTGGAGAAGCAGGTCCAGGTCGGTGCCGGCGAAGATGCCGCCGCCCTGGCCGAGCACCTGCGCGGTCTGTTCGGCCAGGCCGGCCTGCTGCCGGCCATCGTCGCCAGCACCGGTGCCGATGGCAGCGCCACCGTGGTGCTGGCCAACCGCAGCGAGATCGTGCTGCCGGCCGGCGCCGCCAAGTGGACCAACAAGACCCCGGGCAAGCTGGTGCAGCGCGGCGACATCGTGCGCGTGCGCGCCGGTGCCAAGGAAGGTGAGTGGCTGCTGGACCAGCTTCCGCGCGGCCAGTCCGCGCTGGTCTCGCTGGATGCCCACAGCGGCGCCCTGAAGGCGCTGGTCGGTGGCTTCAGCTTCTCCGGCAACAAGTTCAACCGCGCCACCCAGGCACGTCGCCAGCCGGGTTCGAGCTTCAAGCCGTTCGTCTACGCGGCCGCTTTCGACAAGGGCTACAACCCGGCCTCGATCGTGCTCGACGCCCCGGTCGTGTTCCGCGACCGCCGCGGCAAGACCTGGGCCCCGCAGAACGACGGCGGCGGTTTCCGCGGCCCGATGCGCCTGCGCGAAGCGCTGGTGCAGTCGCGCAACCTGGTCTCGGTGCGTCTGCTCGATGGCATGGGCGTGGACTACGCGCGCAAGTACATCAGCGAATTTGGTTTCGCCGAATCCGAGCTGCCGCCGAACCTGTCGATGTCGCTGGGTACCGCCTCGCTCACCCCGCTGTCGGTGGCCCGTGGCTACGCCGTGTTCGCCAACGGCGGCTCGCGCGTGGACACCTGGCTGATCGACCAGGTGAACGACCGCGACGGCAACCTGGTGTTCAAGGAAAACCCGGCGATGGCCTGCCGCGACTGCGCCGGCAGCAGCGACCAGCCGGTCAACCAGGTGGTGGACGGCTTCAACTTCGGCGCCCCGGCCCCGAAGGTGGACCCGGCCGCTGCGGCCAAGGCCGAAGCCAAGGCCGAGACCCCGGCCGCGCCGGTCAACCCCGATGCCCGCACCGCCCCGCGCGCGATCGACGCCCGCACCGCCTACCAGCTGGTGTCGATGATGCGCGACGTGGTCCAGCGCGGTACCGGCGCCCAGGCCAAGGTGCTCGGCCGCGAGGACGTGGGCGGCAAGACCGGCTCCACCAACGACCACCGCGATGCCTGGTTCTCCGGCTTCGGCGGCCCGTACGTGACCACCGTGTGGGTGGGCCGCGACGACTTCCGCTCGCTGGGTTACCGCGAATACGGCGGCAAGGCCGCCCTGCCGATCTGGATCGACTACATGCGCACCGCGCTGAAGGACACCCCGATCGCGCAGAACGAGCCGCCCAGCGGCATGGTCCAGGCCACCCTCAACGGCGCGACCGAGTGGGTGAAGGTGGAAGACATGGACCGCCTGACCGACTACGACCTGAACCTCAATACGCCGCAGGCCGACGCCGCCGCGTTCGATATCTTCTGAGGAAGGATTCGGTGGGTGCCAACCGTTGGTTGGCACTGCCCTTTGTAGAGCCGAGCCCATGCTCGGCTCCGGGCGCCCGCGGTAGAGCAGCCGAGCATGGGCTCGGCTCTACAGGATCAACGGCACCCGATTGCCGTGGTGGGTGCCAACCGTTGGTTGGCATCTCCGCGCCATACCCACGCAGATGTCACATCCCTGCGCTACTCTGTACCCAGGTCGCAACAGGGAGTCATCGCATGCATCGCGCCCGTCAGCATGCTGCCAGCCAGACCCGCGAGCGTCGCCACCGCCTCGCCCACGAAGCCGCCCGCCTGATGGCCGAAGGCGGCATCCGCGACTACCACCAGGCCAAGTTGAAGGCCGCCAGCCGGCTCGGCATCCACGACGATGCCTCCCTGCCCCGCAACACCGAGATCGAAGACGCCCTGCGCGAGTACCAGCGGCTGTTCTCCGGGCCCCAGCACGGCAACGAGCTTCAGCGCCGCCGCGAAGCTGCAATGCGTGCGCTGGAGTTCCTGCACGGCTTCGCGCCGCGCCTGGCTGGCCCGGTGCTGGACGGCACCGCCGACGCCAACAGCCCCGTGCAGCTGCACCTGCACAGCGACGACCCGGAAGCCGTGCACCGCTTCCTGGACGAGCACGGCATCCCCGCCGAATCACGGACGCGCCGCCTGCGCATGGACCGCGAACGCTGCCTGGATGTACCGGTGTGGGTGTTCAGTGCCGAGGAACTGACCTTCGACCTGGCCGTACTGCCGTACGACGCCCTGCGCCAAGCACCGCTGTCACCCGTGGATGAGAAGCCGATGCGGCGCGCGTCTGTCGCGCAGTTGCGGCAGGTGCTGGCCGAGGCGGAGATCACCGCGTACATCGGCGGATGACGGTGGCGCCGGCCCATGGCCGGCGAGCGTAGCGGTACCTGTCTTTGGTGGGTGCGGACCGTTGGTCCGCACCGTGCTTCAGGCAACCGATTGCCGACCGAAGAGCAGTCGAGCGCGGCTCGACTCTACAAAAGCTGCGCTACCTGCTCTGGCAGATGGCGCCCATCATGCTCCCGCTACCAGACGAAACGGGTATCGCGCAGCGGGTCGCTGAGCAACCGCGGCAACCAGGGCGCGGGGGCTCGCTGCGGATACTCCCGCATCATCTGCGCATGCATGGCCTGCAGGTCCCGCAGCAAGCCGGCCTGAAAGTAGACGTCGTTGAACGTATCCGACCACCCACTCTTCACCCGCTCACGCTCGCCGCCCTTCAAGAGCGGCATCTGGTCCAGCGGCACGTCCAGGATCGTCGCCAGTGAGGCGTTGATCTGCGCATTCTCCACAGCGGCCTTGCGCACGGGATCCAACCGATCCCGAATCTGCCGGCAGTCGTAGGGAAAGCACCCGCCTGTGACGTTGATGTAGTCAGCGATGTCCGCCAGCATGTCGGCCTTCAGCCGCCACACCACCTCGCTGTCCATCACCTGCCGTACCCGCATCGTGCGCAGCGTACTCGCCCGCACGTCCTCCGGCGTGGTGAACTCGGCCCCCCGCGTGCTGCCAGCGTGGCGCACCAGCACGATGCGATGGATCGCCTCGTGGGTGACGCCCTCGATGCGCAGCGCCGCTGTATCCGGATGTATGCGCGGCGGCGGCACGCCCAGCATCTGCCACATGTACCACAGGACCAGCAGTAGACCGACGATGCACAGACCGCTCATCAGCGTCCACAGATCCAGGTTCCGGGTGTAGTAGCGATAGCGCGCCCGCCAGATATAGAACGTGCGATAGCTGATGAATCCGCTTACCCATCTGTACATTGCCATCTCCTTGGCCAGGACCCCGGCGCGACGGGGTGGATTACGCGCGTCACGCCGGGGCTCCATCGCTTACCAGCCGATGCCCACACCCACGCCCATGCTGCGTTCACCGCTGTTGGTGAACGCACCATTGAGGCTGAAGGTGGCTGAGCCCTTTTCGTTGAGCACACGCTGGTAGCCCACCGCCATGGCCGATTCGCCTTCGGCATAGCCCACGCCCGCGCCGAGGCGGTTGTAGGTGGCCAGGCCAGCGGTGTTCATGGCCATGGCCGTCTGCGCACTGCTCATCGCGGCCATGCGGTTGAAGCGCTTGTCCATCTTGTCCAGACGACGCTCGAAGTTGCTGATGGCGCCATCGGTGTACTCGTTGGCGCGGGCCAGCATCTTCTCCAATTCGGCGGTATCGACCTGCGGCGTGGGCGACGGCGTGTCGTCCTTCTTCGACTTCGGCTGCGGCATTGGCGACGTGCCCTCGCCTGTCGAAGCCACCTGCGGTGAATCGCTGGCTTCCGGCGTTGGCGTGACCTGCTCGGTGGGCGCGGCCGAAGCCGTGGACAGCGCACGCGACTGCGGCTGGCCATCCACGCGCTGCTCCAGCCCGTCCATGCGGCCATTGAGCTGCTGCTGCACGGCGTGCAGCTGGCCACCGTTGACGGCCTCGCGGCTACCGGCAGCGATCAGGCCGTTGGCCACGTTGGAAATGACCATGCCATTGGCGCCGGCCAGGGTGAGCTGGGCAGTGCCGTCGCTGCGGGTGGAGGGCGTTTCCTGGAAGACCGAGCGGAGCTGGGTTTCGACGCGGTCTACGCGGGAACCGGTGGTGACTACGGCGGAGTCTAAGGCGGTGAGGGCCTCATCGACAGTGCTATGGACCCCTCCTTGAATATTGTACATAGGGCCGATGACGTTGCCTTGCTGGTCCAATGTGGCTCCACCACCAAGAAACGCCAAAGATTCGCGAAGTTGCGCAACGACTACTGCGTCACTACTTCCACGCCCCCTATCTATGTTCACGATACGCCGGCGCAAAGTATCGTTGCCCACTGAAACGACATTCGCTTCGGTGGCAATCGACGTCGCTCCCAATGCAACTGCCCCATCCGCACCACTGGCGATCTGACTTGCTACACCAATTGCCACGCCCGATGTAGCAGCAACCTTTGTTCCACTCCCCAGCGCAAATCCGCCCTCAGCACCAAGAGCAACCTGCGAACCCCTACCGATAGCGACAGAGTTGATTCCAGAAGAAAGTGAGTACGCGCCAATGGCAGTTGCACCACTCCCGATTGCCTTAGCGTCACTGCCAATTGCCACAGCCAGACTCCCAGCCTCAGCACTGCTGCTTTGCGCGTCCCAACCCACCTGAACGAACTCGCCACGCTCTTCAATCTTGCGTAGAGCCAAGTTGGTCGCAAACAACTGCCCACCATTCACTGCATCCGTACTGGCCGCAGAACTGATATCCCCCGCTGCCACCCCCGATACGCGTGCACCTTCCATGTCCACCAGGTGACGATCAGCACTGAACTTGACCACGCCATCCAGATCCGGATCGAAGTTATCGAAGTCCTCACGCAGCGCATCCAGCTCGACCCGGTTGTCGGTGATACGCCCGTCCTGATCCGTCAGCTGCTGCGCGTGCCCAGCCAAAGCCTGTCGCTGTGTCTCCACCGTGGCATTGGTCGCAAACAGCTGCTGCCCGGTCACCGCATCGGTGCTGCCCGTACTCAGCGTGCCGTTGGCGATGTTGTAGATGCGCCGCTTGCCACCGCTCTTGTTGGCGACATCCACAATCGTGCCGGTGTTCTCTGCCCCCAGGCGGACATTACCACTGGCAGACACCTGACCCACCAGTCCGCCCAAGGCATCAGCCTTCTGCACAGCGCCATCAGCCACGCCACGGGCGGCGTCGGCCGCCGTCTTCGCCGCGGTTGCCGCCGTGCGCACGCTGGTCACTTCGCTATTGGTGGCATTGAGCTGCTGCCCGGTCACTGCATCCGTGCTGGACGTACTGAGCACGCCATTGGCCAGATTCTGCAGCTTGCGTTTGGCGCCGGTCTTGTTGGCCACGTCGACGACGGTGCCGGTGTTGTCTGCACCCAGGCGCACGTTGCCGCCTGCCGATACCTGCCCCACCAGGCCATCCAACACCGCCACGCGCGCCTGCGCACCGTCCGCGGTCGCCTTCACAGCAGCCACGCTGGTGTTGGTGGCATGCAACTGCCTGCCGGTCACCGCTTCACTGCTGGACGTACTCAGGGCGGCATCCGCCACGTTGACCACTTTGCGTTTCAACGAACCGTTGCCCACCGAGACCTGATTGGTCCCAGTCGTGGCTGAGCCATTGCCGAGCGCAACAGCGCCCGCGTGTGCCGCATTGGCGCGATCACCAAGGGCCAACGCGCTCTGTGCCGTGGCACTGGCCTGATTGCCCACTGCCGAGGCATACAGGCTGCTGGCTAGGGCGCCGCGCCCGACCGCCGTGGCCTGGTTGGCCGATGCGTTGCTCTGGAAGCCCATAGCGGTGGCGTGCGTGCCTTTACCAGACGCCTCATGGCCGACGGCAACGCCTCGATCACCCGTTGCGACGGCATCCAATCCAAGCGCCACCGCACCGTTGCCACTGCGGGTGCCAGCACCGATGGACACACCCGCGTTGCCACTGATCTTGTTGCCCGCGTCATCCACTGTCGCGCGAGCGTCTGCGCCCATGGCGACGCTCTTGCCGTTGTAGGCTTTGGCGTTGTTACCCAGCGCCGTACTGATGCCGTAGCTGGCCTGCTCCGCGACAGCTCCCGCGCCCAGGGCCACGGCACTGGCGTTCAGCCGCGCAGCCGTTGCGTCGGCTGCTGCCTGCGCCTTGCTGACATTGGTATTGGTTGCGTTGAGCTGCTTGCCTGTGACTGCCTCGGTGCTGGTCGTGCTCAGCGCCCCATCCTTCAAACCAGAGATAATGCGAACTGCGTTGGACTTGTTGCGCACATCCAGCACGGTGCCGGTGTTCTCGCCGCCAATACGCACGTTGCCGCTGGCCGAGACCTGGCTGACCAGGCCACTGACCGCATTGGCCTTGGCCAACGCTGTGTTGGCATTGGTATTGGCCGTAGTGGCCATGGACTGCGCTGCCGTGGCAGTTGTCTTCGCTGCATCGGCCGCAGTTTTGGCACTGGTCACATTGGTGTTGGTAGCAGTGAGCTGTTTGCCCGTCACAGCCTCGGTGCTGGTTGTCGTGAGCGATGCGTCAGCCAGACCGGTGATGCGGCGGTTGGCATTGGACTTGTTGCGCACATCCAGCACCGTACCGGTGTTCTCACCACCCAGCCTTACGTTGCCAGCGGCCGATACCTGGCTGACCAGGCCACTGACCGCATTGGCCTTCGCCAGCGCCGAGTTGGCATTGCTGTTGGCCGTGTTGGCGGTGGATTGTGCCGCCGTGGCCGTCGTTTTCGCCCCATCGGCCGCGGCCTGGGCCTTGGTCACGTTGGAGTTGGTGGCATACAGCTGCTTGCCCGTGACTGCATCACTGCTGGTCGAGTTCAGCCCCGCATCGGCCACATTGACTACCCGCCTTTTCACGCTGGCGCTACCGACCGAAACGGTGTTGGCCTCTGTGGCAAGCGATCCACGACCAAGTGCCACAGTGCCATTTGCCGATGTCTTTGCACCATAACCAACAGCCACACCGTCGTACTCTGCGAGCGATTCCCCGCCCAGTGCGATTGCACCCGTCCAGCCACTACTGCCCGCGTACGCATCACCACCGATGGCAATCTTGGAGATGCCTGCGCCGGGATTTGTCATGGAACCACTTCCCACGGCAATGGAGTTTTCGGTTTGAGCCTTGGCATTCTGCCCAAGCGCCGTTGCTCCAATCCCGTTGGCCCTACTGTAGGTGCCTACAGCAGTGCCATATCCACCGTTCTCGGTGACCGCATAGTGACCGAGCGCAATGCTGTTATCTCCCCATGCCTCCGAGAGACTCCCAAGTGTCACGCTTCTCGCACCCGCGGCACGGCTGCTGATACCTGCCGCGAGACTATGTTCACCGCTGGCACGTGCTTCCGACCCAAGTGCCATGGACTCCTTGCCGTCGATGACACTCCAGTTGGCCCGCGACGTGTTGCTGTACACATCGCCACGATTGACTGCCCGGGTCTCGAATGCGCGCCCACTGTCGCCAGCCGTTGCGACGAAGGCACTCATTGTCTGTCGTGCCCACCAGGCTGTGTCATCTTCGTCATCCTCGCGCGCGCCAGCAGCCGGCACCACCAGCAACGAAAGAAGCACAAGACTCCCTGCACGAACCGTGGAAGACGCTTTCCCGCGCGATGGCGCCAGTTCGCTGGCCACCACCCAGCACTGACGGGCGCGACTCCACAGACGGCGATAGATACGATTCATTGGATCTCCTTAACAGGAACGTCAGAAAGAACCCACCAGCACCGCTGGCGGGGCTGGGGAATCAGCCGGCGCTGGGCGCCAGGGTCTGCACGTGCTCGCGATAGCCATCGCGAGTCAGGCGGTAACGCATCTGCAACGTGTGTCCCGGTTGCACGGGAAAAGGCAGTTCCAGCGCGCTGCCCGGGTAGAGGCTTCGCGACACGTCGTACGCGGTGCAGCGCGCGCCATCGCAGTCGGCAATGCTGGTGATGCCCACGCGCACCGTGCCGGTGTTGCGCAGACGATTGCCTTCCACCTGTACCGCCATGGCGGGCTGCGCAGGCAGCACATTGACCAGTGCGCCCCAGACCAGGCTGACGCCGATGTTGGCCTGTGCGCGCTCGCCCTCGCCTGGGCGTTCGATCCCTTCAGGGCCACGCACACCTTCAAAGTACACGCGGTAGGCGGTTTCCTTCTCGACCGGCTGCAGCGGAATCACCCGGATCAGGTGATTGCCGCCACCTGCCAGCGCGAACTTACCGGGGGTGATGGCGATGGCCGCTTCGCCGGGCTCGACCTCGACCTCCTGCTCATCCGCGCTGGCTGGATTGACGATGCGCTTGATCGAGGCCTGCACGTACTGCGGCTGGGTGGACTGCGAATAGATGCGGATCTGCGCACCCTTCTTTACGTCCACCGACGTGCGCATGGGGTGCACGGTGAGATTGGCGTGGGCAGGCATCGCCATCAGCAGCGACAAGGGAAGCAGGCAGCGAATGAAAGGCTTCATCGGGGGCTCCATGGGAATCAGGGCGTGACAGTGGGAACGCGCAGTTCCACCTTGAGGTCGCCGTCGTAGTAGCCGGGGCGTTTGCTGCTGACCGGCACGCGAGGGGTGTCCAGCGTCAATGGCGTGGGCACGCAGAACACCGGCTGCGTCATGCCGGGCAACAGCACCAAGCGCAGCTTTGCGGTATCGATGCCGTGCAGCAGCTGCTCCACGCCGTTGCGCAGCGGTATGGCGCTGCCGTTGTGATCGAGGGTGACGGTGTAGTCCACGCGCTGCGTGGCGTCGCTGCCGCCGTCGGTATGCCAGACCGAGTAGCCGGAAGGCCCCGGAGGACGCGGCCCGCTGTCGCGCACGGTGACGCCCAGGTACTGGCTCTGCGAGCCCAGTCCGTCGTACAGGCACATATCGAGTTGAGTCCGACCACCGACGGTCTGTGCCAGCGGGTCGTACTGCAGGTTCAGGCCGACGTGCGGGGTGACCTGGTCGAAGAGCGGGAAGTAGATGGAGACCGCGTTGTAGTCGGTGATGGTGAAGTCGAACACGAATATGTAGCGCGCGAGCGATCCTCCGGAGCCATCTCTCAGCGACAGCTCAAGATTTGCTTTCCAGCGGCCAGCAACGAGCTGACGGAGTTCAGCAGCTGGAATCCGGAGTGACAGAGCCGTGCCACTTGCGGGCGTAACGCAGGCTGCCGAGAACGTGGTCCAGAGAGGCCGCACATGAGGCTGCCAGTAGTCATTACATCCTCGCCCGGACTCAGCGCGGTCAAGCCATCCCTCCACATTCACTTCAGTTGGTAGTCCACTCCGTTGCTCAACGAATCGAAGGGGGACGCGACTCCTATACGAGCCGTTCTCACCGGTATCACTTACAGGACAGCTACCTGTCGCCGGATCCGAGTTGGATCTGCAAGTAAGATGTAGCTCGCCCAAGCCCATTTCGGGCCGTTTGCTATAGCCAAGTAGTGTTTTGGGGGCAAGCAATTCAACTTCGACGGGAAGTGCTGATCTGTCCCAGCGCTGGGCAATGTGCTGAACAATGTCTCCACTTGGCGGATCGGTCTCCGGCGGCTGCTGCGCCATCGCCTGCGGCGCCAGCACCACCAGCGCACACAGCACCGCCATCACCCACCACACCCGGCGGTTCACTGCGCACCTCCCGCGGCCGCGGTCTGCGGCGTGGCGGCAATCAACGCCTGCTCCTGCAGTAGCCGGGTCACCCGCGCCTGGTGGCGGATGTCGGCGGGTAGCTGGGCCACGGCCAGCGGTTCGCACTGCACGGCGCCCACCAGCATCACCACGCTGCGGCGCTCGCGCACCTGCAGCGGGCAGTGCAGCAGGCGGTCGTCCTGCAGCAGGTACAGGGTCTTTTCGCGTCGTGGAAAGTCGGCCACGAAGCCTCCATTGCTGCCGGTGCCCGGCACCGGCGCGTTGAGAATGCGGGCGCCGCGCAGCGGTGCACCGGCGATGTCGTGGGCGTTGCCGATGAAGGTGTAGGTCACTTCAATCGGCACCGGCATGCGCACCAGGCGCCCCGGCGAGAGGAACAGCGGGCGCGCCCCGCCCACACCGCTCACGCGCACGGCGGCGATGCTGTCCAGTGCGCTAGCGTCCTGCACTTCGGCGCGGTGCGATTGGTAGGCGGAAATCGGCAGCAGGCGGCGTTCGCCCAGCTTCAGCCGCTGCCGGCGCAGTCCACCCACCTGCAGTTCGGCGGCCACGCCGGTCAGGTCCAGATCGTCGGTGCCATCCACCTGCACCGCCAGCCCGGCATCGGCGCCCACGCCTGCGCCCCAGTACAGGCCGCGCGAGCCGATGGCCAGGCCGGAACTGTGCGTGGCGCTGTACGCCACCTCGTTGCCACCCTGGTGCTGATAGCGCGATACCGTAGCGCCGGTCTGGCCGATGCGGTTCTGCAGCTGCCCGCTCAGCGTGGCGCTGTAGCGTTCGTTGTTGTTGCCGCGTAGTTCGCCAGACACTTCGCGGTACTGGTCTTCGTATTCCTGGCGCAGGGTCTGGCCGGCGCTGTAGTTGACGTCCGGTCGTGCATGTTGCGGCTGGCGCACATCCAGGCCGTAACGCCGCTGCGAGCTACCGCGGTCACCGCGCTGCAGGCGGTTGAGGCTGACGTTGAAATAGATGCCGCGGTCACGACCATCGCGCAGGCCGCCGCCATTGGTCTGCTGCCATACGCCGATGCGGCTGGAGACACTGAACTCGCCCCAGCGCTGGCTGCGGCTGTAGCTGGCCTGCCAGGTGCGGCTGAGCTGCGGCACGCGCGTGGGCTGCGGAATCCACGGCGGCAACAGCGGGTCGAGCCCGGCCAGCGGGTCATCCCCCAGCCCTGGTTGCACGGTGCCTGCGCGCCATGTCTGGCGGCGGGTGTAGGCCACGTAGGCATTGCCGCCCGCCACTGGCAGCGCCATCGAGGCGCTGAGCGAGTCGGCACAGCCGAGCCGGTCGCGCGCGTCGTCCTCGAACTGGCAGGCACGGCCGCGCATGCGCTGGTGGTACACATTCCACGAGGCGCGGCGACGGTAGGACAGCTGGTGCTGCTGGCCACGGCTGCCGTCGCTGCCGTGCATGCCGCTGAAGGTGCCGCGGATCTCCTGGGTGGCGAACACATGGCGCAGGTCCAGCCGCAGTTCGCCATAGCTGAAGCCGCCGAGGTCGGCGACACCGGCCGTCACTGCCACGTTGCGCGACACCGGCACGCGCAGGCCGGCCATCGCTGCCAGCTCGTCGTTGAAACGGTCGCTGCGGCGCTCGTTACGGCGGCCGCCCTGCATGAACCACTGCACGCTGCTGTCGGTCCAGTCGCCGCCCTTGTCGAACGGCGCATCCTCGCTGCGCACCAGCACGCCGTCTTCGTAGATGCGCAGGGTGACGGTGTAGTTGCCCAGCGGGAACCGGCGCGTATCGAGCTGGTTGATGCCGGCCTGCAGGTAGAAGGTCTGCAGCAGGCGCTCGCCATCGAACGCGTCCACCCGTGCATCGCGTGCCAGCAGCACGGTGAGCGGCGTGGCTTGTACGGCGGCCGCCGAATCCACGTAGGCCTGCGTGGTGCCCAGGCGCAGGCCCTGGAAGCGGTCCATCGGCAGCATGCTGAAGCTGAACGTGCCGCCCTGCGGACTGCTCAGGTTGCGGCGGTCCATGCGCCCGGCCTGCAGGTAGTGCTGCTGCCCCAGGTCATGGCGGTAATAGGCGTTGTCCAGCTGGAAGTCGCGGTTGGCGTGGCCGCCGCGATAGTGCTGCTGGCTGAAGGTCCAATCGGCAGACAGGTGCCCGCGCTGCAACACGCCCAGCGCGCCCATGCCCTGCGCGGCCAGCGACTGGTAGCCGCGGCCGCCGCTGACGTTGAGCGTGTGCTGGTGCAGGAAGGCATTTTCGGCATTGGCGCTGACCTGGTGGTAGCGCTCGGCGGCCGGTTCGCCGGGAATCCATTGGCGGGCGACGAACAGGCGCACGGCGCCCTCGCCTTCGTCATACAGCGCGCGCACGGCGGTGGGCTCCTCGGGGGGATCGATGTAACCGCAACCGGCGCTGGCGCCGCCGTAACGGCAGGCCAGGTGGCTGTTGCGCGGCAGCGGCTGCGACAGCGCTGGCAACAACGCGGCCTGTGCCTCGGCGGGCAGCTGCAATGCCTGCAGCGCCTCGGCCGGGGCTTCCAGCTGCACGTGTTCCAGAGTCACGCGCACCGGCACCAGCCCGGTCGAGCGACCGAACAGGCGCACCTCAAGTTGTTCGGTCTGGCCTTCGACCAGATCCTCGAAACCGGCGGGAACGCCTCGCGCCGCGACCAGGGGCGTGGCCAACGACAGGGCGAGCGCGACCGCCAGCCGGGTGACGGCGGGTGCGGGAGATTTCATGGGGGTGTTACCGGAAGCGGCCGGCCCGGCATGCGGGCCGGCGCGGGCGCCTTACGGGCTGGTGGTCTTCTGCTGCATGGCGATGGTGACGATGCCTTCGTAGGTACCGCCCTTGGTGATCGGCGCCTGGTTGGTCTGCGCAATGCGCAGCGGCATCGGGATCGATGCGCCCGGCAGCGCGCCGTCGAACAGGTCGGAGGCGGTGAAGTCCTGTGCGGCCACGGTCAGCGCCTTGCCGTTGAGGCTGACGGTCAGTGGTACCGGGGCGCCGCTGCCATCGGTATTGAGCAGCTGCGGGGCGCTGCCGACGCGCACTTCGATGTCCTTGTCTTCGTCGTTGGAGTAGATGCGCACCTGCTGGGTCCAGGGCACCAGGCCGCTGACCGGGTTGTGGACCAGGTTCACGACGGAGTCCAGCGCGGTGCCATCGGCCTTCAGCAGGGCCAGGGTCGGGTCGACGTTGGCCCAGACCTTGATGTCGGCGTCGAACGCGTTGGCGGACAGCGAAACGGTGGCCAGCGCTGCAGCGAGCGTGGCCTTCTTCAGAATGGCGTGCATGTGTGTCTCTCTCGGACAGGGGGAATTTGAAAGCCCCCCTCCCCAAGGAGAAAGGGAGGGAGGCGCCGCCCGTGGAGGTGGTCACGGGCGACGAGAGAATGGTAGGTAGGCCTACCGCACGCAGGCCATGCAACAATTCCTAAATAGCTGGACGTTAAGAAGAATTCTTGAGGGCTTTCAATGTTTGAGGATTATGCAAATTTCCTCACGACTTGAATGCAAGAAACCTCATTGCGTTGCATTTGTGGCGTCGAGCGATACTCGACTGTCGCTTGAGGCGCACCGTGTGCGCATGAGTCGAGCACGGCTCGACGCTACGTGTAGAAATCGCGAACGACCTTCAATGCGCAGGCACCACGGCGACGTGCTCCACATCAATGTCGGTGGGCTTGAAGCGGTGCGTATCCACCTCACCGTGCAGCTCCACCACGGTGGTCGCGCTGACGGCCTGGTGGCTGGGCAGATCCTTGTCGTCGATTTCCACATCGATCTCGCCGGTGGCGTCCTTGAAGCGGTAGCGCTCGTGGCCGATCCTGGCCACCAGCGTGCCCCGCAGCACCACCGGCTGGTCGTCACGCTGAGCGCGCGCCTCGGCAACCGTGGTGACGGCATGGGTGGCGCCCGGGCCGGTGTACTGGGCAAAGGCCCCAGCGCTGAGCAGGCTCAACGTGGTGGCGATGAGCGCAAGGGTGAGTCGTCGGTTCATGGTGTTGTCCATGCAGGGATAAATGCCCACAGCTTCCCTCGCCTCGATAGTGACGCCCATGCAATAACTCCGAAAAGATGTGAAAACGACATCCGACGTCAGAAACCATTCATCGCGGACCCGACGCCTCTTTCAGCATCAATTCCGAGCGCATTTTCTGCGGCCTTCCGGCGTGTGCTGGGATGTTCGCCGAGCCGGTACGCGGAGTCGTAGTTCAGCTGCCGCGTCTTGCTTTTGTAGCGTCGAGCAGGACTCGACGCTGCAGACACATGCTCACGCACGACGGGATGGCATCAGGCCGCCTTACGGCGGCCTGACGGGTCCCACTCAACGATGCAATCTCAGAAGAAGATTGCGTACAGGATCAGCAGCGGAATCGGCACGCCCAACAGCCAGAGCAGAATCATTTTCATGGCAGGTCTCCTTGCATGGAATGCGGGTTACAGGTCGCGGCGGCGGCCGCCCCAGGTGGCGCTGAGGCTGGCGAAGAACGCGCCAATCAGCAGGGTGATGAACAGCCACAGCGCGGCATACGCTGCGGCCTTGCGGGCATCGTCGGCCGCCTGCTTGGCGGTGGTCTTGGCTTTCTCCAGCGCGGCACGCATGCGCGTCTGCACATCGGTCACACGGGCCTGCGCTTCGGCCTGGCTCATGCCGGTTTCGCGCGCGATGAGCTGCGACAGGTACTGGGTGTCGGCCGGGTCGAGGCCATCGCCCTGCAGGCTGTTGACGATGATGCGGTTCACTTCGGCGCGCAGTTCGCGACGGTCGCCGGCCGGTGCACGGCCCGGCATCGGGCGCGGCTGCGCCATGCCGGCCTCGCGCGGGCCCCCATTCGGTGCCGGCGGCGGAGCCGCGTTCGGATCCGACGGCGCGCCCGGCGGTGGCGGCGCCGCGGGATCGGCAGCACCGGCGTTGGTGGCATTGCGGAACAGGGAATCCACCCAATAGTTGAGGTCGCCTTCCGGTGCGGCCGCGGCGGCGCTACCGGCACCTGCGGCGGCAACGCCGGCCGTGGATGCGGCAGCGCCTGCAGTGGCACCCGCCACCTTCGCGCCCGTGCCGAGCACGCCGCCGATGGCCGAGGTCAGCAGGCCCGCAGTCAGCAGCGTGGCCACCGCCCACGACACGAAGCCGTGCGCGGTATCGCGGAAATAGGTTTCATCGCCATGGATCTGCGTCCACTTGGTGCGCAGGCGCCCGGCCAGGTAGCCGCCCAGGCCGGAAGCGGCCAGTGCGGTGAAGGTAAGCCAGGCGATGCTGGACCAGCCGAAGGTTTCCTTGCTGACGCCTTCGAACGACCACGGCGACACCGAGGAGAGGCCAAGGCCGACACCGAGGATGAGCAGGATGAGGGAGAGTGCGGCGGCAGCGGCGGCACCTGCGAAGATGGCGCCCCAGGAAACGGCGCTTTCGCTGGGAGGGGCGACGATGGGGGCGGTGACGACAGTGGCGACGTCGGGACCAAGCGGGCCGCGCTCGGGTGGGTCGAATCGGGTACTCATCGGGATGGACGCTCCATTTCAAGTGCTGCGGATGCAGCTGGCGTCCTGAGGCTGCGCGAGCGGTCGTGAAGCTGGCGAGACCCTTGAATCACGCGGTCTTTGCGCGATGAAGCGCGTGCCAACCAAGGTTGGCACCTACCGAAGGCGGATGCGGTGGTAGATCCACGCCATGCGTGGATGGTTTTTCGCGGGCGCCGAAATCGTGCGGACCAACGGTCCGCACCTACCAGGTCCGCGCAAAAAAAACGCCCCGCGGATGCGGGGCGTTCTCAGCACAACCTACGCGGGCGATCAGCCCTGGTAGTCGCGCACGTCGCTGCCGGTGTAGACCTGGCGCGGACGGCCGATCTTCATTTCCGGATCAACCTGCTGTTCCAGCCAATGCGACACCCAGCCGGAGGTACGGCCCAGGGCGAACATGACGGTGAACATCTCGGTCGGGATCTGCAGCGCCTTGTAGATGATGCCGCTGTAGAAATCGACGTTCGGGTACAGCTTGCGGGCGACGAAGTACTCGTCCTGCAGCGCGGCCTGTTCCAGCTTCACGGCCACGTCCAGCAGCGGATCCTGCACGCCCAGCTGCTTGAGCACCTTGCTGGTCATCTCGCCGATGACCTTGGCGCGCGGGTCGAAGTTCTTGTAGACGCGGTGGCCGAAGCCCATCAGGCGGAAGCCGGAGGTCTTGTCCTTGGCCTTGACCACGGCGGACTCGACGTTGTCGGCAGTGCCGATCTCTTCCAGCATCTTCAGCACGGCTTCGTTGGCACCGCCGTGGGCCGGACCCCACAGCGCGGTGACGCCAGCGGCGACCGACGCGTACGGGTTGGCACCGGTCGAACCGACCAGGCGCACGGTCGAGGTCGAGGCGTTCTGCTCGTGGTCGGCGTGCAGGATGAACAGCAGGTCCAGCGCCTTGACCACGTCCGGGTTCAGATCGTACTGGCCGTCAGCCGACTCGAAGGTCTGCTTCAGGAAGCGACTGACGTAGTCCAGCGAGGTGTCCGGCTTGTTGGCCGGCAGGCCCTTGCCGTGGCGGTAGATCAGCGCCGACAGGGTCGGCACCTTGGCGATCAGGCGCACGGCAGCCTGGCGGCGCTGTTCGGCGTCGGACAGGTCCAGCGAGGCGTGATAGATGCCCGACAGCTGCGCGATGGCGGCGGTCAGGATCGCCATCGGATGGGCATCCTTGGCGAAGCTGCCGATCAGGGTGTTGATCGAATCGTCGACGTTGGCTTCGGCAGCCAGCTCATCGGTGAAGGCCTTCAGCTGCTCGGCGCTCGGGCGCTCGCCGTTGATCAGCAGGTAGGCCACTTCGACGTAGCTCGACTTTTCCGACAGCTGTTCGATCGGGTAGCCGCGGTACAGCAGCACGCCCTTGTCGCCGTCGATGTAGGTGATGGCGGACTTGCAGCTGGCCGTCGCGGTGAAGCCGGAATCGTAGGTGAAATACCCCGTTTCCTTGGTCAGCTTCGCGATGTCGACGCAGTCGTTGCCAAGGGTGGGTTTGATGACGGGCAGAACGACCGACTTATCGCCGGCGTTGAGCGTGACCTGATCAAGATCGGACACTGTGTGCGCTCCTTCATGGGAAGGCGCCTGCCCAAGCGCATTGGTCAGGCACGTGAATGACGTCCTCGGCCTGTGCCGGGGATCAGGTCATTATCGCACAGCAGCATTTGCCCGGCGCTAGACAGAAGTCGTATACGACAGGCGGCCAGACGCCGGTCGTTGAGCGGCCCGGATCGGCAAAAGTGTTGTCACACGAACGCAGTGTTCCGTCCATCCAAACGCCCGTTGGGTTGGCGTTGGGGAAAAACAAACGGCCGCGCAGAGCGCGGCCGTCGGTTCGAAGCTGGATCGACAGATCAGCGCGCGTAGCGCTTCTGGAACTTGTCGATACGGCCCGAGGTGTCGATGACCTTGTGCTTGCCCGTGTAGAACGGGTGCGAAGCCGAGGAAATTTCAACCTTCACCAGCGGGTAGTCGTTGCCGTCTTCCCACTTGATGGTTTCCTTCGTCGCCATGGTCGAGCGGGTCAGGATCTTGAAATCGGAGGTGACGTCATGGAAGACGACGTCGCGGTAGTTCGGATGGATATCGGCCTTCATGGGCTCACACCGTAAATGGGCTGGTGGTCAAGAGCGGCATTATAAGCACCGGTTGCCGCTCGGGGCAACCGGTGCGGGTCAATCGGCTTCAGTCCGCGCCCAGGGCCTGGCGCACCAGGGCCTCGAAACGCTGCTGGTCGTAGGCCATCAGCAGATCGCAGTTGTCCGGCTGGCCGGTCTGGCGGTTCCAGTCGACGATGGTGGCACCGCGGCTGAACGTACCGTTCAGTTCCACGTTCAGCGGACGCGATTCCACCTGCAGCTGCCCTTCCGGGTTCAGCGCCCAGGCCATGGCCACCGCATCGGCGGTGTACCAGCGGCCGCCCTTGCTGTCTTCGGACAGGCCACGGGTCTTGCGCGAGATCAGCTCGTAGAAACGGGCGCGATCGGAATCGGCCTGCAGCCACTTCTCGGCGTCCTGCAGCGGCAGGCCGTGGGCGACGGTAGCCTCCCAGTCCGACACCAGCAGGTGCTTGAACGAAGTGAACACCACGTGCGCCGCTTCCGGGTCGAAGGCGATGTTGAATTCCGCCGCCGGGGTGATGTTGCCGTGGCAGGTGACCGCGCCGCCCATCACCACGATGCGCTTGATGCGCTGTGGCAGGGTCGGGTCCAGCTTCAGCGCCAACGCCAGGTTGGTCAGCGGGCCGAGCATCACCAGCATCAGTTCGCCGGCGTGCTCGTGCGACAGGCGCAGGATGGCCAGCGCGGCGTGCTCGGCTTCGGCCTGGCGGCTCGGCGGCGGCAGGTCCACGTCGCCGTAGCCGTCACGGCCATGCACGTGGGCAGCGTCAA
This sequence comes from Stenotrophomonas sp. GD03877, assembly GCF_029840555.1. Classification (NCBI taxonomy): domain Bacteria; kingdom Pseudomonadati; phylum Pseudomonadota; class Gammaproteobacteria; order Lysobacterales; family Lysobacteraceae; genus Stenotrophomonas; species Stenotrophomonas sp. GD03877. Next base: position 371 of record NZ_JAOCCT010000040.1, on the reverse strand, counting down.
CGGAGGGATGCAGCAGCGGATCCGGGCTGCCGGCAAACACCGGCACGTCGGCGCGGCCGACGATGTCGCAGAGCTTGAGGGCGTTGCGGACGGTGTATTCGAGGCCGACATTGCCGGCGGCGATGGTCAGGGCGACCACGTCGTGCCGTTCATCGGCGAAGGCCATCAGCAGGGCCAGGGCGTCGTCCACACCGGGGTCGGTGTCGATCAACAGCGGGATCTTGTGGGTCATCGTTGCCGTCTTCAGATCGGCAACGAAGTGTGGACCGGGATGATGACCGTTGCAAGTACGGGGTGTTGGGGTTCGGCAGGGCTGCGCCCTGCACCCGCCGAGGCAACAGCAGAGGCAACATCAACAGCAACGGCAAAAG
>NZ_JAOCCT010000004.1:0-237689 GCF_029840555.1 Stenotrophomonas sp. GD03877 | reverse complement strand
TCAAATGTACACCACAAGAAAGGCGAGTCCATTGCGAATTTGGAATTTAATTAATGCCATTAAAGCAATAGTCCCGTTGTCATTTCAGGATGAGTAGTCCGTGGTAGCATGTCAATGCGGCCTTACAGGACACCGATTTGTGGATATCAAGGCGTTGCGCTTCTTTCTTCACGTGGCGGACACGCTTAGCTTTAGTCGTGCTGCTGAGCGCCTGAATGTGTCGCAATCGGTTGTGACGCGTGTGATTGCTCAGCTCGAGCACTCCGTTGGCATCAAGCTGCTTGATCGGACGACGCGACGAGTCGCTTTGACACCAGGCGGCGTACTTCTTCTAAAGGAAGCTCAACCACTGATGGCACACATCGAGTCGGTTCAGAGGGCCGTGCGACATGCCGTAGCCGAGCGTAGCGGCCGCTTCACAGTCGGTTCGACTTCGATGGCGATGCAGACCGTGACACCTGCGTTTCTTCGACGCTTCAAGCAGATCCACCCTGATGTCCAGCTGGAGGTGCGCGAGCTGACGAGCGACGCGCAAGTGGAGTCACTGCTTTCGACTGAGATTGATCTTGGCTTTCTCTTAATGCCAGCCAGCAATCCAACGCTGACTGTTCAACCCATCTACCACGAGCGTATGCGTTTGGCCGTACCTGACGACCATCCACATGCGACTGCAGTGGAACGAAATGGTGCGGTGCCGTTGTCTGCGTTCGCAGCGGATTGCTTCATCATTCCAGCAAAGCGCGACAACCCGACAGTGCATGATGAAGTAATCAAGGCCTGCGAAGATGCTGGTTTCAGACCACGGTTAAGGGAGTGTGCGGAGAACCAAACTTGCCTCGGTTTGGCTCGTGCGGGTCTGGGAGTGCTCTTCATACCTAGTCGACGGACCAATCTGCCGGTCGAAGGACTGGTTTTTCTGGAAGTTGCTGATCCAGTTCCAGAACTCCACATTGCGGCAGCCTGGCGCACAGATGACCCCTCAGCGTTCCTCGCAGCATTCCATGCCAATGGTTGGGCGGAGCTCAATCTGGGCGAACATTAAAGCACCACTCCTGATGATTGGATAACATTTGCCCGACGCCCTCCCGCCTCGACTATCAGTGCACTCCACTGGGGGATCTGGATCTTCATGTCCAGGGAAGCGACAGGAGTTCAAGGACAATAACCGCAATGCTAACGTGTCGCGGTGATGTTGAGTCTTCCTCCTCCTGCTAGATATTTGTTTAGGCGATAGGTGGGCGGGCGTCCTGAAGGACGCCCGATCCATCCATCAAAGCGTTGCCCTGTTGGCCGGGCAGCAGGTGCTCTTCTGGCGCGGAAGTACCAAGTTGGAATGATTGGGTTCAAGCGGGAAAGCGCAATCTGCGCCACGCTTGACAGTTGGCGGGCGCAACGAGCGGAGCGAGACTTGGGCGCAAGCTATCTGAGGACTTCAAAACCTTTTTCTAGTTCAGCTCACCCAGTAGATTTCTCGGGATGGATCCGGAGCGACGCTGTCGATAGCACCTCCCTGTGTACCGCAGGACGAGAACGAGGCAAAGACCGCTTATGTTAGTCAATCCCGGCGGGCTTCTAAGTGCCCCGCTCACCGACCAGGAGGGCACCTTCACTTGCCCCATCAGCACCGGTCCACGCCTGGGCGCGCCGTTCTGCACATGGGAGCAGAACGGCAAGCGCGAGAGTTCGCGCGAGCCCGCAGTGAAGATTCCCGCCGGCGTCAGGATCATTCAGGATCATTCCCGACTCCCAGTCGTTCACACAGGCCGTCGGCTACGTCACCGTAGGCAATCCGGACCACGCCGCACTTGCCCCTCGCAACTAGGGTGTGGAGCTGGTGCCGGTCACCCATTCCAATGACCTGTACGTAGTGAGACATTCGATCTCATCGTGCAGTACAACGGCAAGCCACTGCCCCATCAGGCCGTGGAGATCACCGAGGCGGTGTGGAGCTCGGATCGCACGCGGCAGGTTGCAAACCTGAAAGGCGATGCTGCTGGGCACGTGCGCGTCCCGCATTCCGCCGCCGGCACCTGGATTGCGCTGACCCGCTACCGCACGCCCGCGCCGGCAGGTGCCCCGGTGGCCACAGCAACAGCGTCACGCTTTCGTTGCGCGTGCTGAATCCCTGAGTTCGCTGAAACACTCCCTTCGAGGTCAACATGAAAACCACCGTGCTTGCCAGTGCGTGCGTTGCCACGCTGCTGCTTTCTTCTGCTGCCTCCGCACAGAACGCGTCGGGCCCGTCCCCGCTGGTGGGCGGCCATCGGTTGGTCGCCGAGATCGAGCGCGAGCGTGCCGTCCAGGTCGAGCAGACCAGGGCGCGTTTTGCGGCGCTGGATAGCGACAGGTACGGCCAGGTTTCGCGAGCCGAGTTCGATGCTGCGGGCGAGAAGGCCTGACAGGGCGGGTAGAAGGCACTGGCCAGCAAGGGCACGGAAGCCACGGCTGCACCGCAGCGCGAGGCGAAGACCGCCGCCGTCGTCCAGCGCTTCGACAACCAGCGGCGCCGCCGCCTGGGGGTGCCGGCCGGCCACACCTCCGCGGGTTTCCTCGAGCTCTACGACGAAAACGGCGATGGTAAGGTCGACCGAGCCGAGTATCAGTGAGTGTGCGACGCGCAGTTCTCCCGCACCGACAGCAACGGCAACGGCCAGGGTGTCGGGCACCGCAACAGCCGAGGTGTCGCCACCAATGACTATGTCTACACCATGCCGATCAACCGCGGCAAAGCAGAAGTGAAGGGTATTGAGGCAGAGGGCATGTGCCTGCTGTCCGATGACTGGCTGACCCGCATTGCCTCATCTGTCGCCGGTCGAGTGCCTGGTTTCAGCTCTTTCGGTCAGTCAAGCGCGTACCGGTGCCGATCACAGCGCCCCAATTGCCGGCGGCTGTGGCGTCCCGCTGAACGGCGGCCAAGAGCGAACTGCAATCGAGCCCGACGCAGGCGTCGCCAAGTTGATCTGCAGGGGCATCGTAAGCCTAAGGCGGCTGGGATGGAGCCAGCGCTGGCACAAGAGGTAGGGCGAGGGGGGGGGCGATACTCATGAATTGGCCGCAACTATGCTTCCGGCAGCTTCTGCCGTTTTGGACTAGGGATGCCGGCCGGGAGGGTAGGAAAGCCCTCACTCGACAGTACGGACTATTCCTACAAGACATCAGCCCGTTGGACAAGCGATCATGGCAAGGGGAATGTGGTCTGCCGCTGCAGTTCTGGGTCGGTGAGCTTATCTCTACTCCGGCTTTGAAGTGGGGTGGCATAGCGGGATATCCGCTGAGCAACCATCTCAGTCCTGGACCCAACACCGAGTGTCGAGACACTTAGTACTGGCTACTGAACTATTTCGAATTTTCCAGGTGCGCTCCTTGAAAGAGTAGTAGCTGCGACCTGTTCTCATCGGTACATCCTTGTTGCTTTTCTTGCACAAGTGTTGCCCAGTTTGTAATGGATGGGCTGTAGTTCCAGAGTGTCCGCCATCCGCTGTGCTCGTAGCGCTCGTTCTTCGCGGCAATCGATTGTGAGTAATTTGGCGTTGTCTCTTGCGGTCTTTGACACTGCAAGGGGGCATCTGCCGATTGGAAGTGGCTTCCCATGGATCCGCCCTACATATCACCACGTCAGCCGAATGGAGTCGCATTGTGAAACCGCGCTTCGCTTCCACTCAAAGTGGCGTCTCTCCATGTCTCACCGGAGATTCGCCCAGGTGTCAACGACACAGCCTTGATGTTGCTATCAGCACTGAGCAAGCTTCAGGCCACCTATGCAGAGCACTGTGCTTGAGTCTGCTGCTTGTCAGTGCGCAGGCAGGTGCCCAGGAAAGCGGAATCGTGTGGACGGTTAGCTCCATGGAGGGGCCGCAACAGGGAACGTATAGGACGCAGGAAGAGGCCGCAGCGGCCATTCAAGGCCTGCCCAGCCCATTTCCACCAGGCTATCCGATCCCCAACCCGTATCCCTACATCGACACCATCAAGGAGCCGCAAGTCGGTTCCGATGGCAAGTTGTCGATCGTGTATTGGATGGGCTTGAAGCCCTCGTTGGACCCCGATTGGAAGTACAACGCGGGTGGGCTTAACGGTGCAGGTCCGTTTGCCGCCGAAGCCGAATTGGTGGCGGCCATTCAAGCCCGCTACAACCAAGATTACGCCGAGTGTACGAGCAACGCCAAAGTCACGTTCGTAGGCGATTGGTACACCGAACAGCCTTTGCACGAGGGCACGATCGAGCAACGACGATATTCGGTGGAGTACTCGGATGGCTTGAACACGCAACATTCTCCCTGTGAACCGCAGGTGATCGAGCTAGGAGCGATGCGCTCACGGCACCAGCAATGCCCGAACATGTTCATGCAATGGGACAACGCGCGCCAGGCTTGCGCTAGCTGGATCACAGCCAGCATCAGCCCCGGCAAGATTCAGGAGTGTGGGGCCGATGCTGTTGGGCGCGCGGAACAAGGAAACCCCTGCAACGTGAAGACGGGCGCCAAGGTTGAGCACCAGACCGATGTTGATCTGGGGTGGGTTAGGCTGACCCGTACGTATCACTCTGGTGTGACAACCAAAGCCGGTGGGTTTGGCCCCGGGTGGAGCCACTCGCTCGACCGGCGTCTGGTCGTGTTGGGTGACACCATGAACCTGAGCGGAGGCGGCGGCTATCAGGTGCGCTACACGCAGGTAGGCAATGCCTACTTGGCCGCCGACAACAGCGGAGATCGCATTGTCGCCGTGGGCGACCAGTGGTGGTTGTACCGCGGCAGTGACGTGCTGATCTTTGATAGCCAGGGCCAGTTGGTTGAGCAGCGCAGCGAAGACGGTACTGGTCTGGCGTACAGCTACACCGCGACGGGACGGCTAGACGCTGTAACTCACACCACAGGCCGATCAATCCGGTTTGTTTACGCCAGCCCGGCCGCAGACGCTGTGATTAGTGGGGTAACGGCAGATGGCATCACCCTGGTCAGCTATGCCTACTCAGCGGGTCAACAGGTTGAGACGGCAACGTTCGCTGACGGCGGTAGGCGCCAATACCACTATGAGGACAGCCGATTCCCGCGCCTGCTCACTGGGGTTACTCGTGAGGACAATCAGCGCTACAGCACATTCACCTATGACGCCAAGGGTCGAGTGACCTCTAGCCAGCATGCTGGAGGTGCCGACGGCATCACTCTGACGTACCGCGCAGAGGGCGGCACCGTGGTCACCGATTCCATCGGACAGACGACAACCTACGCGCTGACCGACGATGTTGGTGCGCTGCCGCGACGACTGACAGTGGTCGCGGATGAACTGGGTACTGCAAACGGCACCTACCATGCCGAGGCCAATGACTTCCGAGGCCGCCCGGCCAGTGTCATCAATCGCGCAGGCACCAAAACAGAGTACACCTATGTCGAGGCCAATGACCCGGTCGCCGGCACACCTGCTCGTACAGTGACGACTACTGAAGCGGTAGGTCAACCAGAGCAGCGCACTAGCACGACAACCACCGATGTCACCAGCAATCGGGTGATGCGCTCGACTATCGAGGGTCAGGAAACCCGTATTGCTCGCAACGATAGGCTGCAGCCGATCAGCGTGGCGGTACGCGATACTGCTACCGGTGAGGTCCGAACCACAACGTACGTCTACTGCGAGGCCGCTGACGTCACCGCCGCCAACAGCACCTGCCCGGTTCCGGGCTTGCTCAAGTCGTTCAACGGACCACGCACTGACGTCAACGACATCACCACGTTCCAGTACTACAGCAGCGACGATCCATCGTGTGCGGCTACGCCGCAATTGTGCACGTATCGTAAGGGCGACCTGCACAAGACCATCGACGCCCTTGGCAAAATTACAGAGATTCTGGGTTACGACCCGCAAGGGCGCCCGCTTTCATTGGTGGATGCAAATGGCGTGGTCACCGACTACGAGTACAACGCGCGTGGCTGGCTGATCACGACCAAAGTGCGCGGCGCCGATGATGCCGTCGAGACAGATGATCGAATCACCCGGATCGAGTACGAGCCCAGCGGCCTCGTCAAGAAGGTCACGCTCCCCGGCGGCGCGTATATCCGCTACGTCTATGATGCAGCCCATCGCCTGACCGAGGTCATCGATGAGGCTGGCAACACAGTTCGCTACACACTTGACCTGGCCGGCAATCGCAAGCAGGAGGATACGAGAACAGTAGGGGGCGAACTCAAGCGGACGCTGACACGCGAGTTCAACGTACTTAGCCAGCTCGAGACCCTGAAAGACGGATCTCTGAACGCGACCGGATTCATCTATGATTCCAACGGCAATCCCTATCAAACAACGGATGCGATGGGTCGACGGACCATCCACGCACATGACGCTCTCAACCGCCTCAGTCGAAGCATTCAGGACGCTGGCGGCCTGGCTGCAGAGATAAATTATGCGTACAACGCACAGGATCGGATCACCCAAATTTCAGACCCGAACGGTCTGAGCACGCACTACGTGTACAACGGATTCGGCGACCGGATCCAGCTCATCAGTCCTGACACGGGGGGTACCGCCTACACCTACGACGGGGCAGGCAACGTCCGAACTGAGACCGATGCGAGAGGCGTAATCCGCACTCACAGCTACGATGCGCTGAATCGCCTGATCACCACGGCCTACCCCGACAGCAGCCTCAATGAGGCCTATACCTACGACACTCCCCCGACGCAGTGTCCGTTCGGAGAGCGTTTCAGCCAGGGGCATCGGGCCACTATGGTTGATGGCAGTGGCGGGACAGCTTATTGCTATAGCCGCTTCGGGCAACTGGTACGCAAGGTGCAGATCACAAACGGGGTGACGCTCGTGGTCAAGTACGATTACGACGTTGCCGGGCGACTGGTGGCCCAGACCTATCCGGATGGCACCGTCGCCGACTACGTCCGCGACGCCCGTGGACGCATTGCAAGCATCGGCGTGACGCGCCCAGGTAGAACACGCGAACTGCTATTGACGGTGGCGGGCTACAACCCCTTTGGGCCGGCCATGGGCTGGACGTATGGCAACGGCCGCGTGCTCGAACGAACCCACGATCTGAACTATGAAGTCCGCTCGTTGCGAGATACCGCAGCTGGCGGCCTGAACCTTGGATTCGCCCGGAATGCACTGATGCAGGTCTCCGCGATTCATGACGCCGCGTTCGCGCAACAAGCGCGCGTCAAATTTGATTACGATCCGTTGAATCGACTGACGAAGTTCCGCGATGGTCCCTCCGATGTGGCCCTGGAGACCTACGACTATGACAAGACGGGAAATCGGACCCAGTTCGCAAATAACGGCGGCATTCACACATATCAGTACTCGGGGCAGGATCATCGGCTTGCCGTGGTTGACGGTATCGCTCGCGGCTACGACGCTACCGGCAACACCACGTCAATCGATGGCGCAACCAAGGTATTCGTTCATGGATCCAATGGCCGCCTGACACAGGTAACGCAGGCGGGAGTTCCGGTAATGAATTACGCCTACAACGGCCGGGGCGAACGAGTTCGTCGTCACCTGGGCTCGTCGGACACTCTGACTGTCTACGACGAGTCAGGTCGGTGGCTGGGTGACTATGACGCAAGCGGTCTGGCGCTCCAGCAAGCTGTATGGCTGGACGATCTGCCTGTGGGTTTGGTGGCTGGGCCACCTGCAGCGGTGAACCGTCTGCACTATGTCCAGCCGGACCACCTGGGCACACCACGCGCCGTCATTGATCCGGTTCGAGATGTCGCCGTCTGGACGTGGGACATCGCCAGCGAAGCGTTTGGAAACAGTGCGCCGAACGAGGACCCGGATCTGGACACGTCTCGTTTCGTTCTGGATATGCGGTTCCCAGGGCAGCGGCTCGATGTGGCCAGTGGGCTGAACTACAATCTTCACCGTGATTATGACGCCTCGATTGGTCGCTACATCCAGGGCGATCCGATTGGACTGGCCGGCGACATCAGTCTTTACGCATACGCGTTGAATTCACCACTATTGAAGTCTGACCCCTTGGGTCTGGCCACGTACGTGATCACGACATACGACAGGATCGCGGGAGTTCGAGTAGCGACCCACTCGGCTCTATTCATCGACTCACCAGGCCAGGTGCCATTCTTGTATGACCCGGCGGGAAGCTATAGAGAGAGCACGGGGATGCGGGGAGGCGGAGGAATCTTTGAAGGTGCAGAGGACGGGGCAGTTCTTAGCGAGTACATCAAGTATCACAGTGGTCAAGGGAGCCAAGTCGAGGTGACTCGGCTGGACACTACCGTTGATCAGGAGAACAGATTCAAGATCAACGCGGAGAATTACGGTGATCGACGTGGGTTCACCTGTGCTCGCTCGGTTTCCACGGTCCTGTCAGGCTATTGCGGTGTGACCATGACGAATTTTCCAGGACTGCTCCGCAGCCAGGCTGAGGGTGCACAGCAATGCCCCGCACAGGGAAAGTAACCGTAAGCGTAATCTGCGCGCTGGCTGTCTGTGGGCTATCTCTCGCGCTTTGGCTGCTGCCTCCAAGCCAAAGAGTGTTCCGGGCAATTGTCAAGCTTGAAGCTATGAGGATCCCCTATGCGATTAGCTTCTTCATTGGGCTCTTTCTGCTAGTTCTACTATTGATACGGCTTGCACGGGCATGGCATCCAGCTTGGGTATTCGTTGGCTCGGTACTCCTGGTTCAGGTCGTATCCACGCTTTCGCTAACCATTGCCAATTTATTCATCACCAGGGGACTGGATCGCACACTTAGGACGATTGAGGAGATTGGATTGCTGGATGTGGTTTTCATGGACTTCATTGCCGCAATGGTCATTGGTACATGGCTTGCAGGCCTCTTGGTGGCCATTGCGATCATGATCTCGAGAGCGAGTCCATCATCGCAAGACGCAAGCCGCCAATGACGCATCCCAATAGAGTTCAGCGTCCGGCGATGCTTGTCGGTCCAGCGTTTCCGACGGCAGATGCTCTGGGGCATGCAGCCCTATCGACCTGAGTATGTCGCCCGAGCAAGGAAGCTGCTGGCCGGATGGCCGACCAGGTGGAGGTGCTGGTCCGAAGATCCCGGTTTGAATGGGTGTAACAGGCCCGACAAATTCCCTAGGGATCAACGCTTTGCTGGCGAGGGGGACTTGATCGTCGTACCTCGGGGCCGTGGCCCATCGGAAGTATGGTAGGTACAGGGGCCGCACAATGCATCGCATTGTGCGGTTCCCGCCCTTTTGGCGGTGCTCAAAGGCGCTCAGTCAAGCCTCTGTTGCAGCCAAGCAGCGATTCGCGGTGCACGCCGCTCTTTAGTAGCAACTCGAGCCCGAATCCCCGCGGCGGCCACCTCCGAATCCTGGTGAGCCGCGACAGCGAGGTACTGATCGGCGAAGGCTTCGATCATCGCGGCTGTCTCCAGGCTGCTGGATGTTGCTCCCAGGCCTGGATAAAAGCGCGCTCGGGAGTTGGCATCAATCAATGCGTCCACCTGATGCTTGTGGGAGAGCGCGAACTTGAGTTCGAGTTCAGGACGATAGTGGACATCGCCAGCGACGAAGGTGGGTGTTGCATCTATAGCCACTGGCCTGCGCGGGCCACGAGAGGGCATTCCCGCGCAGTGCGGGCGTAATACCTGCGGGTAGGTAGCGAGCGGGCTAGGGCGATAATGAGCTGCCTCCCCATGACCAAGGCCGCGGAGTTAATCCGATCCCTAAGACTCGTACGGATGAAGCAGTGAGCTGTGGCTGGCCCAGGAATGTACATGCAAGCAAAGCAGCGGGCATCCAGTAGACAGATCTCTACCCACCCATTCGTACCGGCCAAATCAATCATGGTCAGCGCTCGCTTCCGCAGGCACGGCCATGTAGGCGGGCGCGAGGCCGTAGTCCTCCCCACCAAAACGACGATCCTCGAACAGGTACCCGTAATAGAACTGACGCAGGGCGGCGTGGTAAGTCCGAATGCGATCCTGATAGGCCAGGTGCGCCTGCATGTCAGTACCGGCCATGCGGGTCAAGGCGGCCTGCACACCTACCGGCGGCAGCACCCAGCCCAGCGCCGAGGCGGCCGACGAACGGCGCTCGATGCCTTCACGGTACGCCTTCGCCAGCGGCTGCACGGCGTCGTCGCCGTTCTGGTGGAAGGCCAGGTACCACTTGTAATGGAAGGTTGTGCCGAGCGGGGCCGAATGGCTCCACTGCGGGTACTTCGCATAGAACTGCTGCATGGTCTGCTCGCGGGGAATATCCCATGCGTGGTTCACCGCTTCGCGCTGCGCCCGAGCAATCTCGGCACCCTGTCCTACGGGGATGGCCCGTTCAATCAATACATTGGACACAGCGGGCAGAATCAGCGCGACAACGGCCCAGACCGTGGCAAGTGCCGCCGCGTTGGTGCCCGACGGCCAGCCGCGCCAAGCGATCAACACAGCCACGCAAGCCCAGAACAACAGATAGGCCAGCATCAACCCCAGCACCCCGGCGACCTGCGCGGCCGGCACCCCCTGCTGGATGGCCGCAATGGCAAAGGGCAGGGCGAGGCAAAGATCCAGCGCAACCAGCCTGACCAGGGCGCGGCGCAGGTAGATCCACTTCAGCTCGTCCGGCAGGCTGGCAAGCAGCTTTTCCCGGCCCGACTGGGTCTCTGCAGAACGGATGTCGTGGAACAGCACGATGACAAACAGCGGCGCCAGGAACGTGAGCAAGAACGCGAAGTCGAAGCGACCCGCCAATGCCAGTTCCGGATTGAAGACATCGCCATCGTGGATCTGCGCTTCAAGGCCCAAGGCTCGTACCCGAAGCATGAAGGGCGCGACATCGCGCATGCCTACCGCAGCAAAGGCGAGCGCGGACGGCGGATTCCAGGTGGGGTGGAACGTATAGTAGGCCGCCTGTCCGGCGTCGCCGGCAGCGGTATTTGCTTTGATGACCGCTGCCAGATCCTCGCTCTGCAACTGCGGAATCTGTGCGATCGCCCGCCGTTGGCTGTCGATCCGCTCGATGCCCGAGAAAAGACTGGCCGCTGTCAGCGCCACCAACAGGGCAAGCCCGGCCAAGGCAATCTTCGAGCGAAGCAGCAGCGCCCACTCATAGCGCCAGACCTTCATCGTGCAGCCCCCATGCGTCGCGCACCCACACACAGCAGCGGCACGCCCACGCCGAACCATCCCAGCAGTGCCAGCAGTCCGGACTGCATGGCCGCCACGATCGCGCCCGTAGGCTGCGGCTGGAACGTAAACCGGGGAATGTCATGCCAGTGACTGCGATCAACCCGCTTGCGGCTGTCGGCGCCCGCATCTTTGGCAGTATCGTCGGCGTAGCTCACCGCATCGGCCTGCAACTGATTCAGGTTCTGCACCATCTGGTACCGGTAGGCCTCCGCCTGCGAAACGAACTGGAGATGCGCAGCCAGATCGGTCTGTGCGGCTGCCATCGAAAGCTGTGACAGCACGATGGACGGGCTGAGCAGGGCGAAGCGGCCCACCAGGCGGTTCTGCTGCTGCTGTGCCTGGGCACTGCAGGCGGCGTAGGCGTTGAACAGTGAGGAGGTCATGCGCTCGCCTTCCACCGCCAGCAACCCCTTGTAGTTCACCGGCAGGTCTTCGATGCGCGTCACGCCATACTTGTCCAGCACCTGCTGGCGGAACGTGGCGAAGTAGGGGTCCTGCGGATCGTGGCTGTCACCCAGCGCACGGGCGTCGCGGCCGATCGAAACTTCGGTCTGCAGCCGATCCGGCAGCGGGTAAGTGGCATGGGCCAGGTCCGGGGCCAGGCGGGGCACCAGCAGCGTCGATACGGCCCACACTGCGACGAGGGCCAGCAACGCATCGCGCCGGCGCACCAGCACGGCCGAGCCGGCCACGATCAGCATGCACCAGGCCCCCAGGTAAAGCGCATAGGCCGCCATCAAGAACAGCGAAACACCCAGCGAGCTATGGGCCGAAACGGTTAGCAACAGCAAGCCTGTGCAGGCAGGCAGCATGAACACCGCCGCCATCACCCACAGCGCGGCCAGCTTGCCGAGGATGATCGACCGTGCTGGCGCGCCCTGCAGCATCAACTGCCGCAGCGTTCCCCGTTCGCGTTCCTGCGCAAGCACGCCATGCCCCAGGAAGATCAGCACCAGCGGCGCAAGGACCTGCAGCACGAAAGCCGGCGTCAGCTGCCCGAAGCGGGTCAGGATGGAGCTCTGCATCACGTCGCCGAAGTTGGCGCTGTTCTGCCGGTGCCCTTCCAGGAACATGCTGCTGCCGGTGAACGGATCCACGCCGGGATCGAAGGCAGCCAATGCGGAGGGCAGCCGATAGACAAAGTGTCCGTAGTGCACCACGCGATGTGGATGACGGTCCGGCTGCGCATCGAAGGCCTGCTGTGCAGCGGCCTGCTGCCGGGCCCGGTAGTCGGCTGCCGATTGCATGTGGTTCCACGACACCAGCGTGGCAGCCAACGCCAACAACGTAAGCAGGACGATGCCCGACAGCGCCGTGCGATCACGCAGCATGCCGCGCAGTTCATTGCGCATCACCGCTCGCCAGGCACTCATGCAACGTTCGCCCGGCCGGCGAAATGCGCATGCAGCGAGGCCAGATCAAGATCGTTGCGTTCGGCCTCATAGCTGATGCGCCCCCGTTCCAGCACGCCGATGCGATCGGCCACTTCAATGGCCCCCATCAGATCGTGGGTCACCATCAGCACCGAGGTACCCTGCGCGCGCACCGACTCAAGGAGTTGGTGGAAGTCGGCGCTCGCGCCCGGGTCCAGGCCGGACGTGGGTTCATCCAGCAGAAGCAATGGAACGCGGCGGGCCAGCGCGATGGCGATGGCCACCTTCTGCCGCATGCCCTTGGAAAAGCCTCCCAATCGCTGATGCCACGCTGCTTCCTGCAGGCCCACCGCGCGCAGCGCATCGGTGATCGCCTTCCGATCAGGGGCGCTTCCACTCAAGGACAGAAGATAGTCGGCGTTCTCGACCGCGCTGAGGTGTTCATACAGGGCCACGTTCTCGGGCAGATAGGCCAACTGGCTGCGTGCCTTGGCAGGCGCTTCCCAGGGCACAAAGCCGGCCACCTTCACATGGCCAGAGGCCGGCTTCAGGAAGCCCAGCAACACCGAAAGGGTAGTGGACTTGCCCGCACCATTGCCGCCGAGCAGCGCGTAGATGGTTCCGGCGGAAACCCGCAGCGAGAGATCGGACAGGACAGCTCTGCCTGCATAGGCGACCCGAAGGTCCTGGATGTCGACAACGGGGGCGGGCGTTTTCAAGGCAATGGATCCAAAAGAGGCGTGGCCGTGGCGGCCGGGAGCGGCAAGGTCGGCGGCCAGTAGATCCAATGTTATATCATTACCTATTGTTGCCGTCAGCCAGTGGGCGGCCTTCGTTTCCCCGTCTCCCTCAGATGCTCATGAAAACCCACACTTTGGTGGTCGCCATTGCGGCCGCCTGCCTGTCCATGCAGGCCCATGCCCAATCGGCCGACTCCACCCTCACACTGGGCAAAGTCGATGTGCATGAGCATTCGGAGGGCCAGCTCACCGCACATCAGGTGCTGACCTCGGTCGACGTGCTGGGTGCTGACCAGATTGAAGACAAGAACGTGTCGCAGAGCTGGGAACTGCTGGGCCAGATGCCCGGCATCCAGCTCACCGAAACCCGGCAGGGCGCCGAATCCGGCAAGGTCAGCTTCCGTGCCTTCAACGGCGAGGGCTATCTGAACGCCATCAAGACCTTGATCGACGGCGTGCCCAGCAACGTCAACAGTGGCAACCAGCGCTTCATCGACATGCTGTTCCCGCTGGAAATCAGTTACATCGAGGTGGTGCGTGGCACCAATGACCCGCGCTACGGCCTGCACAACATTGGCGGCAACGTGAACTTCGGCACCCGCCAGGGCGGCAACTACACCGATGCGCGGCTGGGCTACGGCAGCTACAACACACGCAGCGCCCAGTTGGCGGTGGGCCGCGAAGGCAATGGATTCGCCCAGAACTACTTCGTGGGCTACCAGGACTCCGATGGCTACCGCGATAACGACACATCGAAGAAATACAGCGTCGGTGGCAAGTGGTTCTACGGCAACCTGGAAGAAGAGGGGCTGCGCGTGGGCCTGACCGCGCGCGCCTATCACAACGAACCCGAAGAGCCCGGTTTCATGACCGCAGAGGAACTGCGCAGCCACCGCCGCGGCTCGGACCTGCGCAATCGCAATGATGGCGACGACCGCGACATGCGCCAGGTTGCGGCCCATGTCGATCTGAAGCTGGCCGACAATCTGTATCTGGCCAGCAAGCTCTACTACAACAACTACGAAGATGACCGCCGGGTCACCTTCAGCGACCTACCCACCGGCAATGCGCCTCGCCAGCGCCGTATGTGGGACGAAAGCCAGTTCGGCATGCTCAACACCCTCACCTGGAATGCCAGCAGCGCGCTGACCCTGGAAGGCGGGTTCAATTACGAGCAGCAGGACAATCGTTACCAGCGCATGCGCTTCAGCTATGCCGAGCCGACAGATTTCTGGGCCACCCCGGCGCGCATCCAGAATGATGAGCGCCACAACTTCGACAACTGGGGTGCCTACGTGCAGGCCATCTACCAGCCCGTCGAGGCGCTGAAGATCGTTCCGGCCTACCGCGTTGACCGCTACAGCGGCAACACACGCCTGGTGGATGACACGACCGGCAAGCTGCAGCGCTACGGCAACATCAACCAGCCCAAACTAAGTGTGGTCTATGCGCTCACCCCCAGTGCCAATGTCTACGCCAACTGGGGGCGCACCGCGCAGGTGCTGACCGGCGGCACGGCACCGGCCTACCTGACCCCGGGCCAGACGGCGATGAGTCCTTCCACCAACACGGGCATGGAGCTGGGCTTGAAGTTCAGCCCGTTCCAGGGTACGCAGGCACGCCTGGCGGTCTGGCAGCAGGATGCGGAAAACGAAATCTCCAACATGCCTGCCACCGGCACCACTGTGCAGCTGGGCAAGACCCGCCGTCGTGGCGTGGATGCGCAGATTACCGCGCAACTAGATGAACGCTGGACCGTGTGGGCATCGTACGCTTACCAAGAGGCCAAGATCGAACGCGACGGACGGCTAGCCGTGGAATCGCTGGAAGGCAATGAAGTGGCCGCTGTGCCGCGTTACATCAGCAACGTGGGAGTTGACTTCCGTGCGACCGACGAGCTGAAGTTCGGCCTGCAGGGCCGCGCGCAGGGTGACTACTACCTGGAAGAGCGCAATGTGGCTGGCAAGCACGGCAGTTTCGCCGTGCTGGACCTCAGCGCCAGTTACCAGATCGACCCCACCTGGAGCGTGGATCTGCAGGTGAAGAACGCGACCGGGCGGGAGTACGCCTACGTGTGGTACGACAGCTTCTTCCAGAGCCAGGTGCAACCAATGTTTTCTCCCTCGGCCGGCCGGCAGCTGTACATTGGGCTGAACATGAAGCTGTGAATGGCGATGAGGCGCAGCTGTGCATATGGGCGGTACCAATTTTGGATGCCTCTGGGAAGGTACTACTTCTCCTCCTGGCCTGGACCGAACCTCGGGCGGCTAGAGATATTGATCAAGGGTAGGACGGATGTCTGCCTTTGACCGAGAGCAGACTTAGCTGCTTAAGGTCTATTGCGCGCTGCGCCGATTTGCTCAGTGAGAACTGTCAGAGATTGCTGGAATGCGGCCGCAAATGGCTGGTCGCTGTCTGTCTTGTGGCTGTGAGCGATCGAGGGGAGCAGCCTGGTCCACGTGTCGAGCAGAGTTTCTGGGTCTTGGTGGGTTAGAAACGAAACCCGCAACCCATACTCCATTGCTTTGAGGTAGCCGCGGTGCATCTCAAGTGCGGCCTCACAAGCATGGAGGCGATCAAGGATTTCTGTGATCTCGGAGGTCATGGCAGTCTGGACAGGAGGGGAAGGCGATAGTCTGCTAACGTTTAGACGAGCCCGCTATGAGCATCCTCAACGTTCTGCTCACTCGTGACCACCTTGTCGTTGCAGTGGATACCTTGGCAGAGGATGCTCTCACAGGGGCACATTCCGCAGACGCAAAATTGCTGCTGATCCCTCAGCACAACCTGGTGTTTGCTACGCGAGGTTCTACGCAGTTCTTCCTTCGCATTTATGAGCTGGCGCTGCAGGCCACCTTCCGCGTAGATTTCACAATGGAACAGTTATCTGCCGAGCTGGGGTTGGTTGTGGATCAGCTGTTGCCGAACTACGAGAAGGCGGTAGCCGAGGCAGGATTGCCGATCGAGCAACTCGGGACCGAGTTGGTCCTTGGTGGCTGGTCGCCGAAGCACGAGCGGATGATGGCCACGGCATATGCCAAGAGTGACAGTCGGCGCCCTTGCGTCGTTCAGCCGATCGGGGGCCAGCTGGCGTCGCCAGGCGAACCGCTCCACGCCGTGGCGCCTAGCATGGCCCAAACGGATCTTCTGGCCCATGCGCGCCTACAGGCGAGTCACCTCAATGAGCAAATGGGCCGAAAGGTGGCGGGTGGCCGGCTGCTGGCTGGGTTTCTGCAGAAGGGGCAGGCCGTGCTCAAGGATCTAGGGGAGATCTAGGTCGTTGGCGTCAATCCGGAAAGCGCAAGAATCGGCCCTCCCCATATCTCTCATTTCTGCGGGACCATAGTAGGCTCAAGGACAGTCGTGGATAAGGAAAATTCATCTGGATTAGCGGGCGAGAGCCTTCGACCCGCGCGGAAGTCCTCACGCCAGTCGCGAGTGCTCGGTTAGCCTGCGGTCGCGACCTGCTGTCGACGAGGGCTCAGAGCCATGGGGTCAACTTTTGGGGCAAGTTGTCGGCCGCGGGATGCTTACACCTAGCCCTCGCAGCGCTCCCCCTGCGGCTAGCTCATTCGTAACGGTTCGCGCAACGTAAATATCTGCCTGGAAGGACAGGTCCTCGCAAAGTGGATTAGTCCAGTTGGATCCAGTAATCTCACGCCCAAATGCTACTGTATCGAGCCGTCCTGAGTTAATCTCTGGCGAAGACCGAGGAAGTGTGAACTGGGGGTGAGATGGCAAATTTCTTCGTTCAGCATGGCGGCGCTCTAAATCTGGCTAAACAGGTCTCAACGCCCAACCGGGGATTTCGAATTGGTCAGCTTGGGGCTATGCACGCTGTGCTGGCACACGAGTCTGTGCATGACGACCCTGCGATTGTTTGCCTACCAACTGGATACGGCAAGACCTCGCTGATGATGGCGCTGCCTCTGCTGTTAGCTGCTGAACGTGTCTTAGTAGTGGAACCCTCCAATGCATTACGACGGCAGGTGTCCTCTCACTTCAGGGAGCTCTCGACACTTCGTCGAATCGGTGCGATCAGCGATGACGTTCCGAACCCGGAAGTACTCAGGCTGGAGGGACGCCCTGCCGATCGGAGGGCTTGGGAGGCTCTTTCAGAGCAGGATGTGGTCGTGACAACAGCGGCAAGTGCATCGCCGGCGCTTGCTCCAGGAGCTCGTGAAGACCTTTTCGACCTCATCATATTTGACGAGGCTCATCACGCTCCCGCAGATACTTGGGCAGCTTTCTTGGGGCACTATAAAAAAGCCCGTTTCGTGTTTCTCACGGCAACGCCCTTCAGGCGTGATGGACGGGTTATCCCTGGGAAGCTGGTCTATCGATATCCGGTCACGCGCGCGGTAGAGGAAGGGGCCTTCCAGCCTGTCGCATTTCGTGCGGCGCCTGTTCTCAATCCGCTCAATGACGATGAGATTGATCGCTCTATTGCAATGACCGCAGTAGCTCAGCTCGATGCTGACAGAGATGCGGGCAAGGATCATCGCTTGTTCGTGAGGGCGGGCAGTATCAAGTCAGCGCGAGAGCTTGTCTCCATCTATCGGAATCTAGGCGTCCAGATAGAGGCGGTCGACAGCAAGGTTAGCAAGCGAACTCAGGACGAATGCGAACGTCGGCTGATTAGTGGGGAGCTGAGAGGGATAGTTTGCGTGGACATGTTCGGAGAGGGCTACGACTTTCCGAAATTTAAGGTGGCAGCGCTCCATTCGCCTCACCGCTCTCTTGTTCCAACCATCCAGTTCATCGGGAGATTCGCTCGAGTTGACGAAAGTACTGGCAACGCCACGCTCATTGCGCCTCTCGTTCGCGTCCTGGAGGCGCCAAGCTTACTGCTGAAGGACGGCGTAGACCTTGCCAGCATGATCGACGAAGCGGCGCGACGAGAACTTGTTGGAAACGCTGAGAGTCAGGCAGTCCTTGATCGTCTCCCTGTAAGTCGAATCGCGGAGTCCGACTACGAGCTGGTATCGCCCTTGGCCTTGGAGTTGTATGCCCACGTGAGAGTGTTCATGTGTGCCGAGACGCCCGACTTCTCGAAGATCGGCGACACGATCGGCAAGGACCTTCGCGCTGTTAAACAATGGCTATCGACGGATGGCACGGTCAGCTTGGTGCTGACGGTAGACGAAAATCCTCCGAACTGGGCGACCTCTGATGTACTGGTCAATGTCCGGCACGATGCGTTCCTGCTCATCTATTTCCCAGAATCTAGACTTTGTTACATCGGATCGACGCGACGCACCGAGAAGATCTATCAACGTCTGATGGGAGAAGTCTGCGCGAGTTTCCGTCTGCTGAGCTATGAGGAGACCAGTCGGGCCCGCGCGGGGCTCGAAGCTGTTCGGTTCTACAACGTGGGTCTTAAGAACTCGACCTTCAACTCTCAAAGCGAAACATATCGGATGCTCACTGGTCCAGCTGCCGAGCGTGCTGTTACAGCCGGGGACGGTCGTGCTTACGTGCAAGGACACTTCTTCGGCAGCGGTGTGCTAGGGAATACGAAGGAGACCATTGGCGCGAGCAGCTCCTCAAAGATCTGGAGCAATCAGGCCCTGACGGTTTCTGAGTTCATATCATGGGTAGGGCAGCTCAACGCTCGACTGGTCGGTACAGCCCCGTTCGCTCAAACGCAGTTCGACATCGTTAAAGCTGCGACTACGTTGCGGCAAATTCCGGATGTAGTGATCGCAGCCACATGGGCAAAGGGCGGATTCAAAACCAATCCGCGCATTCGCTATCGAACAGGAGGCGCTGGCCCGTTCGACTTCAGCCGCTTGACCGACTGGGAGCTATGCGAGTTCGCGCCGGATCCAGCTAACGGCATCTTGGACTTCAAAGTCAGCCAGGACCAGATCTCAGTGCAGATGCGCTTTTCTATAGGTCAGGGACGTCTGGTGACGCAGCAAAATGGCGGCGTTGAGATTGAGGTTGAGTCGGCGACAGACTCTTGGATGCATCTGTCCGAGTGGCTCGCCGAGCATCCGCCGGTATTCTACGCCGCCAATAAGTCATCCTTCGAAGGGATGAACCAAATGTCAGCACCGAGCTTGCAGATCGCCACCCTTTCCCCTGGTGACGCCGAATTTATCGATTGGAGCGGCTGCGCGATCGATGTCGAATTCGTGCCGAGCAACGACTCTCCGGCGTCCGTAGAGCTCCGACGGCGATTGGCGGGCCAGGCCACAGTTCAAGAACACCTTGAGCGATACTTGTTGCAGACCTCTGGACTTTTCGCTCTTTTCTACGACCACCGGTCGGGAGAGGCAGCTGATTACATCGCGGTGACAGCATCCCCACAAGGCGAGGTCGAGATTGCGCTGTATCACTGCAAAGGCGCTGGTGGGGCGCCAAGCGGTCGTCGAGTCGGAGATGTATATGAGGTTGCTGGCCAGTTGGTGAAGTCGGTCTATTACTGCGATGTTCCAACTCTTCTAGGGCACATGGAAGACCGAATGCATGCTCGGTACAGGACCCCTTCCACCTTCGTTTCCGGAGATCTAGATAGCCTGAGGCAGCTTCTGCAGTCGTCGCCTTCAACGAAGCTGAGTTTTGCAGTCGTCGGCGTTCAGCCCGGGGTTAGTCGGCATCGAGTTGACGCGCACTTGGCAGACTTGATGGTGTTCGGTATCGACTATGCCAAGCGAGGTGGTGCGGCAAGGGCTTATTGGCTAGTGAGCGAATAGCTGAGGGCCGAGAAGACCAGTCTTCGCAGACTGTCGCCGCCACGCGCGCAGATGTCCGCTTTGGGCTGGCAATAGCCATCAGGTGCGCGCGACATGCGAGGCCAATCTCCGGAGGTATCCGCTCCAAGCCGAGGGCGTGCATTCAGTGGAGGAGGGGCCGGGGATCTCTATCGTGAGCAGGGTATATCGCCTCCTTTTCGAAACGGGTAGGGCAACTTATCGGGGATAGGGAAGGGCAGCCTCCCCGAGGCGGATAGACGATGCTGGCTGACCAAGTGCAATGGCTTGTTCCCGCGGAGACCAGGTCGGAAGAGGTGGGCAGAAGGCATTGAAGATCGCCGAGATCGGGTGTAGGCTCTCATCTAGGCGCCTGCCTGGGTTGTGAGTGGCCCAAAACTGGCATAGCGGTACCCAGCACGACAGCTGCCCATTTTCCAGTTCGGATGATCCGGGGCGCGTTGCGGGCAATCACTCATCGCGATGCGTCTAATTGCGGAGTCCGAGTGATGATCAAGATCTCTACCGTCGCCTATCAGGCGCGTTCCGCCCTGCGTTCGCTGGGCATACCGGTCGTACATGTCAGCGCCCTTGAGCTGGTCGCAGCTTCAATCGGCTACGGCACTTATGCAGCGTTGAAGCTCGATGCCTCTTTGGACGTGGAAGACCTGTTTCCCGAGGCTGAGCATGTCGTTCTGCAAGCCGATGCCGTGAAGTGGCGGTTGAAGGACCTAGGACTGGATGAGCAGATGGCGAGTACGGTAAGCCTAGCCATCCGTGACGCATTCGCCCAGAACGCCCAGGCCAAGGAGAACCCATGCCATTTCTATACCTCGATGGACGACTTCCGGGACTTCATCTTCCAGGACGTCCAAGAACAGGCTGCCGGTGATAGCCATATAGCCGATGCCTACGCAGAGACTAATGCCTACATCGACGAGTTTTACACCAATGACTTCGAGTTTGAGCCACTGGCTAAGACTGACGAAGAATGGACGCTGTTAGCGTCTGGCTCGCATACCGGTGAACTTGACGAGGATCGACCCTACAGCGGGCATGCGGGCAACTTCACTGCCATCTACACTTTCAAGAAGGATGGTCGGTGCGGCCTGGTCTTGCTGGACTTGGAGTTCGGCGTTGATTTCGATCGCAGCTATGATCGAGATGACTATGAGTAGAGGCAAGAGATAGTTGGGCTAGGGGGGGGTAAGGGACTACCCCGCCAGCACTCTGATCACCACGAAATGCTCCCATCCCCCCGCAGAGGCGCACCCTATGAGGCCAGAACACGGATCGGTGCATAGTGAGCCACCAGCATCTTGGTCTCTCCGCTGTCGAACCGAACGTGATAGACGCGATTGTCTACCCATCTCTCAAAGGTGCCGGGTCCAAAGGTATCGTGATGCACGCGCACTCCCTCACGCAGACTGGCTAGCGAGCCGATCGGTGTCTCGGCAGGCCGGCGCACAGCACCGCGGGGCAGGCGAGTGAAGGCCCAGTCTTTGGCAAAGGGGAAGCGCTTGAAGTACTCATTGGCAACCGCGGGCGATTCGAGCGGGACGCTTTCAAATGGCCCCTCGTTCTCAATGGCCTCGGCAGCGTAGCGCGCCACCGCCAGGTCCATCTCCCAAAGAAATGGAGATGTCGGGCATTCGAAGCCGCGTTTGGCATCAGACTTGATGTCCTTGATAGCGTTGTCGAAGTCTGAATCTACCGGATGGATCAGATAGAGCTCTTCGACCGCGCGCGTCATGGCGACATAGAACAATCGCCTTTCGGCCTCAAGTTCTTCCTGGGTGATGTGATCGCGAGGGAAGGACCGGGCGGCCAGCCCTGGAAGCATCACGATCGGCCACTGCGCCCCCTTGGCACGGTGAATCGAGCCGATCCATACATGGGGAACAGAAGGGGGATCCAAGTTGGTAGAGTCGATGAGGGGATCAATATCGTCCAGGAACTCTGCAATCGTGCCCTCGTGCTTTGCCGCCAAAGCGCGGAATGCAGCCACATTGGCCAAGATGGTTTCCGCGACTTCTGCCGTGGGGGACTGTTTGATGATCGACTTGTCGAAGCTGGTACCGCTGAGATAGCGGTCCAGCAGCTGCACTGGCTTCTCGTAGGGATCAGTGCAGGTGGCGATGATATCCAGCAGATCGGCCCTGTCCCTGATCTGGTCCGCCTGGAAGGGTTGAAGCTGCGGTGTGATCGCCGAGCGCACGGCCTCGGACAGGTGATCTGGCTGTTCCAGGGATCGATCGATGACGGCATGTATAGCCTCCTTGCTCAGGTAGAGCGCCGGTCGCCATAACAAACTGTTGATCACGAACCGGGCTTCGTCCGTTGGCAGGTTCTTCCATCGGCCCGATGCCAGCTGCAGCACGCCCACCATCGCGCTGATCTCTGGAATCCGCTGCAACGGAGGCCGGCCGTAAACGAAGTAGGGGATGCCATGCTGGTGCAGCTCAAGCTCCAGAGCCACGGCCACACTGTAGGTTCGCACCAGGATGGCGATTTCATCAGGCTTGAACCCGTCAGCCAGGCTGGCTGAGACAAGCTCTCCGAATCCGGCGGTGCCCAATGCCAGCCCAAACGAGTGAATCCGGGTCTTGGGAGTAGTAGGAGCTGAGATGCTGATCTTGGGGTTGCGATTGGCGTTTCGTGTAATGACGTGGCTTGCTGCCAAGCTCAAGGTGTGGCCGAAGCGGAAGGTATGCGGCAAGGTATAGCGGGTGGCTCCAGAGAAATCCCGCTCGAAGCCACGCGTGATGTAGTCGGGCTTGGCTCCTCGCCATTCGTAGATGGCCTGATCCTCGTCGCCGCAGAGCATGACCTTGGCGCGGGTACCCGCAAGCATCTTCAAAAGCTCAATCTGAATTCCATTGACGTCCTGAGCCTCATCGACGATGAGGTGATCGACCTTATTGGCAATCAATCGCTGATACTCGGGGTGGCGTAGTAGCAGCTTGACCGGGTCATAGACCTGGTCTTCGAAGAACCGAATCTTCATCTTGATTCGTTGCTGCTCGTAAAGCCTGAAGGCATCAGGGAAGCCCAGCGCTGACTTGCCATAGGGTCGGCTATCAAAGACTTCCTCGGCTGAACGAACTTCGGATTTGACCAACAAAATGAAGCTGATGAACTCGTCGATCAGTTCCTTATCGGGAGCAGCATCGTCGCCATTGATGCTCTTGAAGACGCGGGTGAACACCTGGGCGGCGATCTTTGCGCGCTGGAAATCCTTCTCTACGATCTTGGCGTCGGGCAGCAGTCCCTGGCTGACCAAGCGCTGGACGATCTTGTTGCCCATGGAGTTGAACGTGCGGATCTCAGGCGCAGGTCCTGCAATCGCCTTTTGGCACCGCTTCTGGAATGCTTCCCTAGCATCTCGATTGAACATGACCACGGCGATCTGGGCTGGGGTGTGCTCCTTGAGGAGCTGGCGAACCCGTCCAACCAGCGTTTCCGTCTTTCCCGATCCGGCCACAGCCGAGACGACCGCATGCCCCTCACCGTGCTCGATGACCTTGATCTGTTCGGGCGTGTAGCTGCGTTCTGCCATTGGTCACCTGGCTTTAAAGGGGGGTGAAGTTGATCAGTCTGGCCTTGCCAAGCGCATTTCGCTTCTCTCGATGCGCCTGTAGTATCGAAACATCAATCTTCGAATGGCGCTCCTTGCAGCCGTCGAACCCGGGGCGGATCGCCTTTAGCTTCTCCACGAGCTCCGACATCAATGTTGCGTCCAACGCATCTAGGAATCAGCCCCCGTCGGAGATTCAGGCAACCTGGGAGGCGGCGCTGTGGTGGTCGACCTTGCTGCGCCTTCCAACATTCGCGCCGCCGGGTTGGTTTCGGCCGCGCCGGCTTGATAGTAGCCGATGACACTGACCACCGATCGGTGATCGGTCATTGCCATAATGGCGGGCAGGGCAATTCCTTGCCGGGCGCCTTCGGTTACGAAACCCGATCGTAAGCTGTGGCCGCCAAAGTTTCCTACCAACCCGGCGGCGCGTGCGCGATTCTGGATGATGGTGGCTACTGACTTGGGTGACAAGCCGGCCCCAACTTTCCCGCGCGTCAGCTGGCGGAAGAGGGCGCCCTCCTGCAGCCCTGCCGCTTCGATCCAGGCGCGCAGCGCTTCGGCCGGTGGACCCAACAAGGGCTTGTCCGGCGAACCACCGGCTTTGACCCCGTCCTGCAGCGTTTTGCCGACATCCAGGTGGTAGAGGTAACCGCCGTCGATCGGTGCAAGCTTGCTCAAGGTGGCATGGGCCGTTTCGCTCCGACGGCGCCCACCACTGGCAAAAGCGAAGTAGAGCAGGGCACGATCCCGCTTCCCAACGAGATCCTCGCCACAGGTCGCAATCATCGCCATCAGTTCGGTCGCAGTGATCGCTGTCTTCTTGCTCGGCCGCTCGCCGCGCTTATGCGCGGCGCGACGGCCCTTAGCCAACAGTTGCCGCACCTCGCTGCTTTCGCAGGGATTGGCCAGTTTGAGCAGTTGATGGGCACTGGAGAGCACCGCAACGCGGTGGACGATGGTCGACAGCTTGAGCGGCCCTGGACGCTGCTTGAATTTGCCTTCCACCAGAAGCACATCCAATGCCGGCGGCAGCTCCCAGGCCTGGGCATCGCCTGAGCGCCGGGCCAGATGATCGATGATGAACTGGATCACACAAGGCGCGTCCACCGGCATGGCGATGACCACGCCGTAGCGGCCTTGGTACCAGGCTGCCCAGTAGCGCAAGGCGGTGGCGTAACTGCGCGTGGTGTTGGCCGAGGCCGCTTCGGCGAAGACTTCGCGCACGGCGTCCGCCGAGGACTGCGATAGCTGCGCTACGGTCGGATTGGCAGGAGCCGCGGTGGTCAGAGCTGGCAGAAGGTCGCTCATAAGCTATTGAAAATAGAGCGTAAAAATATCTTGAGTTCCGATAAATATATCTTATCGGAACCATCAGAACATAGGGTAGGGGCTCGTTCAACCGCTTTCCACACAAATCACTCAACCATCCGTTGCGTGACATGCATCACGCTTACTATGATCGCGCGGACACACTTGGTGTCAGGCTCGAGGGATCGAAATGGCTGTCTATGTCGTCACCTGGAACTTGAATCGCGAAGCCAACTACGACGCAAAGCGCACAGCGTTTCTCAAGCAAGTCAACCAATATCAGAACGTTGCAGATCCCGGACTGGAGTCAGTTCGTTGGATTTCAACGAACCTAACACCCGACGCGCTCACAGATGATCTTAAGCATCCGCTCGATAAGAACGACAGACTTTTCGTAGCGCGCATCACCACCGGCAGCCACCAAGGCTGGTTGAACAAGGCGACCTGGGATTGGATCAACCAGCGACTGTGACGTCACAAAGGCTTTCCAGTGGCGTCTTCCTAGGCGCCACTCCATCTCGGTCACCGTAACGGAATCCGCCGCTCTGCTCGCCAGATCTGCAGCAGAGAGACCACTAAGCTGCCCCAGAATTCAAGCAGGCGAGGATTGCCGGGCCCGGCTAGACGGGACGCCCCTGATCGTTACCCCAGGCCGCTGAGGTGGCTCAGAAATGAAGCTGATGGTCATAGCCGTCTCCTGAAGTAGATGCTCTCGAAGGCGCGTGGCTAAAGCGCCTTGGCAACATCATTGGGGATGCACCAGATTCGCGCCCCGCCATTGGCGATACGCCAAGATCACAGCGAGTCATTGGGACTGCACGTAGCTCAGTGCATCAATTGCTACAAGTTGCCTCACAAGCTGCCCTAAATTCGCAGCGCTCAACACCTGGTTCGCACAAGACGTAAGCTGAGCGAACTCGGCGCTGGACAATGCAACTTCTGTGTCGGTCATGGGTATCTTCCTATTCTGATTGGCATCGATAGCAAGCTCGCAGTGCAGTCTAAGGCCAAGCTGTCCCAACGGCTGAGATCCAGCATCGTTGCGGCTTGCCCCTGCGTGGGCGGTGTGCGCGGCTAGCCGTGGACTTGCCGGATCGGATCCAACTAATGTCGCTACTTGCCTGGATCTAGCCCGTGTCGGCCCAAACTCGTGCCCGTATCGCGCGTGCATCCGGCTACAAAACGAAGAAGTAGCACTTTTACCTGGCGGGATCGCCTCCAAAAAGGCGAATCGAATCGCCCGAGTTCCTCCAGCTGAGCCAGTTGCGCGCCAACTAAGAGCGCTACTTATGTGATAGGGGTGCCAACTTCAGAGAAGTAACGCTGATACGTTGAGCGGCGAAGCACTTTTAGTTGGGGCGGCTATTGGAGATGCAACAGATTCGCGACGCACCATTGGTGATGCACCAAGATCACAGCGAGTCATTGGGACTGCACGTAGCTCAGCGCATCAATTGCTACAAGTTGCCGCGCAAGCTGCCCCAAATTCGCAGCGCTCAACAGGTGCCGGGGCAGCGGCAAGAGCCGTGCCAGCCAGCCCCGGATGAGCTTGAACATAATATACAGAATGGGTCAGTAGACCCCCGCTAACCGCCTGAGTTTGGGCGGTTTTTGCGTTTCCGATGCTGGGCAACGACAGCGCCACCAGCGCGACGACCGCAGCCGCCGCGCTCAGCCTGTCCAGCATGAGACGCCACAAGGCACGCTCGGTCGCAGTCTGCGCACGTTCCGCGTGGAGCATGGCAATCCACGTGGGCCCATCGAGCTTTGCCAGGGCGCACATCTGCGCAATTCGCTCATCCGGGATCGGATGGCGCCCATGTCGCCACGAACTGACCATCGCTCGCGTAAGCCCGATCTTCTGCGCCAGAACGTTGTCGGACGGGAAGTTGCAAGCGGCCTTCACTTTGTCAAGCAGATCGTTGGCGGTATCCATGGTTAGCAATCCTTGACAGGGGTGTATAGCGCGACTATACATGCCCCTGTGTTTGGCGTGGCTAAACACCCCGCCACCGGCACCCCAAGGCCGCTGGCGGGTTCTCTTGGGGCTTGGGGTAGGGGGCACACCATGGATTACTTGCTCGGCGCTATGGCTGTTGTGGCCGTCATCTACGCAGTCGTCCGACTGATCTTCGCGGACCTTTCGTATCGGAAGGGCGGCAAAAAGTGATCGACCCGTTCATCGCCTTCGTCCTGATCGGCGCCACTGTCGCCATCGCATACGGCGTTGCCACCTTCCCGCGCAAGGCCCGCGAACTGTTCGCGGCAACCGCGCCGAAGCCTGACGCAGAAGCCCAGGTCGTCACGCTCGCCAAGCTGGAAATCGCTGCTACCAAACGCGGCGATCTGCTGGCCGCTGCCAACTACGCCGAGCAACAGGAGGCCGCCCATGGTCGCTGAGTTCATGCGAGACCCGCTTGTTGTTGTCGTGCTGGGCGGGGTGCTGCTTACCGGCCTCTATTGGTCTCTTGTGTTCGTCCTGCGTTGCAAGGGTGGTCGCGATGGTCGGTGATCGCGCGGTGCTGGCCGGGTCGGGACTCCCCTCGTCTAACAGGGGAGTCAGTGAATTCAGGAACGCCGATGGAACCCTGACGGTCGGCATTGACTGGTTTTCCGCTTCCATCGACCTGCGCGCAGCGCTGGACGAACTTGCGTTCCGTGATGGCGACAGCTTCGAAGAGGTCCGCCAGTGGATTGAGTTCTCCCCGGAGAACGCGCGCATCGCGGCCCTGCAGGTGTTCTGCTGGTTCTTCGCCGGGCTTGGCCTTGAACTGGATGAAACAGCGGGCGGCGGTCGCTTCTACACGTGGCGCATCAAGATCATCGACGCGGCCAAGAAGTTCGTCGGGATGATCGAACTTGGCGGGGAGGAATGCCGCCGCGCGGACGGCACATATACCGCCCGCATCGAGCTAACCGGTGATGGATGCAAGGCGATAGGCGCAGCGCGCTGCGGCCATGCGCAGCGGTGGCTGGAGCTTCGAGCGAAGCTCGAAAGCTGCGCGGGAAGGATCACCCGTGTCGATGTGTGCGCCGATGACCTGGTGGGCGACTACCCATTGCGTATGGCGCAGAAGTGGTACGCCAATGGCGACTTCGACAACCGTGGTCAGCGCCCCAAAGCGCAGCTGGTGGACGACTACGACAGCGGTGACGGCAAGACGTTCTATGTCGGTGGCAAGAAGTCGGAAAAGCAGCTGCGCGTCTATGAGAAGGGCAGGGAGCAGGGCGACAAGAGTTCGCCGTGGGTGCGCTATGAGGCGCAGTTCCGCAACTCCAACCGCAAGGAGCTGCCGCTCGACATTCTGCGCGACCCGGCGTCCTACCTGCTCGGCGCCTATCCGGTCTTGTCCTTTCTGCGCTGCGTTGCCACGCGCATCGAAATCACGAAAGCCGCCGTTGAAGCGACGTGGAAGAGCGTTCGCCGCCACATCCGCCGCCAGTACGGCGCGGCCATCAACTTCATTTGCAAAAACTGTCCCGACGATCAGTCACTGCGGGCAGTAATGGAATCCTGCACTTCGCCATCGCTGCCGAAGTGGGTCACAGGCGACACAGCAGCGCATTGGCCCGAAATCGCGGCCGTACAGCCAACCTCAAAGGGGTAACAACGAATGAGCATCAAGATCACTGTCCTCAAGAATGAAATCGATGAACGCGTCGGCAGCTTCAAGAACGACAAGGGCGAAGACGTCAAGTTCACCACTCGCAAGCAGAAGGCCAAGCTGGAAACCGCAGGCTTCGCTTATCCATTTGACGTGCGCCTTGAGGATGGCCAGAGCGGCTACCCCGAAGGTGAGTACGAGCTCGATGTTGATTCCATGTTGCAGGTCAACAAGGGCGTTGCCTCGCTGAGCAAGTTCACCGTCCTGCGCATGGTGCCCAAGGCTGCACCGCGCGCCCCTGCGCAGGCCTAAGTCATGGCGCGGTACGTCTACGAATGCCTGCAATTCAACCAGCAGACCGGCACGTGTGAGCAGGCTGGATTCGTGCCGCGCACCGATATTCCCGCACTTACCACTGCCGAGGTGTCGGGAATCCTGTCCATGGTTGCGGTGTGTTTCGCCGTGGCATGGGCATACAAGCAGATAGGCAGATCCATCCGAAACTAACGAAGGGGAACACCATGGAACTCGACGCAACCGCCGCATTGACCGTTCTGGCAGCACTGTCCGCTGTCCTGGGCACCATCGGCGCGGCCAAGCTCGCACCGGCCGCAATCTCGGTCGGCTTCAAGTGGATCAAGGGCGCGATCTTCGGTTGATCGCTGTAACACGGGGCCGGGCAATCCGGCCCCTTTTCTATGGGGGATTCGTGATGCTGGGTCTATTCGTTCTCTGTGTCGGCAGTGCTGCGCTTTACATCGCGTTTGGTGACTGAGGTGCGCAGCATTGTCGCTTTAGTTCTCGTCGCGCTGCTCTCTTCGGTGATTCCGCGAGAGGCTTTTGCACAAGACCTGTCGTTCTGTACGCAGCTCGCGCACAAGTGTGATCAGGGCGCTGCGTTCGCTTCCGCATCTGCATATGCTGCTTTCAAAACTCAGGCTCCGAATAGGCAGGCTTGCGTTGTCCCTGGCTCTGGATCTTCTTACCTTGCGGGTTGGACGAATCCGGGCAATGTCTGTGGTACTGGGAACATCGCTGAGGGCACCTATTACCAATTCGTTTCGCCCTGCAGCGCCCGTCCTTATGAATCTGGCTGGGAGGGAAGCTCCACCCCCGGCATCGTGAACGTTTGCCATAACGGTTGCCTCTATGAGAGTTCGCTTGACCCGGAGGCAACCTCGGGGGTCGGCTATTTCCCGATGCCGAAAGTCTGCACCACCAACGACGCTCCAGAGCCCAAACCGGCCACGCCAGGCGGCGGTGACGATGGTGGTGGGACCGGTGGTGAAACGGGCGGTGGAGATGGTGATGGTGGCGGTGACGGCGGCGGTGACGGCGGTGGTGACGGCGATGGCGGTGGTGATGGTGGGGGCAACGGAGAGGGTGGCGGTAATGGCGATGGTGACGGCGATGGCAACAGCGACGGCGGGGGAGATGGCGACGGTGATGGTGACGGTGATGGCGAGAATCCCAGCCTTCCAGAGAACCCCACATACCCCGGCGACATTCCCATGCCATACGCAGATCCGCCGATTCCGAGCAGCTATCTCGGCCAATGGTCGAGCGGCCTTGGGGGTGGCTCCTGTCCTGCCGCGAAGGTCGTCACTGTTGGCCTCGGACCAGTCTCTACGTCCGTAAGTTTTGAGTTCAAGCCACTCTGTGATTTCGCGCTGATGATCAAGGGCTTGGTCATCGCCTGCGCCGCGATCGCAGCTGTATACATCGTTGCAGGAGTGCGCAAATAATGCCGTGGTTAGCAGCCTTCCTCGTCCAGCTTCTGGGCAATTCTCTCGCCCGCGTCCTCACTGGCGCTGGCCTCGGTCTCGCCACAGGCGCAGCCCTCTTGCCGCTCGTTAAGGGCGCACTGAATCTCATCACTCAGAAGTGGTCAGGCATCGCTGCCGATCTCGCCAATGTCATGCTCATGGCCGGGGCAGGGGAGGCCATCACCATGATCGGTTCCGCAATCGTGACCAAGGTTGTCATTGACGCGGGCAAGGTCGCTATTCAGAAGGCAGCTTCCAAATGATGTATTTGATTTCCGGTCAGCCCGGTAACGGCAAGACCTTGCGCGCAATGTCGATGGCTCTTGAGTTCTACGAGCAGAACCAGCAGCAGGTGAAGGAAGGTAAGGCGCAGCCGCGCCGATTCTTCACCAACATCGCGGGCGCCACAGCAGACGAGGGCGCCGACGCTTTCCCGTGGTTGGAGAAGCTGCCCGAACACAACGATTGGACACAGCTTCCGGACGGCTCTTTCGTGATCTACGACGAAGCGCATTCCGATGGCAACACTCAGGGCCTTGAGCGTTACGGCAAGCTGTTCCCGTCGACCGGAAAGCCGGGTGAATCCGATGATCCTCGGATCCGTGCCATGTCCACGCATCGGCATCGCGGTTTCGATCTTGTGTTCGTCACGCAATGGCCGAACAAGATTCACCATCAGGTGCGCACTCTCATCGGTTCGCACACGCACATGAATCGTTCGTTCGGCATGCAGCGGGCAGGCGTCCTTACGTGGTCCCGCGTCCAAAGTGATCCTTACGATGAAAAGGTGCGCGACAAGGCCGAAGAGGAAATCTGGGCTTACCCCAAAGCACTGTATAGCCGCTATCGCAGTGCGACGTTGCACACGGCCAGCCACAAGTTCAAGGTGCCTAAGAAGGTCTGGCAGGCGCTGTCCGTCACCATTGCGCTAGTCCTTGGTGTCTGGATGATCTATGCGTTCATCATCAAACCGCCAGCTGTACCAAAGAAGGTGGATCAGGGGGCCGGTGCTTTGCCGGCGGCTGGAGCCCTGGCGCCCTTGGGCGCGGGCGGGCCGGCGGCACGGCCCCTCAACCGTGACGAGTACATCGAACGTCACAAGCCGCGGATTGAATTTCAGCCGTGGTCTGCCCCCGCCTTCGATGATCGCAGTGTTCAATCACAGCCCGAGTTGTATTGCATGGCATCTGGCACCACCGAGCAGGACACAACGTGCACGTGCGTAACAGAGCAGGGCACCAAGGCCAAGATTTCGATCCCGGTATGCGTTGCGATCGCACGCGATGGCCCTGCCTACAATCCCTATCGCGCTCCCCGTCAGCAGTCCGAACCCGTTCGGGAAGAAGAATCCCGGAGTATTGCGAAGGCCGCTTCAACGGATTCGCCTGAGGCGGCCGCGCACGCGCTGATTGAGGTTGGCAAGCGTCCTATGGGCACATTCCCAGAGACGCCACCGTACCCGGCAAGCTTCTAACGTGATGCATCACGGGCGCAGGTCGAAGACACCTGCACCCAGCCGTTCTCAACCCTGCGGAAAGTTTGACCATTGATGCATCGATGACCCGGCGCAAGTTCCTTGGGCCTTGCTGCTCGTTCTGCGGCCTCGCGTTTTTTGCGCACTTCGGCCATGGGGACTTCTGGATACAGTTGCCTCGCGAGGGCCTCCCCGGCACGCTCTTGTTCTTTCATGGCTGCGTGTCCCGCAATCCCCAGGACACCACATGTGGCAAGCAGCAGAGCGCTGCCACCCACGAAGACCCCTAACGCCACCTTCCAAATCAACCCCGTTGAATTCGCCATCTATGGCACCCCCAAGTGATCCAGCGGCCATTCTACGGGGTGTAGGGGCGGCGCCCCTACGGAAGCGCCTCACACGCGCTGGTGAGGTCTCGGCCCCGGTACCGGCAGGACACCCGAAACGGGATCGGCGTCAGGACCAGCCATCACAGTGGAAGACCGCTTTGCGCGGCGATGGGCAACCTCAGCCAGGTCAACGATGCCTGCACGCCCGAATGGCCGTTTCTGACCACCTCGGGCAATCTCCATCATTCGGCGCCACTCCTGCGCCTGTGCGGCCAGAAGGGACAGCCAAGCAAGGTCCTGCGGTTCCAGCTCGCGGCCTTCGGGTGTGACCAGTCGGCCACCCTTAAACGAAAAACCGGCCCAAGGGCCGGTTAGGTTGCGATCACGCACAATCAGGCTCCATGCCACAGCAGGGCCAAGGGTCGAGGCAAGCCCCGTGCCAGTCTGGTCCAGATGCTTCGAACATAATATACATTATGCGAAATCACGTATTCGCCGGATCTGGGCCTTTGTTGGCTCTGCGTGGCAATGGCTGGGCCTCTGGCTCGGCTCTTGCCTGCGCCCCCTGGCTAGCTCGCAGAACGCGACTTGCGCGGAGTCAGCGGACTGGCCTCCGGCGCAAATGAAGCCGGACCGTTCTTTCGTGTGCCCTGGAAGGCGGCACAGCGCTATTGTTTTTGGCGTCTGCGAGCCGCAGGCGGACGAACTTCTTTGGATCGCTTGAGCGCCACTTCCAGCTGAGCTGGCAAATTTCGAAGCCCTGAAAGTTGACCCTCAAGCGCGTCACATTTGCCGCGCGGGATATCGGCAGACTGACTGGCCGTGGCGGCCACTGATTGGGCGGCCTGGATGTCCTGACGCAGCTGCTTCTCAAGTGCCCTGTGTTGTTCGGATGCCTTGCTTTGCTGCACCTGGAGTTCCTTCACCTCCTGGCGGGCTCGATCCACGTCGCTGAGCGCTCGATTCTCGACAGATCTGACGTACTCGGCCCAGTCCTCCCGCTCAGATTTCGCCGTCTCTAGGGCCTCGTGAAGCCGGACGTCGAGTTGCTGTCTCGCTGTTTCGATTCGGTCGGCTCTTCGACGCTCGAGGTCGCGCTGCTCTGCAAGTTCAGAGATCTGTAGCTGAAGCTGGTCGACCAGGTGCTGTAGCTCTGAAGCTTGGGTCGTTGCAATTCTCTCCCCGGTGAATGCAACGTCACGCTCTGCACGCATTTGCGCCAGCTCTTCAGCCACAAGTCGGGAACTGGCCTCCAGCGCATCACGCTCGGAAGCTAGGGCCCGCTCGGACGATGCAAGCTCTCGACGGGCGGCCTCCTGGGCATGCTTCAGCGCCAACTCCCACCATTGCCCGGCGAGTTCTGCCAACACCGCTGGCGCATCTTCCAGGTTCGGACGCGCTGGCTGCAGGCGCGTGCCAAGTCGGTTCCACCATGTTTCCAGCCAGCGGGTCACCGTGTTCGGCGAGCCTGTCCCCAGGTGAGCCCGGATCCGCTCTACGGTTGGGCGTTCGCCCTTGGCGACCAACTCGTCAGCGGCGGTATGGACGTCAGTTTCGGTGATGCCGCGGGCCATGCGAAGTCTCCTGTACTGGCACCCTACTCTGCTGATAACGTACTCGCGATAAGTGATGATTATCGTGGGTATGGCCGTCTAAACGTAGCGTACATTACATAGTATGAAAGAAATTTATACAATTCCCGCGCTTGCCGCGACGGCCGCCTGTCTAGCACTGCCCGAACAGCTGGCCCAACAGGCTGCCGATGCGGTCCGAGAGCTGCTGGCCGAAGCCGCGGCCGAGAACACCGCCCGCAGCTACACCAGCGCCCTGCGCTACTGGGCCGGCTGGCACGCGGCGCGCTACGGCATCGAGCTGACCTTGCCGGTACCCGAAGCCACCGTGCTCCAGTTCGTAGTCGATCACGTACAGCGCCGCTCGACCGACGGCGAATTGGCCTGGGAACTTCCACCAGCTGTCGACCAGGCCTTGGTGGCCGCTGGCCTCAAAGCCAAGGACGGCCCGTGGACCTTGGCCACCGTGCACCATCGCGTTGCCGTGCTCTCCACCGCGCACCGACTCAAGCACATGGCCAATCCGTGCGAGCAGCCGGCAATCCGCACCGTGCTCAGTCGCGCAGCGCGGGCCGCGGTCAAGCGCGGCGAGCGCCCACGCAAGAAGACTGCGATCACCCTGGCCGAGCTGGAGGCCATGTTGGCCACCTGCGACGACAGCCTGGAAGGAATTCGGGATCGCGCCCTACTCTGCTTCGGGTTCGCTAGTGGCGGCCGTCGGCGCAGCGAGATCGCCGCTGCCGACCTGCGCGACCTGCGCCGGATTGGCGAGGCGGGCTATATCTACCGGCTGGAGCACAGTAAGACCCAGCAGGCCGGGGCTACTGCTACCTCGACCCCGGACAAGCCGGTGCTCGATCGGGCCGCCCTCGCCCTGCAGGACTGGCTGGACGCAGCCGGGATCACCGAAGGGGCGATCTTCCGGCGGCTCTGGAAACAGCGGGTCGGCCCTGCCTTGTCTCCGGCGGCTGTGGGTGAGATTGTCCAGCGGCGGGCTCGCCTCGCCGGACTGGAGGGCGATTTTGGCGGGCACAGCCTGCGGTCGGGGTTCGTGACCGAAGCTAGCCGGCAAGGCGTGGCGCTGCCGGCGATCATGCAGCTGACCGAGCACCGGTCGGTGTCGAGTGTCGTCGGGTATTTTCAGACTGGCGGAGCCACAGCTAACCCCGCTGCTCGACTGCTAGAAGACTGAAGGGAAATCTCCACGACGGCTCGTCGAAAACACAGTTAGCTCTTCTTGGCCTGGAGAGTCCGCCGGCATATTTTTTCTACCAAGGGCAGGCCGCTTAGTATTAGATCCAAATCCCTACTCTCGGATGATGCGGGACCTAGGGCGGGATTAGGGGCTACGCCCGTAGGCCACGATACACTGCTGACGTCGGTGAGCTTGGATGGAGCCCTATCGTGCAGACGCCCTATGTGCCGCATCGCTTCGGCCAAGAGGTCGAAACAAAGCTTCGTAGTCGAATGAACTGGCTAACAGCTGGAGTTGCTTCCTCTATTGCTTGGCCGCAGGAGGACGTGTGGGTCGTCTACGGAGGAAATGACTACATACTTCGCGGTTTAGAGAGAAGCG
Organism: Stenotrophomonas sp. GD03877; assembly: GCF_029840555.1. Classification (NCBI taxonomy): domain Bacteria; kingdom Pseudomonadati; phylum Pseudomonadota; class Gammaproteobacteria; order Lysobacterales; family Lysobacteraceae; genus Stenotrophomonas; species Stenotrophomonas sp. GD03877. Next base: position 202,550 of record NZ_JAOCCT010000004.1, on the reverse strand, counting down.
GCGAAGCATCGCCTCCAGGAATAACCGTGCCATGTGAGCGTGCGGAGATCGACGAGGCTTTGTCGAGAATCTACAAATTTGCATCAGTACTCAGTTGGTTCCACCAGGGCTACGTGGATGTAAGCGGGCATGTGTGGGGTTCTCACCCCATCTTGTACGGTGATCGACGTCACGTCTTCTCAACAGGCGGCACGTACTCCGTTAGAGCGTTCGATTGCAATCATATGCCGCTAATCGAAGGCGACGCCATGCGCAAATCGCTCGCATTCTGGCGAGAAGGTCAGCGGCTACGAGGCGTTCATGACAGCTATTCATTTCTGAGCTTCTATAAGGTGATCGAGTCACAGTTCAGTAAAGCAAGGTCAAAGCAAAAGGTTGAATGGATTCGTTCAAATATCGAGCTTCTCTCGGATGACGCGGCAGCTCGCGTCGCGGAGCTGCGAAATGAGGGGCGCGACGTGAGTCGGCATCTTTTCGAAAGCGGACGATGCGCAGTCGCACATGCAGCGATGGAGGAGGAAATTATCGATCCGGACATTCCCCGAGACAGAAGGAGACTGCGCGAAGATCTGGTGGTAATGGCTGGCTTAGCCCAGCGCTACATCGCTAATGAGCTTGGTGTCCCGGACCGATCCGTCCTGTACCGTACTCGAAATAGGCTTCAGCCGTGGGATCCAATGTTCCATCCCGTTACGCTTCAGCAGCTCAGGAGCGGGGAGTACCCCGATGATCTGGGGAATTTTGACAATCGGATTGTCTCCATAGGCCTTTGGCCGGACGGTGCGATACGTGGCATGGAGAGAATGATTGTGCGCGTCCAGTCGGTCTCACAGGGGGTGATAGAGGCGGCACTAGTGAATGAGCGCGAGACAGTGATTGTGGCGGCTTACTTGGACTTCCCTCATGGAGTGGCACATATCAACATTGAGCGCGGCGGCGTCAGAGACGGGGAATCGCCGCCGCTCGAGGAAGACCTGCGGGCCTTCTATACGCTCTATTACAATGTTCTAGGAAATCGCGTTGCAGAATTGACTATTGATGGCTTTGAGCCGGTGGATTGTGAAGTCGTTATTCCTGTCAACATGATGCTTACATTGCCTCCCCATGAGGCGGTTGAGGCTACAGTTAGTGAAGTTCTTGCAAAGTATGGGCATGCCCCGGTCGCCGAAGCGCCAACGATCCCCAATCACACTTGACCGCGCCGTAGCGGTTCTGGACGCAGCCGGGAGACGTTGCCATCGGGCGGTTCCCGACGCCTGGTGATCCTCGCCGCCAGCACCGCTTGGGGTGGCAGCCATTCGGCGGGCCAACCAAGGCCTTCTTGCGTTTGGTAGGGCATACGAGCGAGCCGTGGCAGCTGCAGCAGCTCGTGACGCAGATTGGGCCGGCAGACCGCAGCCCCAATGTGGGGCCACACGCTGATCGCTGCTGCGATGTGCCGTTTTGATCGAATCGGTACTTGGCGGTAGCAGCTGCCGCAGTCCGCCTTGATCGGATGAGGATCTGCCCTACCCCCGATAAATCTTCCTAATCGCGGGGTGCCGACCTTGCCGACGCCATTGCGCACCTACAGGGCCGCAACGTTCTGCAGGCGTAGCTCGACCACCCGTGTAGTAGGGGCCAAGCTCGCCCCTACTTGGCCGGAACCGGTCTACCGGCCATTGAGCCGTGGCACGCCGGTTACGTAGCAGGTCCAGCAGGACGCCAGAACCTAGGTGTCTACTCGCCTAGCTGAGTACCAATGGCACCTGCGATTCATCCACTGGGCTGGCGCGAAAAACTGGCCTACTTGCTGGTCGGACCACTATCCGTCCGGTTTATGCGTGTTGAATCGCGCTCAGTGTGGGGACTTCGCATCGCTAACTCCAAAGCCGCAAGTCTACTTTGTTAAAAAGCGTGCTATCCGTGGATTGCGGTTGACTGGACAACTCATCCCCTCCCCAGTCGTCCGTCATTAGGTGGGTATGCCGAGGCATCGGCGACGAACCGTTCTGGAGTCGCGCAAGCACCAACTGCAGGAGAGCCAGGCCCTGCTGATTCATGTGCACGGTCAGTTCATCGCCTTCCTTGTTCATCTCGAAGGTCAACAGATGTTCAGGGTTTGACATGAAGTTCGTCTCCTAGCGGGTATTTCTTCTTCTCAAGCATACCGTCATAGCCCTTCGCCCGGTTGACATCCACATGTGGCATTTCCGTTCCTGCCCTGAAAACCTGCACTTCGGGGTCGATGTGATATGAGCGCCCAGTAGATGGGTTGACATACCCGCCTTTCCCTCCCACGGGATCTGGGCCACGTGCACTGAACCCCTTAGCCCTGAACATCGCGTCGATCTGCGCGGGTGTCTTTCCCTTGAAGGGGTTGCCCAGTGACTTTTTGCCAAACTTTACGACCGTCGCGCCACTTCCAATGACCGGCACCACTGCGATCGCAGACAAGACTGCATTCGTGTACTGGCCACGGCCCAGGTAGATGCCCGCATTGACCAGATCCAGAGGCTCCCCATACACGGGAACCAGTCCGCCGATGTCCAGCGCGAACTGGACTTTGTCTATGAGGCTGTTGTTGATTCCTCCGAAATCGAGTCCCCCGTTCTGTGCCGGCAAGGTTGGCGGTGGCTTGACCACCATGCCAGGGAACGTTGTAAGCGAGGGCTGTCCGCTGAACCCAAGTGGATCGAACAGATTGATGGGATCGTTGTTGGCATAGGCGTAGAGATTCATCCCGCCAGCGGTGCCGACCAGGTCGGGTTGAATGAACCGTCCCAGTGCCGGCGCGTACATTCGTGAGCGAAGATGAAGTAGGCCGATCTCAGGGAGCCACAGCTGCCCCGTGTACCCCAGTCGCCCTATCCCCTCTCCGACCTGCTGTCCCCAAGGATCGTATCTTGCAGTCGCTTGAAGTCGACCATCTTCACCCGCGCGGGCGACGATGGAACCGCGCTCGTCGGCATATAGCCATGAGCGCCGTCCGCCTTCATAAAGCACGATGGGCTCGTCACCCTTTGGCCCAAACACGATCTTCTGCAACATTGTGCCATTGGACTCGTCGAACTCCCCAATCAACTCCCAGTCGCTGTACAGGAATTGCCGCGACACCCCTCCCTTCGTAACACGCGCGAGACGACCAATTGCGTCGTAGTCGAGGCGCGAGTCACCGGCTGCCACAAGCCTTCCCTCCGCATCGTAGGTAAATGAACGGCTGGGATCTGCGCTACCATCTGCTTGTAGATTGCCGGCAGCATCGTGCTCCATGTTGTGCCAGCTGGCGCTCTCGTCCTTCCATGAACCGTACTGATTCAGCCAACCGGCATACCACTCAACCTTACCCCTTTCGATCGGCGCCATCGCGAACCGTGGCTGTGTCACGGCCCGGCTTCTGAGCTGTCCATCCTCATTGAACGCATAGCCAAAGCCGATATCCTGATCTTCACCCATGAGATCATGCATGAGGAGGGAGATTCGCTGGTCGGCCCTGTATTCGTACTCCGTCCGCGTTCCGTTCCCCTTAAATGTGGAGCCGGTACGGCGTGAGATCTCGTCGTAGGTGAAACTGGCCAAACTGGCACCAGTAGCTTCATCGATGCCGCTGACCCGGCCAAGCTGATCGAAGTTGTAGCGCACCCCCGAGCCATCGGGCCAGCGCAGTTCGGACCAGCTCTGGCCCGGGCCGTAGCTGTAGCCGACAGAGCGACCAAATGGCCCAGTGCTGCTGCTCAGGCGCCCGAGCTTGTCATATGTCCAGTAGATCGAGAGCGCGCTGTTTGCACCGGGCAATTCAGCGGAAAGCCGCCTCCCCTGCAGGTCGTAGGTGTACGTAACACTTCGATCAGATTCCGGAACATCCTTTCTCAGCAACCTACCATCAGCATCGAATGTGTAGCCGATCTTCTTGCCATCGCGCAGAGTGATGCTGGAGAGGTCGCCCTTTTCGTTGTACGCGTAGGTCTCCCGAGGGAAGCCCTCCACCTCGACGGTACAGGATCGTGCAGAGACGTAGTGCTTTCCAAGGTATCGACGCTCCTTCAGTCGGTCAAACCCGTCATAGCATAGTGCCGTGTAGTTTCCTTCCGCATCGACATGAAGGATCGGCTGGCCATTGGGCGAGTACTGGAGCTCCAGGGTCTTCTGCTCCAGTGGTGTGCCCACGCCATTGTTGACGGAAAGCACTCGGCCGACGCCATCCAACGTCATCCTGGACCTTCGTTCGATGCCATCTACTCGCTTTCGTGTTCCGATGTTTCGACCCGCATCGTCGTAGTCAAATCGCGTGGATGCCGCATCAATTCCAGTGCTTTGTACCTGCAGCCCGCGCGCGTCGTATTCTGTCGTCTCACTCAACCAGCCGCCTTGGAAGCTGTACGAGCTCGCAGTCTTGCGCCCTTCTGAATCGTAAGTCGACTGAGTGCGCTGCGAGACTTCTCCGACTGAGGGACCCGTTGACGACACAATACGGCGCATGCGATCAGGCACCTGTACCGTCAGGTCCCCGGCGCGTGCCCCTTCCACGGCAGTGATGTTTCCCACACGATCATAGTAGTACCGCGTCGTCTCCGCGGCACCACTCGGATCGCGTACTACCTCCTTCAACTCGTGGCTGCTTCGGGAGCCCGCCGTCGAAGGCATGTAGTTGTAGTCCACCCGAATCAGCTTATCGTCGGCACAGATGAATTCGAACTGTCCCGGGGGGCTCCTCGCTAGGCATGCGTCTTGGCCGACGGGAAGAATCACATCTCGCTGCGGAATGTCTGCAGCACCCGCCAATGATGGCGCGGACGAGCCTTCCGCCGGCGAGAATGACGCATACCTTGTCCTGGTCGCTGCGCGCCTTCCATCTACCCGGATGGCGTCAAATCGAATTGCCGCGCCGCCGTGTTCCGCGTCGTGACGCGTCACCTGCACTCCTCCGCGCGAGTTCTTGGCAGATACAGGCCTATTGCAGAATCGGAAATTGCTTGAGCTGCATGCAGGGTAAAGTGCTGTTTCGACAATGTCTGGGAGGCCCGAGGATGGCTTTGCCTTACGCCGACGCTCGAGGATGTTGCCACGATCATCAAGCTTGTTCTCGATGCTGTCACCCTCAGGGTTCTTGATCGAGGTGAGTCGATAGCCCCTGTAGTCATAGGTGTACTCGGTGCGTGCCCCATTGCCATCTTCGATGGCTACCGGGTACGGATTCTCGCGCATGAAGAAGTAGCGCGTGACGTTGCCGACGGGATCTGTAACCTTTGTATCGAACGCGTTCTTATTTATCCTCTCGCTGTACTCGAATCGGGTAACCTTTCCTGCCCCGTCCGCTTGGGAAAGAACCTTGCCGAAGTTGTCAAATACGTTGGTGAATGCGTCGGTGCTGGCGCCGGCGCGCCGCTCGGTAGCGACGTTCCTGCTGTTGATGCCATACCCATAACTGATTACAGAACCATTGGCATCAACGACTTTTCGAAGTCGCCCGCTATAGGGGGGCAATCCATTTAGACTCCAACGATCATAGATGTAGCTTACGGTTGCAAGGTCACCCGTTGCGCAAAGGACCGTGTCGTGCTCAACACAGCTTGACCTGAAGGCAGACGCCGACGTTACAACTTGAGGGTCGTGAAGATCTTCATAGGAGAAGCGAATGCCATAGCCCCTGCTATTGACAACTTCAGACACAAGCGCCACCGGGAATTCCTGGTAGTTCGCGCTTGGGCGAGTGGTGTAGCGATAAGACAAAGACTCGCCGTTGGGCATTTCCAGATAGCGCAGCTGCACACAGGACGCCATCGAGGCAGATGTAACCCCTCCTGCGCTGATGTACCCGCAGGTCATGTTCGTAACGAAATCAAAGTATGCAATGACTCCTTCGCGGCTTCTAAATGTAAAGCGCCTGTCGTCTGCATCCTGCTCAAGCGTCGCACCATCCAGTCTTTTGTTGACGATCTTGCCGTATGATCTTTCGAACTGGTACGTGCTACCCATCAGCACGACGTCGATGACGGGCCAGTTGCTTGGATGAAAATTGAAAGGTGGGCGTCCGTGATGTGCGGTGTACTGGCCGCAGTTGCATATGACTCGCCCATCAATGTTGAAGGCGACGCCAGCCTTATCACCGGACTGAATCCGTGTCAGGTCAATTCGCGAAGGGAATTCGCCGGAGCCAATAGAAAGGTCAATGCTTTGAAGAGTGAAGAGTCCGCTGTACGGATCCACGCCATTGGCATTTCGAGTTTGATCCAGCGGTGGTGAGTGCGAATCACCGATCCCGATCTCCTGAGCTTGCGCTGTACCTGCGAGAAACGGAGCCAGAGCTGCAGTCATTAATCGTGCCAACAATCGAGCCCGACTGGTTAAGCGCAGCTTAGGCAACTGGTCCGCCGTGAATCGGAAGACTCCCGCATGCATCCTGGGTTTCATTGTTTCATTCCTTGAGTCCGACGATCGCCCCGCCTAGATCGACGAGCTCGACATAATGGCCGTTGGTGCGAATAGCCCGTCCAGCCTCACCGCCTTCTCCTGGCTTTGGGGCCTCGCTGGCCGGAACGTCCCCGTGGTAGCTCGGGCGTCCAGGCTCACCTCGCCTGCCTGCGGCGCCGCCTTTCCCGCCCTGCCCCGTCAGATTGGGCAAGCCTAGACCGCCTTCACCACCCATACTTCCAGGAAGGCCGGGCTGTGGCCCTGGCTGCACCGTTGATCCTGCTCCCCCAAGGCCATCTGGATACCCTCCACCTCCACCTCCACCCGGACGGGGGCCGATGATGACGCTCAGGCGCGGGGATGGTGCCCCGCCGCCGCCGCCGCCGCCGCCGCCCATCAGCGCGCCGCCCGCAAGCACCTCCACGCGCATCGGTAGGCGAGCAATCACCGCGTCGCCGCCTGGCTGCCCGTCGGTGCCGCTTGCCCCCCCAGTACCACCGTGCCCTTGCACGACGCCGGCGACCTTCAGTGTTATCGAGGTTGCATACTTGTCAGTGGGCCATGTTCCGGAATCAATCGCAGCATTGCCACGAATCCCAAGGATACTCACACCAGGAACGACCTCGAAGACGATTCGCGCCGGCTGCCTTCCGCTGTAGCCCGCATACTCTGCAAGGCGTCGAAGCGTGTTTAGTTGACCGCTAGATGCAGGGACCGTAATGGTTCGTTCAAACAGCTTTGGAGTTGGGTCTACTGGTGTCGGCGTATCGGGCTTTGGTGAAGTCCCTGTCGCGGGGCCTGTAGCTGTCCAGTTTCCAGCTCTGTCGTACTCAAATTTGTATTGGCGTCCATCTGCAGGGACGACACTGACGAGCCTTCCAAGGGCGTCATAGAAAAACTCTTCCATTACCTGCGCTTGAGCGGATTCAGTAGAGCCCGCCAGCGCGCCCAAAACAATTGCGATGCGAGCCACAGTCGCCTTGAGCGTCTTCTCATCCATGCCCGTTCCCCTTTGACCGAGTGTCCGTCTAGTCGGCGCCGTTCTGACGAGCGTTGGCTCGTGAGGCCATGTCCAATTGAATAATGTCTAGTTGACAGCGTAATGACGCTCGATCAGCTGGTCGCGAGTTGGAGCCTTTGGTGTAGCGTCAGTCAGGTCGCAAGCGCTCTGTTATCAGGCGCGTCAGTGACGAGCGGACCCAAGTGCGCGGCACGACTTGACGGGCCTGAATGCCCCAAAGAATGGTCCGCCGCATACCGTCACGCAACACCTCAGCGAGCTCTCCTTCCGGAACGCCTACGGTTGGCCATGGACCGCCCAGCTCAAAGCAAGCGGTGTATAGGCCCGAAGTAGTTTCCGTTCTCGCTCTTAGGTCACCTACCCGACCGCCGATAAACATCCCTAATCCCCATCCTACGCAGACCTGTAACATCAGTCGTAGGCGTCGCGACAAGAGCGCCGCCTCCACCCAAGTTGCAGTCTCCCGTGTATAGCTGATGACGAGCCGCGCATCAGGTGGGCGCGCAGATGCCCAGGCGGTGCGCGCTCATCGCGTTGGCCCCCATGGGAAGATAGCGCGCCAAGCAGAATGCTATAGCTCAACCAACGTCGCGATGTCGTCGAGCGCTCCCATAGTGAGGTCAATTGGGCTCAATGCCTGAGTCGGCACTCTTGGGATCCACGCAAATCGATACTCACGCTGGTACGTGTATCGGAAATGCTTGGCAAAGGGCACGCTGATGTGTGCATTCTCGGGCTGGTGTGGATCGACGTAGATTGCGTCCCCGCATGAATGCTCGGCCGATGGGGTCTGAGAGTCGGCAGCTTGGCGGAGTCGCTCGGCGAAAGCTTTCTTGTTTCTAATAATCACGCATGCCTGGGCCTCGAAGTCGACAAACAAGCGAGGCTCAACTGATTGCGTCACACAGTAGAGCCAGTAATCACCCTCTGCCGTGTGGTTGGCGTGCATGACTTGGTCGCCTGAATTCTTCGGAACATCATGTGGATTCTTGACGAGCGCTACGAGATCATCGCGAGATACCACAATAGACAAGGCTAGACTCAGCTCGTCGTCACGTACCGCTCCGTTGAGGTGGCTAGCCTTGAAGAAGCTGGCAGGCTGAATCCGTGCATTTCCTTGGCTGAGCAAGGCGGCCATATGTTCACTCTTGCCGTATTTGACCAAGCTGTTTCTTGGATCCAAATCCAATGCTGCAAACACGTTGGCGGCCTTGCGACCCAACTCTCCGACAAGATCGGGCAGCGGCTGCTCGCGGATGAACCCACTTGTAAAGCCGTTGGGAAATGGGCCGTATCGGAGCTGCATCTCCTGAAGAACCTGGGTCCACTTGAGCATGAACCGCTGCGCCTCAGGATCTTCGGGAGATCCCAATCCGATCTTCGCCTGTGGCGTCAGGGTGATCATGTTCAACACTACATCACGCACCCGTTGCTGCAGCTCATACTCAGACAAGTGCCTAAGGAACCGGTTCTCGTTGTAGGCCTTTCGCCACATTTCATGCAGTTGCATCCGTGCCGGTCTCGGGTGGAAAGACCCAATTATGGCTTTCGCGGGCATCCGGTGCCAAAGCTGACTTGGTCAGATGTCCCCCAAGTGGCGATCGCCCTGCCGCCTACCCTCGATAGCGAGCCCTTAGCGCGACTCAACTGGCTTTGCAGGCCGAACCGGTTTTTGTGCAATCTCCAGGCTACTCACGTCGTCCACTGGTACAAGAACTGCAGCTTTCTGTACCGGGTCCCAAAGCACATAGCTATCACCCAAACGCCCCACTAGGCCCAGGCTGCCTTGGACCTTCTCATCAATGGTCACACTGACCGAGTACTCGCTGCTGCCAGAAGTAGTCGTCTTGGCGCGCTCAAAGCCAAGCCAGCTTGACGAGATCGGGACATAGACAATCATCACGAGCGCATAGACCAGCCACGGCGAGTTCTTCACGGCGGCCGGCAACACTGGGGACAGGCGTACTGCCATTGCACATATGCCCGTCAGCGCCACACCTATCAAAACGGGCCAGGCATTGGACCACCAAAGCAAGGCGCCCATTCCAACAAGACAAAGAGCCAGGGTCAGCCACATCAGCAGATTGGCTTGGGACGGCGTCGCTGTCACCTTCCCCTCGACCCACCCTCCAAACAGCAGCGCAATCAGTATGAAGAACAACACCATGCCGATCCCAGCAAGCCCTGCCAGCGCAAGCTCACTCACCGCAACAAATTGAAAGGGGTCCAGACCGAAGTGCCCCCAATACGCCTTCAGATAGAAGGCCCCTTGAATCAATCCGAACGTGACGAGCGCCGAACCCCATCCAGCAACATCAGCCATCGTTAGCGTCTTCTGCGTACGTTCCATGTATCCCCCTCCATCAATGCAGCCCCGCCACATAGTGACATGCAGCGATCCACCTCGCAGAACCCAACCCAATTAACGTGACGCGTCACACTCGATCACCGCACCCCATTGGCGCCCCACCCCACCCCCACTATAGTTCCAGCCCTCACAAGGACGAGGCGGCACACATGCCCTACATCGGAATCGGACTCCACGTACTGGCAGCCATCTACTTCGCGGTGCACGCCATCCGCTCGGGCCAGAGCCTCTACTGGCTCATCCTGCTCTTCTCGTTCCCTTTGCTCGGCAGCGTCGTCTACTTCCTGGCGATCTACTTCCCGGAAGTCCGCCATTCGCGCGGCGCCCGGCAGGTCGTCCGTTCCGCCAAGCAGCTCATGGACCCGGGCCAGGACCTTCGCAACGCCCGTACCGAACTGGCGCGCACGCCGACCGTGCAGAATCGGGTTCGCCTGGGCATGACGCTGCTGGATGACGGCCAGGCCGAGGAAGCCAGAACCCTGCTTGAGCAGGCAGCCAGCTCGCCGCTGGGCGACGATCCCTACATCCTGACCGGCCTTGCCCGTGCCCGCCTCGAGTCCGGGCGCGCTGCGCTTGCGGTTGAGACGCTGGACGGCCTGTTCGCCCGCCACCCGGATGTGCGCCGCAAGCCGGAACAAACCCTGCTTTACGCGCAGGCACTGGCGGCTGCCCAAGCGTCCGGCACCCGTGCCGCGTTCGAGCGCGCGGTGGAGTGCGGAAATGACGCGGCCGCCCGCTGTCTGTATGCCGAATGGCTGATGGCACAGTCGCAACCCGACGACCGCGAGCAAGCCCGCAGCCTGTTCGCCGGCATCATCGACGATGCGCAGCACTGGTCGCGCCACGCACGGAGCCACAATGCCACATGGCTGGAGCGGGCCAAGGTTGCGTTGAAGGGTTACTGACGCCTGGCGGCCCTTGGCAATCCTGTCGCATTCGCCTCGCTCGCGGCCTCGCCGGGCGGATGCCGACACTCGCTAGGCTTGCACCACCACCATCGCCGATAGCCTTGCAGTGCAAGGCTCCGGCCCCATTGAGCCGTATACAACGATTCTGAAAATGTTGAATGTGGTGACGGCATCAGCCGTACTGCATTGGCATCGCGCACAACCGGGCGTATTCCTTTGCGTGCCACCGGAAACGGGTGGCCGGGATTCGAAACCCCGGTTCTACGCTGAAGTAAACGCTTGCCAGCCGGCATCACCCCTCAGGTGGTGCCGGCTGGCAATCCGTCGGCCGACTATGGCGGGCGGTGCGTGGAGGCCTTGTGCCTGCCGGTTTAGCGTAGACCGGGTTTCGAACCTCGCACCGCCCGCCACCTTTATCGGTGGCGGCTTCTGCATGCACGCAAGGAGCCCTGCCATGACCAAGCCCCACTCCCCTGCCCCGCACTCGATCCACGATGCGCCCGCCAACGGCCCCGCGTTGGACCCGAACACCCTCATCGCCCTGCTGCACAGCATCGGCTCGGGCGCCGCCTCCGATGGTCAGCCGTGGCCGGAACGCCATCAGATGCCCGGCCGACGCATCGCCTTGGCGGATACCGACTGCTCCTTGGCCGGGCTTCGCGTGGTGCTGGAGATTCTGCTGGCCGCGCAGCGCGCCCGCGAAAATGGCGAGCTGGAGCAGTACGTCGGCCCGCGCGTGATGGAGGGGCTGATCATGGCCGGAATCGGCCTTACCGCACACGCCAGTACCCGACTGCATCCGGAGGGCTGAGTGGGGTGGTGCCGCTGGGCGGCCAACGCGCTCTGTCTTGTGGTGGTGGTTGCGGCACAGACGCAGTGGCTGGCACCGCCCAAGCCCTCGCCTATCGGTTTCCACAGCATCCCCGGCGATCGCTTTCTGCAGTTGCGCCGCCAAGCGGTGCAGTTCGTGGAGGCTCGGCCTCGGCAGGGCTTCCAGTTCGTTGAACGGCAACGGGATGTCGCTTTCCAGATTCGCTGCAACGGCGTTCCGGTGCTCTTGCTGGAGAGGCGCTCGCACCATCTGCTGTTGCAGGCCTCACTGGACGCGAAGCAGCGGGCGCCCGCCGTTGTGCGGTTGCGGGCGCTCCTCCAATGGCAGGTGGAGCCGTTGGATTACCTGGAGCAGGTACTGGCTGGCGTGCCGGAACCTGTTCTGTTGGATCGGCTGCTGCAGATTCTTGCTGGTGATGCGCCTGATGGGGCGCGATGTGGCGTGCCGTAGTCGAGCATGGCTCGACTCTACAGGGCTGCGGGCAGCGAGGGTTCGGGCTCCAGCTCTGCCGCTCGTCACCTGCGCGACAGGCATTGGCCTAGTGATCATGCGAGTCACCTCCCGGCATCGATCCAGCCCGCATCGCGCGCACGCGCAAGATCTTCTGGCGTATCGATATCCAGGCCCAGTTCCGGTGCCTGCAGGACATGCACCGTATCGACAGGAAGTTGCCGCAGACGCGCTCCGAAGCCGCGGTCACCGGTTGCACCCGCAGAGTTGAACCATGCACGCGGCACTACTGCGGGAACGCCAAGCACATTTCCGTGGCGGGTGCCCGCGCACGTTGACGCTGCGGCGCGGGCACCCGAAAGCAGCGCCTGCAGATGGGAGCGCTCGATTGCGGGCTGGTCGCATGCCACGACCATCACCGCAGTCACCGTGGGCAGCAGGTGTGCGCCGGCAACCTGCAGGCTGCTCGCCAAGCCGCGTTCCCAGTGGGGGTTGGTTACCGGAATGGCGTCCAGCCCGGCAATACTGGATGTCACGGCCTGTGCGTTCGCGCCCACCACGACCAGCACCTGCGCTGGCGCGAGCTCGCGCGCCAACCGCACCACGCGATGTACCAGGGTCTCGCCCTGCCGGGTCAGAAGCTGCTTGGGCTGGCCAAGTCGGGTGCTCCCGCCGGCAGCCAGCACGACGACCGCATGCGCGTCAGTCACCTGCCGTGCGCGCTTCGCCATTGCTGCAGCTGCGCGGCGATGCTGAGCGAAATCGCCTCGGGCCCTCGGCCGCCGATGTTCAGGCCGACCGGTGATCGAAGTCTCGGGGAAAGGCGGTGGCGCTGATCCGGTGTCAGCAGCTTGAACAGGTCCTCGCGCCTTCGCCGCGGACCCAGCAGTCCAATGAACGCAACTTTGGTATCAGCCAGGGCCACCAGCGCCTCCCGGTCCAGTTCGAAATCGTGATGCATCACCAGTGCCGCGTCGCACGGGTCGCCATGAAGGGCCTCGGCCGGGCTGGTCTGAAGATGCGCATCCGCGCACTGCCCGGCTGAGGCCCAGCGCGCTCGTCGTTCGGCCACGCTGACCCGCCACCCCAGGCCCCGCAGCAACGGAACCAGGAAGGGCGTTTCGGGACCGCCCCCCAACACCAGGGCCCGCGGAAGGCGGGGCAACGGCAACCTCCATGCGCCCTCGCCAAAGGATTGCGCCCCCTCCATCGGATGCAGCTGCCATGCCTGCTCGCGATGGCCGGCGCGGAAGACGACCTGGCCCGACGTACGAAGGTCGCGCTGGAGTGACACGCCCTCGCGCAGCCAGACCTCGATGACGTCGTCGATGCCGGCCATGGCACGCAATGGCAGGAGCGCAATCCGCAGCCGGCCGCGGCACCCGAGCGCGGACCCACTCAACAGGTCGTCGTCACTGCGGGTGTCGATCTCGATCCAGTCGACCCGCCCTGCCGCGCTCACCTGCTCCGCGCGTCGCGCGAGCTCGGGCTCCAGGCACCCGCCGCTGAGCCAGCCGACCTGGCTGCCGTTGCAGAACAGCACCATGTCACCGGCACCGGCGTAAGTGGAGCCATCGGTTTCCAACACCAGCGCGAGCACGGCCTGCTCCCCCGCGCGCACGCGCGTCAAGGCCGACTCGAGGACGCCGCGCGGGCTGCCTTCGGCGAGGAAACCCGGCGCTGCCGACAGGTGCTCGGCAAGATCGCCGGGCTCCCCTCCGCCCGCGGCGGAGGCCGCCAGAGTGGTCGAGGCTGCGGGACGATCCATGCGCAGGGGTCAGCCCACGTCGGGCAAGCCGGGCAGCAGCTTGTCCAGGGTGATGGGATAGTTGCGCACGCGCACGCCGGTTGCGTTGTAGACCGCATTGGCGATCGCGGCGCCGACCCCACAGATGCCCAGTTCACCCACACCCTTGGCCTTCATCGGCGAGATCACCGGATCCAGCGTGTCGAGGAAGACCACTTCCTGGTACGGGATGTCGGCATGCACGGGAACCTCGTAGCCGGCCAGGTCGTGGTTGATGAACAAGCCCAGCCGTTTGTCGACCACCAGCTCCTCCATCAGGGTCGCGCCCGCACCCATCACCATCCCGCCGATGACCTGGCTGCGTGCAGACAGCGGATTAAGGATCCGGCCGCCATCGCATACGGCAAGCATGCGGCGGATGCGCGTCTCTCCCGTGTAGGCATGCACGGCGACCTCGCAGAAATGCCCTGCATAGGTGCCGACGTCGTAGCCCTGCTTGAAGTCGCCGAAGGCAATGCCGTCCTCCGCCGACAGTGTGCCCGCCTCCGCCAGCTTGATCGTCCGCCCACCCGCCTGGATGTGGCCATTGGCGAAGTCTGCGGTGTCGCCGTCGAAGCCCAGTTTCTCGCCCACCTTGCGGCGCAGGCTGACGCACGCCGCGTACACGCCTGCGGTGGAGCTTGCCGCGCCCCACTGGCCGCCGGAACCGGCGGAGGCGGGATGACGGGAGTCGCCGAGGGTCACCTGGACCCGGTCCAGCGGCACGCCCATGGTCTCGGCTGCCGTCTGCGCGATGATCGTGTAGGAGCCGGTGCCGATGTCGGTCATGTCGGTCTCGACAATCACCCCGCCCTGGCCGTCAAGCCGGACCCGCGCCGCCGACTTCATCGTCGGTGCGCCGCGATAGCCCGCAGACACGCCCATGCCGACCAGCCAGTCCCCTTCCCTGACCTGCGCCGGCCTGGGGTTGCGCTTGTTCCAGTTGAAGCGCTCCGCGCCTTCGCGCAGGCAGCGTACCAGGTTGCGGTCGGAGAACTTCTTGGACGGATCGCCGGGTAGCACCTCGGGCTCGTTGAGGATGCGGAACGCGATCGGGTCGAGGCCCAGCTTCTCGGCCATTTCATCCATCGCCACTTCCAGCGCCATGTGGCCCGGTGCTTCGCCCGGTGCGCGCATCGCATTGCCTTCGGGCATGTCGAGCGTGGCGATGTAGTTGGCCACCAGGCGGTTGGCGCCCGCATAGAGCTTGGGCGTCTGCAGGGTGCCGTTTTCGCCGTCCTCGCCGTTGATGTTGCCCGACCAGTTCTCGTGGGCGATGGCGGAGATCCGGCCATCCTTTCCGCAGCCGATCCGCACGCGCTGGAGGGTGGCGTGCCGGTGCGTGGTGTTGTTGGGCATCAACGGGCGTTGCAGCGCGATCTTCACCGGTCGCCCGACCTGCTTGGCCGCCAACGCGGCCAGCACCGCGTCGGCCCGGATGAACAGCTTGCCGCCGAAGCCGCCGCCGATATAGGGCGAGTCCACGCGCACCTTGGCAGGATCGATGCCGAGGATCGCCGCCATGCCCTGCCTGGCCCAGTCGATCATCTGGTTCGCCGTCCACAACGTGAGCGTGTCACCCTCCCAGGCGGCGATGGTGGCGTGCGGCTCCATCATCGAATGACTTTCGTCGGAGGTGTGATAAGTCTCGTCGAGCTTGACCGCGGCGCTCGCGTAGGCGGTGTCGAAATCGCCCAACGCCTGCCGGTCGGGCTTGCCGTCACGCCCCTTTGCCAGCGGCGCGGACGGTGCCAGGGCCGGGAAATCGAAGCGGCCCTTGCTACGCTCGTAGCGGGTGCGGATCAGCGCTGCGGCGGCGCGGGCCTGCTCGAAGGTCTCTGCCACCACGCAGGCGATGGCCTGGTGGTAGTGGGCCACGTCGGGTCCGCCGAACAGCGGTGCATTGTTCCAGTTCGATGTGCCGACCGGCTTGGTTTCCGGTGCGGTGATGACCGCCAGTACGCCGGACGCGGCACGCGCGCGGGAGGCATCCATCGAAATGATGCGCCCTTTGCCGATGCCCGCGCCGACGATGTAGCCGTAGGCCTGGTTCGGCGCCACGTCATGGCGCTCGTAGGCATAGGGGGCGGTGCCGGTGGTCTTGCGTGGACCGTCGATGCGCGGCGTCGACTTGCCGACGACCTTGGCCTTGTCGAACAGGTTGTCGCCGGCGGGGGCGTTGAATTCAAGGGGCATCAGCGCTCTCCTTCCACCAGCACCGCTGCGAGGGTGCGCTCTGCGAGCGCGATCTTGAACGCGTTCTCCGGCGTCGGACGGGCACCGGCGAACACCTGCCGGGTCGCGGCCTTCACGCCGTCGCGCAGCAGGGGTTCGGCTGCCTCGACGCGCCACGGCTTCGGCGCGACCCCACCGAAGGCGAACCGCGCCGAGCCGTCACGCTGCACGACCGCGGCGACCGACACCAGTGCGAACGCATAGGACGCGCGGTCCCGTACCTTGTGGTACACGTGCCGACCGCCCAGAGGTTCCGGCAGCGTGACGTGGGTGATCAGCTCACCGCGCTGCAGCACGTTGTCCTGCTGCGGCCTGTCGCCGGGCGAACGATGGAAATCGGCAATCGGGATGCTGCGCGTACTGCCGTCCCCCCTGACGGTCTGGATCGAGGCGTCCAGCACCCGCAGGGCCACCGCCATGTCGCCCGGATAGGTCGCGATGCAGCTGTCCGAGGTGCCGATCACGCCCATCTGCCGGGAGAACCCCTCGAGTGCGCCGCAGCCGGACCCGGGCAGGCGCTTGTTGCAGGGCAGATTGGGGTCGTAGAAATACGGGCAGCGCGTGCGCTGCAGCAGGTTGCCGCCGGTGGTGGCTTTGTTGCGCAACTGCCCGGAGGCGCCTGCCACGATCGCGCGGGTCAGCACCGCGTAGTCGCGGCGCACGCGCTCATGCGAGGCCAGCGCGGTATTGGTGACCAGCGTGCCGATGCGTAGGCCGCCCTCGTCGGTGGGTTCGATCCTGTCCAGGCCGATGTCCTGCACATCGACCAGGTGCGCTGGCGTCTCGACCTCCAGCTTCATCAGGTCCAGCAGGTTGGTCCCTCCGGCCAGGAACTTCGCGCCCTCGGTACCGGCGACGGCCCTGGCGGCCTCGGCCGGGGATTTCGCGCGCTCGTAACTGAAGGCCCTCATGAGCGCCTCCCTGCAGAGGTGACGCCAGCGACCTCTGCCATCGCCTCGGCAATGTTGGAATAGGCGCCACAGCGGCAGAGGTTGCCGCTCATGCGTTCGCGCATTTCCATGTTGGTGGCCTGGGGCCGTGCGCTGACATCCGCCTGCACATGGCTGGGCACACCCCGCTTGATCTCGTCCAGTACCGCCACCGCCGAACAGATCTGCCCCGGCGTGCAATACCCGCACTGGTAGCCATCATGCTTGATGAAAGCGGCCTGCATCGGATGCAGGTCATCGGGAGTTCCGAGGCCTTCGATGGTGGTGATGGCATCGCCCTGGTGCTGCACCGCCAGGCTGAGGCAGGCATTGATGCGCTCACCGTTGACCAGCACGGTACAGGCACCGCATTGACCGTGGTCGCAGCCCTTCTTGGTGCCGGTCAGCTTCAGATGTTCGCGCAGGGCATCGAGCAGCGTGGTCCGGGTGTCCAGTTCAAGTTCCCGCCGCTCGCCGTTGACGGTCAAGGCCACCGTGCTGATGACGGGCGGGCTGGGCGGCGGGGGGGGCCGCCAGTTCGGCGGCGAGCGATGACGCCCCCGGTGCGGCGGACATCGCCACGGTCGTGACGCCGCCGGCGATCACCTGGCGACGCGTCAACTTCATTCCTTCATCACAACTTGGCACAGTGACCTCCTGGCGTTCGGGGAAACCCCGTGGCTGGATGGACGCGCTCATACTACCGAAGGGCTACTATGCCCATCTGCGGGGTACAGGCCTGTGAAGTCGGCGAAATGTACGAACATGATGCAGCAAGCCCGAAGAAATCGGCTGCATCCAGCCACAGCGCGGCACTCTTGAGCCATGCGTATGCCTCACTGGATGACTCACAGTCCTGTTTGTCCCTCAGCATGAGGAACATGATGGCCCGACGCTACAAAGGCGTTTGCTGGGAGGGCTCGGGTTCGTGGATGGAGCCCTCCAACAAGGCAACGTAGGTATCAAGCCTGGTGCGAAGGCCGATCAGCATCCAGCCCAGCAGGTACAGCAGCACCATGGCGAAGATCAGTAGTGCACCCAGCGGGCCAACATCGAAAGCGCCCGCCCAGTCGCCCCATTTCCATCCGCGGAACTGCAGGTAGAGGGCAATCAACAGCGGGAATGGTCCCAGCCGCTGCAGGCCGCCATACATCATGCCCATGCGCTCAATCATGTTTGTGCGCAAGGTGCTGACGAACTTGAGTCGCCGCTCGCGCTGGACGCGCGGGAATCCGCGAAGCTCGGTCACCACCGCTTGCCAGTGAGCGAAGTCTTCATCCATCTCCCGGGCGTGCGAGAGCCGCGGCTGTCTGAACTGGCGAATGCCCCTGCGGGCGGCCAGTACGCCACCGACAATGAACCCTCCTATTTCGATTGCCAGGCAGGCAACAACCACCTGGAGCACTACGCCAAGAGGCAGCCATCGATCCGGAAGCTGACCCATGAGAATGCCGATGATCGCCGCACCCACGCCGATGCGAAACGCCCACGTCTCCACCCTGCCCGCCTTGGGGTAGATGCTGTGCTCAACCAGTCCCTGCACCCGCTGGTAGAGCCAGTGGAATGTCAGTTCCTGCGAATCGGTCTTTGCCGGCGGATCGAATCCGCCCCCTGCCTGCATGTCCATTGCATCCCCTTCCCCCGGCCGGCGCAGACGCCGGCCACCCCATCGTACCCGAGCGCGCTTCTCCTGGCGCCTCAGCGGGAATCACATACCCAGCTCCGACAACCCCGGGTGATCATCCGGGCGAGGCCCCAGCGGCCAATGGAACTTGCGGTCGCTTTCCTTGATCGGCATGTCGTTGATGCACGAGAAGCGGCGCTGCATCAGGCCATCCTCTCCGAATTCCCAGTTTTCATTGCCATAGGAACGGAACCAGTTGCCGGAGTCGTCGTGCCATTCGTACGCGTAGCGGACCGCAATGCGGTTCTCGGTAAATGCCCAGAGCTCCTTGATCAGGCGGTACTCGAGCTCCTTGTTCCATTTGCGTGCCAGGAACTGCCGGGCTTCTTCCCGGCCGTTGGTGAACTCGGCGCGGTTACGCCACTGGGTGTCGAGCGAATAGGCAAGCGACACCTTGTCGGCATCGCGGGAATTCCAGCCATCCTCGGCAAGACGCACTTTCTGGGTGGCCGATTCAAGGGTGAACGGAGGAAGCGGCGGACGGGGTTGTTCTGCGGACACGGGGAGACCTCCAATCGAAATGGATACACGGGTTGCTTCAAAGGATCTGGCGTACCCAGGCGCTAACGCTTGGCCTGTTCCAACAACAGCTTCGCGACATCCTTCGCGGTGTCTGCGGCGTCGTAATCACCCATCACGCGCGACAGGGTGATGGCGCCTTCCATCAGGACCAGCAGCTGACGGGCTAGGTCCGCCGGCTGCTCCACATCCAGTTGTTCGGTAAGTTCCAGCGTGTAATCGAGCAACTTCTGCTTGTGATTCCGCGCGATCTCCCGGATCGGATCGGCAGGGTCGCCGACCTCGCCCGCGGTATTGATGAACGCACAACCACGATAGCCCTCGGACTGGAACCAACCCTTGAGCACGGTGAACATGCCGAGGATGCGTGCTTCCGGGGTATCAGCCTTGTCGCACTCCTGCCGGAACCAGGCCAGCCAGCGCACATCGCGCGCACTCAGCGCGGCAGCGGCCACGTCGTCCTTGTTCTCGAAGTGGCGGTAAATGCTCTTCCGCGCCACGCCGGAGGTTTTCACCAGCAGGTCCATGCCGGTGGCGTGGATCCCGTTCTGGTAGATCAGCGCCTCGGCCGTGGCCAGGATCTTCTGGTGGGTGTCGGCGGTGGCCTTGCTCATGGCTGCAAGGTAGAACGGTCGTTCTACCCTGTCAACAGTCGATGGCGAGTGGTCCGTTCGCGCACATCCGTGCAAGACGATCTATCAAGAAATCCGGACAGTTCATCACCCGAACGCCTGATTGCAGGCGCAAAGTACGTCTCACCACCCACCCATGAGAGTTCCCCGCATGAACACCTTCACCCGTGCCCTGGCCGTTGCCGCCCTCGCCCTCTCGGTCCAGGCCAGCCTGTCCGCGCAGGCCGCCGAACCGGCCACGCCGGCGGCAGTCACCAGCATCGCGCGCACCGCCAGCTACATCACCACCGCCGATGGCGTGCAGCTGTACTACAAGGACTGGGGCCCGAAGGACGGCCCGGTCGTGACCTTCAGCCACGGCTGGCCGTTGAACTCGGACAGCTGGGAATCCCAGATGATCTTCCTGGCCGATCATGGCTACCGTGTCATCGCGCATGACCGTCGCGGCCACGGGCGTTCCAGCCAGCCGTGGGACGGCAACGACATGGATCACTACGCCGATGACCTGGCCACGGTGATCAATACGCTGGACCTGCACGATGTCACCCTGGTGGGCTTCTCCACCGGTGGTGGCGAAGTGGCGCGCTACATTGGCCGGCATGGCACGGGGCGGGTGAAGAAGGCCGTGCTGATCAGCTCGGTACCGCCGTTCATGCTGAAGACCGCCGACAACCCGAACGGCCTGCCGATTGAAGTGTTCGATGGCATCCGCAAGGCGCAGATGGATAACCGCGCGCAGCTGTACAAGGACATTCCGTCGGGCCCGTTCTATGGCTTCAACCGCCCGGGCGCGAAGGTGTCGCAGGGGTTGATCGATGCGTGGTGGGCGCAGGGCATGCAGGGCGGCCACAAGAACACCTACGATTCGATCGCTGCGTTCTCCGCCACCGATTTCCGCGCGGACCTGAAGAAGTTTGATGTGCCCACCCTGGTCATCCACGGCGACGACGACCAGATCGTGCCGATCGATATCTCAGGCCGCCAATCGGCAAGGCTCATCAAGGGCGCCAGGCTGATTGTCTACCCGGGTGCGCCGCACGGCCTGACCGACACCCACAAGGACAAGGTCAACCAGGATCTGCTGGCGTTCCTGCAGGAAAAGTGAGTGACCGGGGCTCTGTTGTGATGGCAGAGCCCTTCCTTCCCAGAAGCAGGGCTGGCACCGGAGAAGCGCCGGGTGCCGCGTCAGTGCACGATTGCGGGCGTAGGATTTCAGGCCAACGATGGAGCGTGCTCCGCACTTTGATGAAGGGTTAACCTCCAACGGAGGACACTGCGCCCTCACGGCTCTTCTCCGGCGCAGAATCCTTTGCTCCCGTGTCCAGCCCAAGACGACACGGCCATGCACCCTCCCAATGCCTTCCGGATCCATGCGATCCAGCCCCTTCTTGCGCGCAATGGCGCCATCGTTCGCCTCGATCAGTTGCGATCTACCTGCAAGAGTTGCGGCCTGCGCTCGTCAATGAGCGAGAACGCCGGCATTCAGACAAGCCCATTGGGCACGACGCTCACGTGCCCCGCATGCGGTGCCACGGGGCTGATGGACGAGGTGGAGATATGGCACCACTGGCTCGAACAATGCCGCCGTGAACGGATGCTGGCGCTCTTTGATCCAAAGCCTGACGAACCTCTGGAACCAGACACTCCGGAATGACGAGCGCGTTCCGGGCGCTTGCGGACGCAGCGCCAGCTACGCGCCTCAACCGTCGCCCGGGTGCCGGCCCGCCAGGCTGCCCATCGTGAAGGCGTAGCCGGCCTCCTCCAGCAGCGCTCTCATGCGCAGCTCCACGCGCCTGGGTGAAAGCAGGCTGTTGGGCGCATACAAGGCGTAGACGTAGCCGGCGCCGTCGATGATTTCACGGCGCACGGCGCAGTCGTTGGATTCCGCCGCCTCGGACCAGACAGACATCAACCTGGCGGGGCTGATGGACTGCCCGTTGCGAAGGCGAAAGAACAGCCAGCGCACTCCCAGGGAATGGGCTGGATTCAACCTGACCACTGAGAGCCTCCAATGCGCCGGAAGAGATCCCTGAGAACCTCAGGATCCAATCGTGGATGCTCGTCTTTTGAGGATCGCGGAAGGTCGATGCGCGTGGGACCCTTCACCAGTGCAGGCAGATCGGACTGAAGGTCGATCCACCATCCCGCAGGCAGCCGGAGCCCTGTGCCCGTTCTATCGTAGATGCAGATCGGAAAAGTCATCGCATTGCTCCTGAATGACTCGAGCATACGCCTGCGCGATGTCAGGTCCGGATGCGACGCCTAGGGAGATGCCGCATCGGTGCGCTTTGCGCATTCGAATACGTGTGCTTCGTCCTGCTGGACCCTGCGGAACGATTCCAGCCAGCCGAACGCTGCACCACGATTGTGAATCGTATCGCCGAGCCTGCCGGTCAGGCACCGTGCGCACTCCATCCCGCCAGGGCTGGGCGCGTGGCAGCAACGGCATTGCGCCATTGTTGTGATTTTCTCCGGGCGACACTGGTACATGATCTTGGTCATCAGGCTGATCGCCTGGCTTTGTGCGGACATGCACGCTCCCTGTCTGCTGCGGAAGCAGCCGCGCGGCGCGCGGCTCCTCCTGTTCCTCAGCGGCGGGTATCGCCGCCGAGACCGCCCTTCTTTTCATCCGCTGGCTTCGGGCTCTCGCGATCCTTGTTGTCCTGCTGCTGTTGCTGTCCTTGCTTGCCGGGCTCCTCTCCGCCGGGTTCGCCCCCCTCGCCCTGCCCCTGCTGTGCAGGCTGTTCTGCTTCAGCGGACGCGTTGGAGCGGTCATTCCTGTTCTGTTCGGGGACGCTGTTCATTTCGATTCTCCGCCGCAGCAAGTCTGCTGCCGATTGACTGTGGGCGTGTCGCCGTTACGGGAACGTACGGGGACGCGTCCCATATGAACAAGGGTCATGAACAGGCCCGCAGCAACAAGCGTGTACAGTGGAGTTTCGAAAAGGGGTAACGCCATGATCCATGGAAGAAGCAAGCACGTTGTCGACGTCGAGCGCGAGCTGGCCCACTGGAAAATCGCGTTCAACCTGGGCGCCCTGCCCGCGATGAGCTTCCGATATGAAGTGGCGCCCGTTATCCGGCTTGCCTGCGATATCTATGTGAGAGATCCGCATGGCACCCGGTCGGCATGGATCGACGATCTGCAGGGCAGGCTTGCGAAGCGATCGAGCCTGCGCGGCCATCCTGGCGCAGCGGAGATTGCCGATCGGTGCTGGTCCCTGCTTGGCTGCGCCTAGGCGCGGCTGGCTGCGTGATTCCGCTCGCGCATCAACTCATCATTCAGTACGTGGACAATGGACATCACCGCGTCGGCAAGTCCACGAGAATCGCTGATGGATCCGTAGAAGTAGATCCTGGCGCCTTCAATGCGAACATCCGCCAGCTGGAGCTGGGACGCCAGTGCCCTGCACTTGATGAGGAACATCTCTGTCCAGCGAGCGCCCGGCGCCAGATCCAGCAGCGCGGTGATGGCTTCGTCGGTGGATGCGTCTACACGCTCATGCAACAACGGGACATCGAAGCCGACGATTCTTGGGAGCATGGAAGCGTTCACCTGACCATCCTCTCGCTGATGGGCGCTGCGAGTACTCCCACAGTACAACAGAATGCGTCCAGCCCCAGATGAGATGGCGTCAGCTGGCCTGCCCCAGCTCGCGCGCAAGGAACGGCGCAGTCCTGCTTCCCTTGGCGCGGGCCACCTGTTGCGGCGTGCCCTTCGCCACGATGGTGCCACCCGCGCCGCCTGCACTTGGCCCGACATCAATCACCCAGTCCGCCTGTGCGACAGAACGCATATCGTGCTCGATCATCACCACGGTGTTGCCAGCCTCCACCAGCCGTTGCAGCTGCGCCAGCAACCTGTCCGCGTCCGATGCATGAAGGCCGGTGGTGGGCTCATCCAGCACATACAGCGTGCGTCCGCGCTGGCTGCGCTGCAGCTCGGTCGCCAGCTTGATGCGCTGTGCCTCACCGCCTGAAAGCTCGGTGGCCGGCTGGCCCAGCCGCAGGTAGCCCAGACCGATTTCCTGCAGCAACTGCAGCGGGCGGGCAATGGCGTCTTCTTCGGCGAAGAACGCCTGCGCCTGGTCCACCGTCATCTGCAGGACCTCGGCGATGGTGCGACCATTCCACAGCACCTTCAGGGTGGCCTCGTTGTAGCGGGCGCCATGGCAGGTGGGGCACGGCGCATAGACGCTCGGCATGAACAGAAGTTCGACGCTGACGAAGCCCTCGCCTTCGCAGGTTTCGCATCGGCCCTTGGCCACGTTGAACGAAAAGCGGCCCGCGTCGAATCGGCGGCGGCGCGCGTCGGGTGTCGCGGCGAAGAGCTTGCGCACGTGATCGAACAGGCCGGTGTAGGTGGCCAGATTGGATCGTGGCGTGCGGCCGATGGGCTTCTGGTCTACCTGCACCACGCGTTGGATGGCGTCCACGTCGCCGGCCAGCTGGCCCCGCGTGGCTTCGATCACGGTCGGCCCATCCGCGGCCGTGCTGTCGGCGCTGTCGTCCACCGGCTCATGCCCCAGGTGCAGCAGTATCAGCTCGGGCAGCGCTTGTGCCATCAGGCTGGACTTGCCCGATCCGGAAACACCGGTCACTGCGGTCAGAAGCCCCAGCGGCACCTGCGCGTCCACCCCCTGCAGGTTATGGCGATGGATACCCTTCAGCTCCAGCCAGCTGATGACACTGCGCTGCCGGCTGGCGGGCGCAGGCACCTGGTCGAACAGGTACTGCGCCGTGCGCGAATCCTGAACGTCGCGCAGGCCATCGGGCTCGCCACTGTAGAGAACGCGTCCGCCATGCTCCCCTGCCTGCGGGCCCACATCGACCAGCCACTGCGCGCGGCGCATCAGCTCCAGATCATGTTCAACAACGAACACCGAGTTACCGCCGTCGCGCAGCCGTTCCAGTGCGTCGTACAGCGCCTGGCTGTCGGCCGGATGCAGGCCGGCCGAGGGTTCGTCGAGCACGTACAGCACGCCAAACAGCAACGAGCTGAGCTGCGTGGCCAGCCGCAGGCGCTGCAGTTCGCCGGCCGACAGCGTGGGCGTGGCGCGATCAAGTGATAGATAGCCCAGGCCGAGCTCGCGCAGTTGCCGTACACGCGCCATGACCCCGCCCGCCAGGCGTTGTGCCGCCAGGCGCTTTTCCTCAGACAAGGCTGAGGTCAGGCGCACGTCGGGTGCGCCTTCGTGGGTCGCGCGGCCACTTGCTGCCCGCTTGGCGCGATCGCGGGGCGTTGCACGCCTGCTGGAACGCGCGCCGTGGCTGTGTGCACTGAAGTCGCCCCGCGCGATGGGCTCGAGCAACGCCGCCAGCTGGTCCAATGGCAGCCGCATGAACTCGCCGATATCCACACCGGCAAAGGTGACCGAAAGCGCCTCCGGCTTCAGGCGCTTTCCGTGGCAGGCGGGGCACAGCTTGCCTTCCATGTAGCGCGAAACACGCTTGCGCATCAAGGCGCTCTGGGTGTTGGCAAAGGTGTGCAGCACGTAACGGCGCGCGCCGGTATAGGTGCCCATGTAGCTGGGCTCCTGCTTGCGCTTGAGTGCGGTACGGGTCTCGGCCGGCGTGAAGCCGGCATAGACCGGCACGGTGGGCGTCTCCTCGGTGAACAGGATCCACTCACGGTCCTTCTTCGGCAGTTTCTTCCACGGCACATCGATGTCGTAGCCCAACGTGACCAGGATGTCGCGCAGGTTCTGGCCATGCCATGCCGGTGGCCAGGACGCGATGGCGCGCTCGCGGATGCTCAGCGACGGGTCCGGAACCATCAGTGCTTCAGTCACTTCGTAGACATACCCCAGGCCATGGCAGGTGCTGCAGGCGCCCTGTGGGGTGTTGGGCGAGAAGTCTTCGGCGTACAGCATGGGCTGGTGGGCCGGGTAGGCTCCCGCCCGCGAAAACATCATGCGCACCAGGCTGGACAGCGTGGTCACGCTGCCCACCGAGGAGCGCGCATTGCTGGCGCCGCGCTGCTGCTGCAGGGCGACCGCCGGGGGCAGCCCGTCGATGGCATCCACATCGGGCACGCCCGCCTGGTCGATCAGGCGGCGCGCATAGGGTGCGACGGATTCGAAGTAGCGCCGCTGCGCCTCGGCGAAAACCGTGCCGAAGGCCAACGAGGACTTGCCGGATCCCGACACGCCGGAGAACACCACCAGTGCATTGCGCGGAATGGAGACATCGACATTCTTCAGGTTGTGCTCGCGCGCACCACGGACTTCGATGCAGCCGCTGGCTGCGGCAGCACATGACGACTCGCCATAGGGGGTGTTGGACATCTCAGCATTCCTGCAATCGGTGGGCGGCTCGCGCATGGTGCGCCCGGTAGGCCATTCTCGCTGTTGCGGGGTGAATGGCGTGAGGGGGTGCGCAACCACGTGCCGCATCAGAACGCCATGGCCGACGCAGACCGCGCCGCCACGCTGATTGTTAACGCGCGTTGCCTGAAGGATTGACGCCACGTTGCCCCGCCCTTGATGAGGCCGCTCACAGTGCATTCCTATGCTGGGCCCGCCACCTGCGAGGTGGTGATCAACCTGGAGATGCACCATGCAACGCGACCAGAAAGACCTTCCCCATCCGGACACGGAGGCGCAGCGCCCCGATCCTGTCAGTCCGCTGCAGGCGACGCTGCACAACCGCCGCAATCATGACGAAGCGCTGCAGGAAACCTTCCCCGCCAGTGACCCGATCTCCCCCTTCGTCGCTGCGCCCACGCCGGACGAGCAGGCCAAGCGCCTCGGGGAGCGGGTCAAACTGCCGGACCGCCACACGGATGAGGAGGCCGCGGGAGGTGACCAGTGATCCGGCGCGGTTTCGCCCGTGTCGCGGCGGCGACGGCGCGATTGTCTGGCAGCCTGGGGGCATTCGTCGCAGCGCTGGGGGTGATCATCACCTGGGCTGCCAGCGGGCCGGCCTTCCACTTCAATGACACGTGGCAGCTGGTGGTGAATACAGGAACCACTATCGTGACCTTCCTGATGGTGTTCCTGATCCAGCATACGCAGAACGCCGATACCGCTGCGCTGCACATCAAGCTGGATGAACTGATCCGGGTGAGCAAGGACGCCAACCAGGAGTTGTTGAACCTGGAGTCGATGGAGCCGGCCCATCTTGAAGAGATACGCCAGCGTTACGAGGCACTGGCGAAGACCGCTGCAGACATCAAGTCCAAGAAGGAGCGCTGCATGCCCTGCGATGCGGATGCAGCCGCCGAAGCCTGAGGTGGATGCCTGCGCCTACAGCTGTTCTGGTGTGAGGCCCTGCCTGGCAGGGCCTTCCAGCAGCGCTCCGGTGGCGGAAAAGCGGCTGCCGTGGCAGGGGCAGTCCCAGGTGCGCTCATGGCCATTCCATTGGACAACGCACTTCAGGTGCGGGCAGAGCGCCGACATCATGTGCAGGCGCCCGCACTCGTCGCGGTAGACCGCGGTGCGCTTTCCGTCCACGTCCAGCAGTGCGCCGCAACCACGGGCGAGCTCACTGGGTGAGTGCGACGGCGCCGTGGCAAGGCGATCTCCCACCATGTGCCGCGCCACCGTGGCGTTGGTGCGGGCCCAGCCCGATGCCGAGCGCACCGGCGTGAAACGCATGGGGCTGAGCAGCTGCTCGATCTCGCTGGCCGTGCCCATGATTCCCTCGGTGATCGCGCGCGCGGCCACGCCTGCCCAGGTCAAACCGTCCGGCCCATAGCCGGTAGCGACCCACACATTATCGTGCGCGCTGCTGCCGATGTAGGGCAGCTGGTCGGCGGGCCGGAATTGCTGGGCCGACCAGCACAGCGGCTCGCCCTGCACGTTGAAGTTGCGGCGCGCGTCGGCTAGCAGATGCTGGGCCGGATCCTCCGCTGGCGTTTCGCCGGTGCGGTGTGTTTCGCCAACCAGCACAAGCCAGTCGCGGCCATCAGCGCCGTGCACCCCGCGCAATGAGCGGTGCCGGTCGGCGATCCAGTGAATGCCTGCCGCAGGTAGGTTGGCAACCGGCACCGCCACCCCGTACTCGCGGTACACCTCCATCTCGGCCTGCACCAGGTTGAAGCCTGCGGGCGAATGCGTAGCCAGCACGAACTGCCTGGCCTGTATGCGGGCGCCATCGGCTGTCGCAACGCCGGCGGATGCCTCGATGCGGTTGATCCGGGTCCAGTCGTGGATGCGCACGCGACCTGCCAGATGACGTGCCAGTTGCCTGCAGAACGCCGCAGGATCCAACTGCGCCTGATCGGGAACGCGGAAGGCGTGGCCCAATGCGAACGGCAGTCCGGACTGCCGGTGTTCGCACTGCAGGCCGACGCGCTGATAGGCCTGCAGCTCACGCTCGAACTGCGCGGTGACCTCGCGGGTTCGCTCCTGCACGCCGTACTGCATGCCCACGCGTTGGAAGCCACAGCGCAGATGGTAGCGATGAACCAGTGTTTCGATGGACCGCAGCGCCTGCTGCCGCCACTGCACGACACGGCTGGCCGTGTCGCCGCCCCAACGGGAGATCAGATCGGCCAGCCGGGAGACGGGCGCGTAAAGATTGCCGGTGGACATCACCGTATTGCGCCCGCCGATGGGCCCCGCATCAACCACCAGCACATCCAGGCCGCTATCGGCCAGGCGGGCCGCTGTCAGCAGGCCGGTCATGCCGGCGCCCACCACCAGCACGTCCGCGCGCGTCGTGCCGGCAAGGGGGCGGAAGCTGTGCGACTCGGTGTCAGCTGACCATAAGCTGGCGCGCGGGAACGGTTCGGACATGAAAGAGATCCTTGCAGCTTCAGCTGGGAGGCCTCTCTGATACGCCTTGCCGGGTGAAACGACGGTGGCGTGGTCGTGCAGATGATGCTCACGCGCTGCCACGATCAACGCCATGGTCAAGGCCAGGTGAGCGTTGCGTGGGCAACACGCCTGTGTCGCCTCTGCGAACCGCAACTCCTTGCTTGCAGCGTGGTCGCTAACGTGCCTGGAAGGAGGATCAGGCAGTGAGCACGCACTTGGAAATCGATCTGATGACCGCGCAACTGGAGGAATTGCTGCCGACCTGGGCAGCGTTCTACCCCGAGCCGCAGTTCATCCGCATGCTCGCCGAGGCACTGGACTATATCGCTGCCAGCGCGGAGCCGGAGGCGCGGCTGTATTGCGTGATGCGCACCGGGCACCTCCATGTGTGCAGCGGCGAAATTCCGTGGGCCGAGCGCCATGGAGGTCGCTAGGCCGGTGGATCACGCCGCCACGGCATAGGGTTCCACCAACCTGGCCAGGACATCCATCGCCGTCTCGGTTGGCGCTTCGTCACCGCTGTGCTGGGCGAACCCCGACCAGTCCGCGCAGGCAAGAATTTTCAACTGCTCGGGTTGCGTCGGCAGCCAACGCATCGGCCAGAACGGGAGTCGCCGGTTGCCCACCCTGCCCCGCTGCAACTCGATGAGCCCTGCGTGGCTGGAAGCACCCACCACTCGCGAGTACGCCACGCTCAAGCCGTCCTCGGGTCCCTCCATGTACTGCAGGAAGCGGGCGCCATCGAACAGCAG
Source organism: Stenotrophomonas sp. GD03877 (assembly GCF_029840555.1). Lineage (NCBI taxonomy): Bacteria > Pseudomonadati > Pseudomonadota > Gammaproteobacteria > Lysobacterales > Lysobacteraceae > Stenotrophomonas > Stenotrophomonas sp. GD03877. Next base: position 173,282 of record NZ_JAOCCT010000004.1, on the reverse strand, counting down.
AACTCCGGTAACGCCGGCATTTCGGTTGAAGCGGGCGGCATCATCGACCAGATCGTCCAGCTTCCCGCTGCGCAGGCCCAACGGGTCACCGGCAACGGCGGGGCCCGCTTCGCTGACGTATGCGACTGCCCTGATCGGCATTGACTGCTCCTGTAGTGAATCCCCCCAGATTCCGTGCCGCTAGGATAGGCCACCTGCGCCCCGCAGTTGTTCCCATCCTGTGCATTTTGTGAATCAGTTGGGACCCAGCCGACAAACGGCATGCAGGACGCCTCCCCGCCCAATGCCATGGATCGTTTACGCTTGGGGCAGATGACTCGGGAGCACCCCATGCCCAATACCGGCCTTTTCCATGTTCTGGAGCTGGACGCCGCTTCCGGCGTGCAGGGTATTGAGCGCGTCAGGTCCATTCGCGTGCGCTGCAACACCTGCGGCGGGATTACGCAGTTGTCGGGGGACGCGTTGGGGGCGGTACCCGGTGGAACGACGCTGGTGTGCGGTGCTTGTCCGTCGCGCCAGACGGTCAGCAACGCGCGGCTGGTCGAATGCGATCATGTATTGCCCGGTAGCGTGCAGGCGCCCGAAGCGTAGGCGCGGGCTACGGGTCTGCCTGCGCCCATCGCGCAAGATTCTGTTTCACTTTCCCGATACCGGCCCAAGGGTCTTTGCGCTGCCGTTTCAGCTTTGCTGGCACGTCCTTGATCGTGAACGCGTCTGCGCGCTTGAGTTTCGTCAGATCGCCCCAGGCGATCGGCAGTGCTACCGGTGCCCCCGGCCTGGCCCGCAGCGAGTAGGACGCAACCGCCGTCGCACCGCGCCCATTGCGCAGATAGTCCACGAAGATCCGCTTGTTGCGGAGGCTTTTGGTGGCCGTTGCCAGGAATCGCTGGGGCTCGGATTGCGCCAGCGCATCGGCGAAACCCTTCGCAAAGCGCCTGGTCAGGTCCCAGTCGCATCCCGGATTGAGCGGCACGACCACGTGCAGGCCCTTGCCACCGGATACACGCAGGAACGATTCCAGCTCCAGCTGCGCCAGCAGTTTCCGGATGTCGGTTGCCGCTTTCTTGACCTCGGCAAAGGGTACGTCCGGTCCTGGATCCAGGTCGAACACCACGCGGTCGGCCTTGTCGGGCGCTTCGGCGTGGCTGCCCCAGGGGTGGAACTCCAACGCGTTGAACTGCACCAGTTCAAGCAGGCTGGCTGCGTCCCGCACCACCAGGTAATGGGCGTTTATACCGCTTTCTTCCTTGAGCTTTACTGCGTCGACCAACTCCAGCCCGGCTGTATGGTGTTTTTGGAAGAAGCAGGGTTTTGCGGTGCCACTGGGACATCGGATGATCGACAGCGGACGATCAACCACCTCGGGCAGGAGATGCTCCATCACTGCCGCGTAGTAGTCCCATACCTCCTGCTTGGTGTAGCCATCGCCAGGAAACAGGATCTTGCCGGGAGACGACAGCGCGGGCGGTGTGCGGTCGGTAGCGGGTGACGTTTTCGCATCGCGCGCAGGACGCGCCGTTGCGGACTTCCCACCAGAGATCGTGACCGGCCCGGCGCGATCGGAATCTGCGAGATCGGCGATGTCCTTGTCCGCCCGTACCGCCTTCAGTGACGCCTGGCGCAACAGCTTCTGCCCGCCAATCCCGCGATAGAAGACCTCCACCACGAAACGCGGCGGGAACCAGGTCGCGGCGCGCAGGTCGGTGTCCTGGGTGGGCACGTACGCCGTCGGCTTGCGGCTGCCGCCGCCTTCGATGCGCTTGCTGACTTCGCCGATCAGTTCGTCCGAGAACCCGGATCCGACGCGGCCGACGTAGAGCCAGCCATGTTTCGGGTCTGGCCGCGCCAGCAGCAGCGAGCCGAACCCGGTGCGGCTGCCTTTCGGCGTGGTGTATCCGACCACCGCAAACTCGTCGCTGGCCAGCTGTTTGGTCTTGCGCCAATCCTCACTGCGGCCACTGTGGTAGCTGCGCTCGGCGCGCTTGGAAATGATGCCTTCGAAGTGCTGCTCACCGGCCAGGCGATAGGCCTCGTCGCCATCCCCCTGTACATGCGAACTGAACGCCAATGGCCTGCCCTGCCCTTCCAGCACGGATTGCAGCAGGGCCTTGCGTTCCAGCAAGGGCGCATCGGCGACGTCCACGCCATCAAGGTGCAGCAGATCGAACAATGCATACGTCAGGACGCCCTGCCGCTCGCCGGAGAGCGTGGCCTGCAGCAGGTTGAAGTCCTCCCTGGTGCCGGCGCCGGCGATGAGCTCACCGTCCAGTGCCGCCGAGGTGAGGCCCAGTGCTGTGATCGCGTCACGTATTTCAGGGAGCTTGCCGGTCCATTCCAGTGCGTTCCGCGACCACAGCTGCACGTTGCCCTCAGCCACCGTAGCAAGGATGCGGTACCCATCCCATTTGATCTCATGCACCCACTGCCCGCCCTGGGGCGGCGCTTCGCCCAGCTTGGCCAACTGTGGCTCAAACGGCCCGGACGGCGCTGCGGCCTTTCTTGCCTTGCTGAGCGCCAGGGCCTTCTTCGCCCAGTTCTTTCGTCGGGCGCGTGTGGCGGGTACGACCGTGAGTTTCTTCTTCGCGGTCTTTCCGGCCCCGGCACGCTTCAGGTCCACCGGGGGCGCTACAGCAACATCCGCCAGCAGATCGTCTGCCTCGATGTCGCTCGCAAATTCATCGTCGTCCTTGAACAGCAGCCACTGTGGCTGGCGCGCTGGCTTGCCTGAACGGACCAGATGCCATCCACCCTTGAGCTTGGCGCCGAACAGCTCGAATCGTAGATGGCCCTTGGCGAGCTGGGCTTCCGGGTCGCCCTGCGTAGCCCACACACCGTGGTCGAACTGGGCGACATGGCCGCCGCCGTACTGGCCTTTGGGGATTTCGCCTTCGAAGGTCGCATAGTCGACAGGATGATCTTCCACCTCCACCGCCATGCGCTTGACCTTCGGGTCGTAACTGGGCCCCTTGGGCACGGCCCAGCTCTTCAGCGCGTCACCCACCTGCAGGCGGAAGTCGTAGTGCCTGCGGCTGGCGTGGTGCAGCTGCACCACGAAAATGGCGCGTTGCCCTTTCGGTAGCGCCTTGCCCGGCTCGGGCTCCTTGGTCTTGTCAAAACTGCGCTTGCGGCGGTACTCGACCAGGGACATGGGCAACTCCGCGCTATTTTCCCAGATGCTTGCGGACAGCAACGGCTGTGGGGCCGACCGCCGCCACAGCGGCACGAAGTTCCTCGGCGGACACGCCCAGCGCCGTGGTCCAGTACTGCAGCTCGTAATCTTCGTTGACGTTGATGCGATCCCGGTCCGGGCGTCCGGTGTTCTTCTTGTCGTCGCTCATGGGAGTCTCCACGCGTGATCGGGCGTGAAGTGACCGTACCGGCCGGTGCATGGGCACCAGGCGATGCCATTGTGAAGCCATGGCGAAGGCTTGGCGGCACCGGCGCCAACCCGCAGTGGCGGATCCCGCATCGTGAAGGGCACGCGCACGGTTCGCGTGGACCTCCACATGCCGCCTTCACCTGGCCCCCGCCTGATCGCAACCGGGCGGGACCTACTCTGAGTGCTCCATTCACAGCGGAGCCCAGTATGGCTATCAAGACGGCGGAAGACCTGTTCATCCACGAACTCTCGGACATCTACAGCGCCGAGAAGCAGCTGACCAAGGCCCTCCCGCGCCTGGCCCGTGCGGCCGAGAACCCGGACCTGGCCACGGCGTTTGAAACGCACCTGGAAGAAACCCAGGGCCAGATCGAGCGCATCGACCAGGTTGTGGAGATCCTGGGCATTCGCCTGAAGCGCATCAAGTGCGCGGCGATGGAGGGCCTGGTGGAGGAAGGCAAGGAAGTGATCGACAGCATCGACAAGGGCCCTGTGCGCGATGCCGCCCTGATCGGTGGCGCACAGAAGGTCGAGCATTACGAGATTGCGTCCTACGGCACCATCGCCGCGCTGGCCAAACAACTGGGCTACAAGGACGCCCTGCCGTTGCTGCTCGAGACGCTTGAGGAAGAGAAAGCCACCGACGAAAAGCTCACCCTGCTGGCCAAGGGCGGCGGCAACGCCAAGGCAGCGCAGGCCGCCTGATCGACGCGCCCCGGAACCCGGCTGCCACGGACGGTAGCCTCAGGGCCCGTACAGCACTTGATCATTGGGGCAGAAGAACGTGCGTCGCCGCGTGGTCCCCATGTAGAGCTTGCTGATCGGGCCACCGCACACGGGACAGACCTTCTTCGTGTGCACCTGCCAATGCTTCTTCAGCTCAAAGCAGCGCTTCCATTCCAGGAAATCGAAGCTGTAGGCGCGGGCCTGCTCGATCAGCGCGGTAAGCCTGCGTGGCGGCAGGTCGCCCAATCGGGTGGCGGGATGCACGCCTATCCGGAACAGCACCTCGTTCTTGATGATGTTGCCGACGCCGGCGAAGACCGTCTGGTCCAGAAGCGCATCGCAGGCAAGGACGTCCGGCATGGTTTTCAGCTTGCGCCTGGCCAGCTTCGGATCCCAGGCATCGTTCATCACGTCCGCCCGCCAATCGTAGATGTCGTCCAGAGGCTGGTCGATCAGGCGCACGGAACACGCATAGAAGTTCAGCTCACCGTTGTCGAACACCAGCGATACCCGCGCCGGGGCTGGCTTCCGCTCGTCGATGCGCCAGCTGCCGAACATCATCAGATGGATGCGCAGCGTGTGATGGCTGAATTCCAGCAGGAAGTGCTTGCCCCAACTGCGGACCGCCTTGACCCTTCGGCCCTGCAGCGGCGACAGGTCGATGCGGCTGTTCCCGGAGACGGTGCGGACCACGTGCCCCTTGAAATGGCTCGCTGCTTCGCGCAGCAGGACGATCGAAGGGCCTTCAGGCATGTTCGTTCTCCTGCAGCAGCGCCTGCAGGTGCAGGGCATTGCCGGTGGCGTGACCCAGCGCGGTATTGTCCAGTACGAACCAGGCGGGTCGTTGCGCGTCGGCCTCGGCCAGCAGCTGCCGCGCAAGGTGGGCAAGGGTCGGCTCGTCGTAGGCACTGCGATAGATCTGCGGCTGGCCGTGCCAGCGCCAGTAGCTCCACGTGCGATCACCGCCGGGAATCGCTGCCGCCGGCACACGTGCTGGATCTGCGGCAACCCGTGCAACGCCATGCGCGCTCAGCAGCGCATCCACGTCCGCCGTAAACCAACTCGGATGGCGCGGCTCGCACGCTACTTCGGCCTGCGTGCGCGCGCGCAGGCCCCGCAGGAAGGCTTCGGCCGTGACCGTGTCGTACACCAGGCTGGGCGGCAACTGCAGCAGCAACGGACCGAGCTTTCCACCCAGTTCCAGCACGCCTTCAAGGAACCGCTCGAGCGGTTGCATTGCATCACGCAGCCGACGCTCATGGCTGATCTCGCGCGGGAGTTTCACCGCGAACCGGAAGCCCTCCGGAACGCTCGCCGCCCACCGCGCGTAAGTCCTGGGCTGGTGCGGTCGGTAGAAGGAAGAATTGACCTCCACCATCGGCAGGCGTGTGGCATAGCGCTGCAGTACGCTGTCGCCCGCGCCGAACGCCTCCTGATCCGACCGCGACAGCGACCACCCCGCACAGCCGACGCGTAGCAGCTCAGGCACCACCGGGGCGGCTGACGACATCATCGTGCCAGCTGCCCGTCTGGTTCCATGATGCCGCCCGCGCCTGCTTCCGTCTGCGATTGCGAAACCGACAGTAGTCGATCCAGGGCGCTGGTGCCCGATTCCAGCGCCGACGCGCTGCGCACGAAGCCGGTCCAGTCGGATATGGCGATCTTCCCCAGCGCGAGCTCATCCACCCGCACGCTGCGCATCCGCCAGTGCGGAAACTGCCGGCGCCCCACCCTGCCCCGGTTCAGTTCGACGATCCCACTGTGGCTGCCGGCCGCGAGAATGCGCGCGTAAGCCGCATTGATCCCGGCCTCCGGGCCCTCCAGATACTGCAGGAAGCGCGAGCCGTCGAACAGCAATGTGCCGGTGACATCGGCGGACTCATTGAACTGCACCGCCTCTGCCACAAGTTCCTGCAGCCGCTGTTCCGTCAGGTTGCGGGAGGCTTCACTTACATAGGCAATCGCTCTAAAGGGCATGGCACCACCGGTTGTTGCAGACCGCTCTACCTTAGCCACACCGATCGTACGCGCGGTGAGACCGGTGTGGAGGCTGCGTCGAACTGTGGCGTGTACCTTCCGCATCGCGTTGACGCGCGGTTGGGCCGCTGAACGTGTGCCTGCCACTGTGCGCACGCACGAATGTTCGTGGAGGCCGGATGAGGAATCAGCGCCTTCGGGATGACGCGACGTTGGCAGTCGTGCCACCGCCGTCTAGCGCCGGATCTGGAAGATGGTCGCTGCCGCCAATGAGGCGGCTGAACCCAAGGAGACTTTCCATGGCCAACCAGAACCAGAACCAGGGCACCAGCAACCGCGGTTTCGCTTCGATGGACGAGGACAAGCAGCGCGAGATCGCCGCCAAGGGTGGACGTGCCGCGCACGAGTCAGGCAACGCCCATGAATTCAGCTCGGAAGAAGCACGCGAAGCCGGCCGCAAGGGTGGCGAAGCGGTGAGCCAGGACCGCCAGCACATGGCTGACATCGGCCGCGAAGGCGGCCAGAACAGCCGTGGCGGTGGTAACCAGGGAGGCGGGCAGCAACAGCAGCAACGCGGCGGCAACAACCGCGGTGGCCAGCAGCGCTGATCGGCGCTGAAACCCGATGCATCCCTTCGTGGGCGGCGTGATGTCCGCCCACTTTCGTATGCCCCACGCTGCCCAGGGGCGTTGCAACCGGGGCGCCGCACGGGCGCACCGGGTTCTTTCACGGCTCGCGTGGTGGCAGGTCCAGTGCGCCTGCGCCCGGGCCGGCCCCCAGCTCGGCCCCGGTGGTCGGCCGCGCTTCCGGGTCGGAGAGCGTGCGCAGGGTCATGGCCTGTACTGCCGCTTGTTCGCGTGGGTCCAGGTCCACCGTGCCGCCGCCGTCGCCACCATCCACAGCGGCCTGTGCCTCGCGGTCGCTGACCCGCTCCCAGAGCTCGCCGCTGTTCCAGCTGCCCTGCAGGTCGTCGGCGCCGTCGCCCTGCGACATGTCCATGTACAGATCGGTGAATGCAGGGTCCCCCGGCAGCTTGCCCGGCGGGAAGTTGGGCTGGATGCTGTGCAGCGCCTTCTCGAATGACTTCATGTGCGCGATCTCGCGCGTCATCAGGAAGCGCAGCGCATCCTTGATGCCGGGGTCGTCGGTGACGTTGATCAAGCGCTCATACACCAGCTTGGCGCGCGCTTCGGCCGCGATGTTCGAGCGCAGGTCGGCGGTGGGGTCGCCGATCGAGTCGATGTAGGCGGCTGTCCACGGCACCCCGCTGGAATTGACCAGCGCGGGGCCGCCACCGTACAGGATCTGTTCGGTGTGGCTGGTGCTGTTCTGGCCCAGCAGGCGCATGTCCTCGGCCTCGGCAAGCCCTTCGGACTGGATCGCCTTGGGCCCGCGGTTGAGCATGGCGATGATGGTGCCGATGATCTCCAGATGGCTGATCTCCTCGGTGGCGATGTCCATCAACAGGTCCTTGCGCCCGGGGTCGCATTCGCCAAGTCCCTGGGTGAAGTAGCGCATCGCGGCGGCCAACTCGCCCTGTGGGCCGCCGAACTGTTCAAGCATGAGACTGGCGAGCTGCGGGTTGGATTCGCGCACGCGTACGGTGTACATCAGCTTCTTGTGATGAAAGAACATGAGGGTTTCTCCGGTGGCTGGCGTGGGCTGGCTTCGGGGTCAACGCTTGGCCTGGGCGCCAGGCGTTTCGTCACGGTTGAGGAACGCTCCGACCAGTCCGTCCTGGTGGTCCTCCAGCCAACGCGCCATGGCAACCTCTTCCTGCAGGATCTGGCCACACACGGCCGCAATGTCGGGCGCGCCGGCGCGCTCGGCAGCGATCACCAGCGCCCGGTACGTGGCGATCTCGGTATTCTCGAAGCCGAACGAGAGGCCTACGCTCTTGACCACCTCGTCCTCCATCAGACTGGTGCCCGCCGCGTGGAGGGCGGCAGTCATGCTCGCGAACAGCCCCTTTGCGGTGGGCACGCTTCCCCCAAGCGCCTCAATGCACTCGCGCAGGGAAGCTGCCTGCCCTTGCGTCTCCTGGACGTGCTGGCTGACGCGTGCGGCAAGCTGGGGATAGTTCTCGATCCGCGAAGCCATGGCCTTCATCATGGTCTCCGCTTCCTGTTCCATGGCGTAGGCGTCCTGCAGCCACTTCAGCAGGCGCTCGCTTCGGGCGGTGTTCTGGTCTGCCATCTCGATCTCCGGTGCGGGGCAACATGCCTCCGGAGACCATGGTGGAGCGCTGGCAATCACCGCCTTGTCGGCCGCTGTGATCCGCCGAAGCTCGGCGCTGCACGCAGCGCTGATGCGGCGATAACAACATCCGCGTCCCCTTGCTGGACCCGGGCGCTCTCAGTTCGCCAAGGCGCTGGATACGCCTACGTTGACTGCAGGGCGCTGGCGCCTGGCGTTCGAGGCGCCCGCGCCCTCTGCCGCCATCACGGCCTGCATGACCCGATGTTCAGCACGATGCGCGCCGCCGTCCACGCCCACGACATAGACAAAGCGCCCATCAAACTTGGCCTGTGCACCGTCCAGGGCGTCGTCGGCCAGCAGCGCTCGCTTCAGCGACTTCATCCATGTCCGATCAGGCGTACGGTCCAGTTCCACGACAATGGCGGCGCCGCCACAATCGAGCGGCATGCACTCGATACGCAGCACGCCAGGAGAGGCCGCTTCGGTTCCGGATTGAGGCATGACAGAAACTCCGATAAGGGGTCGGCGGCAGTATCCACAGTGCATGCCAAGAAGCCGTCAACGAAATCCATAACGCCTTCCACGCCTCCTCCACGAGGTTGGCCACGCGCGCAGAGCTTCGCGCCGGACTGACAATGCACACGCAGGATCTTGATGCAGCACAGCAGAAACTGGTGTTCCCAGGACAACACAGGCATGCACGCATGCAATCCGCAACCGGCCAGCGCAGATGCAACCTGCTGCTGGTGGAAGACCAACTCGACCTGGCCGCACTCATGGAGCACGCCCTTGAGGACGTCGGCGATCAGGTGACGCATGCCTACAGCGTGTTCGACGCTCTCGGGCTGCTGGACACCCAGCGGTTCGACGGCGCCGTGCTCGATGTCGAACTTCGCGACGGTGTGGTCTTTCCCGTCGCTGATCGCCTGGCAGAACTCGGCATCCCCTACCTGTTTGTCTCTGCGGTCTACGACCAGCTGGTGCCGCAGCGCCACCGGCGCGCAGCCTTCGTGGCCAAACCGTTCCATGTGAGTCAATTGCAGGACACGGTCCGGCGCGTGCTGGGCGATACCTGCGCGCAGCCGCCCGCGCATTGACTCCATACAACCGTCACCCCAGGTACGGGGCCACCACCAGGCTCAGCTGGCGCAGCGCGCCACCACGGGAGAGCCCATCCCAGTTGCTGCGCGCCACGCTGCGGATCTCGGAGTAGGCAGGGATGAGGGCCTTCGTGGCCTGCCCTGTCCCAACGCTTTCCTAAACCGCACGCCCCGATAACACGGGGCCCTTGCGTGACGGAGTGGCTGACCCTCAGGTGATCAGGGCGGGTGCTTCCGCGCCAGAGCGCTCGCCACCCAGCGCCGCCAGATAAGCGGAGAATCCGCCTGTAGCGCGCCCCTGCAGACGCGCACTGGTCATCACCACGGGAGCGCCGGCCCATCGCACCACCGCACCGCGGCGTTGCAGCGCTCTGACAAGCGCCACGTCTTCACTACAGTGCAGGGGAGCAAAGCCGCCAACGGCCCGATAGGAACAGGCAGAGACGCCGAGGTTGGCACCGTGGATGCGCCCATGATGGTCGCCCCACTGCTGCCTTGCCTGGAATGCCCTGCGCAGGCGCCGTTCACTCTGGCAGGTCGTCGCTATGTCCACCAGTCCGCAGAAAGCGTCACAACTGCTCTGAACCTGTGCGGCCAGCCACTCGGGAGGCACCTCACTGTCAGCGTCCGTGCTTGCCAGCCACCTGGCGCCCCGCCCCAGCAGTTCAGCAGCGGCTGCGGCCCGGGCGACACCGACGCAGCGTGCATCCAGCTGTACGCTCCCGACCCGGTATCGGTGGCAGATGGTGCCCGTTGCATCCGTACAAGCGTCCAGCGCGACCATTACCTCCACTGCTTCGCCGCCGAGGCCTGGGTGCAGGGCCGCCACCCGGATGGATTGCAGGCACCGCGCGATACTGTCCGCCTCATTGTGGGCGGGTATCAGGACGCCTATCACCGCAAGCCCTCGTTCCGGGCCAATGACAAGGGGCCCCGTGTCCATCCCTGAAGCACGAAGTCCGCATCGCGGTAGTGGAAGGCTTCCTGCAGGCCTTCCCCCAGGCATCGATGCACCACCTCGGTCCGGCTCGCGCGTCCCGGGAACGAGGGCAACCAATGGCAGGCGACCAGCAGGCCGTCATCGCGAAGTGCTTCATCGATGCCACCGCGCAGTTCGCGCAGTGCGCCTGCCCCCAGGTAGTAGCCCATTTCGCCGCAGACGATCAGGTCGAAGCGTCCTGGCGGCCATTGCTCGGGATGGCTGGCGCAATGGACCTGCACGTGCGGCAGATGGGCCAGGTTGCGGCGCGCCTGGAACGCCGCACGTGGACTGATGTCGGTTGCAAGCAGGCGTTCGCAACGTGCCGCCAGCGCCTCGGTCAGTACGCCGTTGGAACACCCCAGTTCCCAGCCGCGAGCGAACTGGCGCTGGCTGAGGCTTGCCAGCAGCAGCGCACGCTTGCGCTCTTCATACCACCGGCTGCGGTAGCCGAACGGGTCCTCCTGCTCATGCAGGTCATCAAAGTACGGTTGGGCGCTCATGCCAGAAACACCTCGTAGTTTCGGAAGAATCGGGCGAGTACATGTGCGGGCAGCACCGGCGGGCTGTTCAGGCCCGCCACGTCACCCGTCTGCGTCCGGAAATGCGCGATCGCGTTTCGTTTTGCGGACGCCACCGCTGAAATGTCGATCAGCTTCGGAACCTCCCACGCCATATGTGCGCAGGCAGGGTCAAGCCAGTGCCAGCCCCACACCGGGTACTCCAGCCGGTGGCAACCGGCCGCCCGCGCGGCGCGGCAGGCAGCGCGCCCTGCGGCTTCGTGATCGGGGTGGCCATCAAACCGCCATGGCGCCAGGACCAGATCGCGCGGTTGCAGATACTGCTGCAGCCAGCCTTCCAGCCCCTGCTCGTGCGCGCTGACCGCGCCGTCGGCGATACCCAGGTGGAAGATGGAGCCGACCGGAATACCGAGTTCGCCCAATGCCGCGGCAAGCTCCGCTCGGCGCGTTGATCGCAGGCGTTCGGGCGTCCACCACGGCTCGCCCGGATAGCATGCTTCACCGTCGGTCACCGCAACGACACTGACGTCGATACCCTGCCCCACAGCGTGATGCAGCAGCCCGCCACAGCCGAGTATTTCGTCATCCGGATGCGGCGCGACCACCACCATGCGGTCATGCCCGCTGCAGAGTGCGGTTGCCGGTATGGTCGGTTGCTGCCAGAGCCAATCGCAGTGCAGCCAGGCCTGCTCCTGGGTTCCTTCCCCTTGCAGGGGTGTCCTGGCTACAGCGCCCATGTCGCCTCCTGTGTGGCACGCTGCTCGCCCAGCCATTCCCAATCGCGATCGGCGTGGCTCTGGCGAAGGAACACGGTCAGGTCCGCGCAGCGCCGGGCATGGGAGGCCTCCAGGCACATCGGGCCCGGGCCCAGCGCGCGACCCGCCAGGTCCAGCACACGCGTTGCCGCACGCTCGACCACACAGCGCAGGCGCACCACATCTTCGCGATGGGTCAGTTCGGGCGCGGCGTCGATGCGCGCCGCCAGTTCGCGAAGCAGCGCGGCAGCCGGGCCCAGGGCGAGGTCCACTTCACCCAGCAGCCGCGCGCGATTCCCCTCGGTGCAGGCCGGTCGCATGCGCTCGGCCAATGCGGCCGCTGCGCCAAACCAGACCGCCGCGATGCCTGCCCCGCCATGCCAGAAGCCCGGGCGCTGAAGGTAGTCATCGCGCGTCCCCAGGATCACCATCGGTGCGCCGTCAAAGCGCACCGTGGTGGACGGGATTGCGGCCATGCCCACGGCGGGCCATGGCTCGCCTGCAAGTGTGTGCCAGTGTTCCGCCGCCACCTGGCATAGCCACACGCCCTGCGCGTTGCGAACCGTTACCAGTGCCGAATCCACCCATGCGCTGCCGGAACACCAGGGCTTGTCACCGTACAGTCCACCGCCGGCATCGATGCGAACGGTGTTGGCCGGACCCTCTGCAGCCCACACCGCCAGCAACGTGTCTTCAGCATGGATGGGCACCCTCAACTCGGCAGCAATCGCTTGGGCGTCATAGTGGGCCTCCAGTACCTTGGCCAGGCAGAGATCCTCTGCCCCGCAGGCTGCCAGCGCCTGCCAACGCTGCAGCGTCTGGCCGCCCCCGGGCAAAGGCAATGCCGGTTGCTGTACCAGCACCTGGCGTGCGCGATTGAACAGCGAAGAGGATGACGTCACATCCTGCATGGGTGGCAGACCTGCATTGGAGATACGCCATGAACGTAGGCGGCAGGCAGTCACATGCCTGTCTTGACCGCGTGGCGGGCACATGAATGCCCGGTACCGTGATCCTCACGGACCCGTCTGCGTAAGTTGCTCTCGTGCACGCACGCACTGCCGCAGTTCCCACAGCCATGGCAGCACCACCAGGCCCAGTGCCGGCAACAGGGTGAACCACCAGACGTCTGGTGCTGCAGATTTCACGTCGAGCGACCACCGGGGGTGCACCTGCCAGCCGACCCAGCCCAGCAGGACCCACGGCGCGGCATCCAACACGCTGTGCACATGTTGTTCCGCCGGGCTGATGCGTCGACGGCCGTCCGCGCTGACGGTATCGAAGTATCCGGCGACCGCGTGTGCGATGACCAGAAGTGCCAGAAACGTGAGGAGCGACAACGTGTTTTCCAGCAGCAGCCACGCCAGTACGCCGCTGCCGATCAGAAGCAGCTGCACCCCATGCAACAGGCTTTCGCGCATCGCGGAGGTGTGTGGAAGGTCGGTCCGGCGGTGAAAATGGAAGTCCAGCGAACCGGCCACCAACCACAGTGCGTACACACAGCCCACGACAATCGCACTCATGGCGCCACGCTCACGGTGTCAGAACGATCTTGCGGCAGTCGTCATCCTTGGCATCAAACATCGCATAGCCCTGCGCTGCATCGGCCAGGCGCATCCGGTGCGAGATGATGTCACCCGGGTCCAGCTTTCCTTCCATGATGGCGTCCAGCAGCTCGGGCATCAGCCCCTGGACATGGGTCTGCCCCATCTTGAACGTCAAGCCCTTGTCGAACGCGTCGCCCAGCAGGAAACCGTGGATGAAGCCGGCATAGACACCGGGGATGCTGACCACGCCGCCGCGGCGGGCCGCTGCGATGCACTGCCTGATCGCCACCCCGCTGCTGCCTTCCAGTTTCACGGCGGTCAGCGCTGACTCCAGCGCACTGCCTTCGGCCTCGAAGCCTACGGCCTCGATGCAGGCGTCTGCGCCGCGCCTGCTGGTCTGGGTCAGGATGTAATCGGCCGGGTCCTCGATCTCCCTGAAGTCGATGGGGGTCACCCCGTAGGCGCGACGCGCGTAGTCAAGGCGGTAGCGAAGATGGTCCACCATGAAGATGGTCTCGGCCCCCAGCAGCCGGCAGCAGGCTGCGCTCATCAGCCCCACCGGCCCGGCACCGAAGATGGCCACCGTCGAGCCTGCCTTGACCCCTGCGTTCAACGCAGCCTGGTAGCCGGTGGGGAGAATGTCAGACAGGAACAGCACCTGCTCATCAGCAATGCCTTCCGGAATGCGCAAGGGACCCACATTCGCCTTCGGTACACGCACGAATTCGGCCTGCCCACCGGCCACGCCGCCATACAGATGGCTGTAGCCGAACAATGCGGCCGGAGGCAGTATGCCCTTCTGATTCAGTGCGGCGCCCTTGCCCGGATTTGTGGTCTCGCAGGCGGCATACTCGGCCAGCCGGCAGTGGAAGCACTCGCCACAGGCAATCACAAACGGGATCACCACGCGATCACCGGGTTTCACCTGGGTCACGCCGCTGCCGACCTCTTCCACCACGCCCATGAATTCGTGGCCCAGCACATCGCCATCGTGCAGGTCAGGAATCTTGCCCCGGTACAGGTGCAGGTCCGAACCACAGATGGCGGTGGCGGTCACCCTCAGGATCAGATCATCCTCGGCCGCCAGTACCGGGTCCGGCACGGTCTCGACGCGCACATCCTTGCGGCCGTGATAGGTCAATGCCTGCATCGCGGTGCTCCAGAAAGATCGGAACACCAGCATCGCAGGGCGCTCCTCCTGCTGCAGTGACATCCGGGTGTGCGCAGCGTTCATTCCGCGGCGTCGTGGCGTTAACCCGGACCGGTGCAGGCTTCAGGTTCTCGCCGCAGGAGCTGCCCATGAACGACAAGCTGCCTTTCAATCCAACCACAGACGTGGACGATCAGTCGAAGGCCCATACGCCGGACAAACGTCGCAACGACCAGGCCAGGTGGAAGGACCACGACATGCCCGACGATGGGGACGGCCCCAAGGCGGTACCTGAAGACTACGAGCGGCCGGATCCTGACCCGACAGGCAAGCGTTGAGCCCGCCTCACATTCCGGATGCACAGCAATCACGAGGCAAGGCCCTTTGCCCACGCAAGCTTCATGGACGGTCTTTGGAGCAGCCTGAACGAGGTGTTGCATGTGGAAACGCAACGGTCTCTCGCTGGTGCTGCTTGCGCTCACGTTGGTGTTCATTGTGGGGCAGGCAGTTGCAGGGCATCACGTGCACAACCAGGAACTGGTCGAGCACGGACGCATGCCGATCGATTTCTGGCACTACCTGGCTACCGGGCACTTCGTCAGCGCTACGTTCGAGAATTGGGAGAGCGAGTTCCTGCAGATGGGGATGTATGTACTTCTGACGGTCAGCCTGCGCCAGCGCGGCTCGGCCGAATCGCGGCCGCTGGATCCTGCGCAGGAACAGAATCGTGTCGAGCCGGGGCCCGCGCCGTGGCCGGCAAGGCGCGGCGGTCCATGGAAGACGCTTTACGGTCATTCGCTTGCGATTGCGTTCGGGCTGTTGTTCCTGTTCAGCTTTACGCTGCATGCGGTGGGAAGCTGGCGCGCCGAGGAGGCCGAACAGCAGTTGAAGGGATTGCCGCCGCCAGGCTTTGTGGAGCACCTCGCCAGCAGCACATTCTGGTTCGAATCCATGCAGAACTGGCAGAGCGAATTCCTGGCCGTGCTGTCCCTGGTGGTGCTGACGATTTTCCTGCGCCAGAAAGACTCGCCGCAATCCAAGCCGGTTGAGGCCCCACACGCGCAGACAGGTGATTGACCCATGCGAAATGTTCCGTCGACGGCCCTGCTGATCATCGACATGTTCAGCCGATTCGACTTCCCAGGCGCTCAAAAGCTGGCGCCGGCGGCAGAGCGGGCGGCCCGGCAGATCCGGCGCCTGAGGGATCATTTCGATGAACGCGGTTGGCCGGTCATCTATGTCAATGACAATTTCTCGGAGTGGAAGCGCGACTTCCGCCAGCAGGTGGAACAGTGCCGGCGCGACGGTGGCCCGGCGGGGCGAATCGCCCGCCTTCTGTCGCCGTTGCCTGGTCACTACTTCGTGCTCAAGCCCAAGCACTCGGCCTTTCTGGCCAGCCCTTTGCCGATTCTGCTGGCCAAACTGGGAGTGCGCCACCTTTGCCTGTGTGGCATGACGGCCGATTCGTGCGTCTTGGCTACAGCGTTGGACGCCAACGCCAGGGAATTCCACGTGGTGTTGGCGTCGGAGGCCGTGGCGGGGATACCAGCGCAAAAGCGACGTGCACTGGCGCTGCTTGCTGGTTCAGGCGCAGCGCGGGTCGCGCGGGTTTCTTCGCTTGTCTCTGGGCAGCAGCGGGATGGCGCTCAAGGCGACTCAGGCCCGGTCGGCTAAACCCTTTACACCTGAATGACCGGCGCAGTGTGCGCAGCAGAAGATCTGGCCGTTTCCTTCAACACCATGCCCGATAACAGCGCAATCGCAGTGTGCACAGCGCGGTGCGAATGCGTGGATCGCGCATTCGAACGAATCGAACGTGCCGCTGCGCCCGCCCTGCCGGAGGGTGAAGCTCTTGTCGTAGTTGTTGCCGCAGACATCACAGGTGGCCATGGGGCACCTCGTGCTGTGGAAGGAGCATGCAGTGTGGACAGCGCGGGTGTCGGCGGCCGTGAATGCACCGTGTCGCGAGGGTGTAGGACGTTCGCACCGTCGCCAAGCGGGCGCGGCGTGCTTCATTGGTCATTGCCGGGCTCGGCACTGTTGCCACGTGGTGTGCCGCGACCACAGGGAAACGCCGTCCGCAGCCCTTCGACAACCAGTGGCGACGCATCCTGCTGCAATCGCTCGCGGGGCAGTTGCCGGAGATGGGAAGACACATGGTCGACCAGTTCATGCGGAAGGATCTGGCCCTGCCCGCACCACTGTCCGCGGCTGGCATCGGCGACGCCCAGGATATAGCCGCTGGCGCGAGCGCTGGACAGGCTCCGGCACTGTTCGCCGTCGCAGAACCCGTCATCGCCTTTCCCCTGCAGGAGGGTGATGAGTTCCGTGCCGCTGACAAGCCAGGTCCGTGCCGGCTGCGTTGTTCCGGCCACGGCGGACCCAGCCAGCGCGCAGAGGCCAAGTGCGAGGAGCCGACACATGACGCGGCGCGCCTGGGGTTGGTGATGTCCCTTCATGTTGAGGCCCTGGCTGTTGCTTTCATGGATGCCACGCGGCAGAGGTCAAAGCCGATCAAGCTAGCCAAGAAACGCGATGGCATCGTAGAGGCTTTCAGAATACGTCGTATTGGCCGTTTTCCATGCGCCACTGCCCGGAGATACGTCGCCAGTCGGACCAACGGGATGCTGAAGGCACGGGCGCTGCCAGCCATCTGGAAAGATCGTGGTGGGATATCTGCAGGCGGAGCAGTGTTGAATATGGCTCTGACAATGCGATCCTCCACTGTGTCTGCGTACGGATGGCTTGTAGCAGACAACGCATGACCCGCCAACACCTGGCGGCTGCTTCATGGACTGCCGCAAGCAGGCGCCGGACTATCGCGCAGCCGTCGACCCTCTCACGACGCACCTTCCCGTCATCACCAGTCTGCGCACGGGCAGCTCCGGCATGCGCAGGCGTTCCAGCAACAGCGACATCGCAGCTCGCCCCATGTCTTCAACCGGCTGCTCGACCACGGTAATGCCAGGTTCGACCAGTTCGGTCCAGCGCTCGTTGTCGAACCCTGCCAGCGCCAGCTCTCCTGGGATGGCGAGACCGGCGCTGCGCGCCGCCTTCAATGCACCCATGAGCAGCAGGCTGTTGCTGGTGACCAGCGCGTCGGGACGCGAAGGGCCGGCCAGCCATTGGTCGACCGTTGCGATGGCGGCCTCGGCCGTTGGCTCGACTTCGCGGTAATCCGGCTCCAACCCGTGCGTGCGCATCGCAGCAAGATAGCCGTCGCGGCGCTCGGCCGCCGTGGTGCTGGTGCTGCCGAACAGGCCGCCGATGCGGCGATAGCCACGCTCGACGAGATGCTCGACCAGGGCGCCCATCGCCGCGGGATTGTCCAGCACCACGCTGTCGATCGACCCGCTGGCCGCGGCGCGGTCCACCAGTACCGTCGGGAAGTCCAGCGCGAGCCGTTCCAGCCGCCCCACCGTGGTCCGTGTGGGCGCAAAGATCAGTCCACTGATGCGCTCCTCGTGCATCAACTGAAGATACAGCGCCTCGCGCTCGGGGTCTTCATCGGTGTTGCAGAGCGTGACGCGCAGGCCTTCGCGATAGGCGACCTCCTCCACCGCACGGATAAGCGCAGTGAAGAACGGGTTGCGGATATCCGCAACGATCAACCCGATGATGCCGGTGTGCCGGGAGCGCAGCCGTCTTGCCTGCAGGTTCGGCCGATAGCCGGTCTGGCGGATCGCCACCTCGACCCGGCCGCGAACCTCTTCGCTGACCGGGCCGCCCCCGAGCACCCGCGACACGGTGGACTTGGATACCCCCGCTACACGCGCGACGTCATTGATGCTGATACTCATTGGAAACGTTCCCGGAAAAGTGCGCCTGCCATGGCCCGGCGGCTGTTCAGGACAATTCTAACGCCAACGAGCTATCGGCATTTTGTGCAGTGCACATTGAAATAGGCAGTGGGAACGTTCCCAATATGTCCAGCCATCCTTTTGCCGGAGCCGCCCTTTGTCGCCCCAGACCTTCCCCTCCCCCGTCAGCCGGGAACTGATCCGCCTGGACGCGCGGGCGCAGGACAAGACCGATGCGATCGCCCAGGTCGCGCAGATGCTGGTCGCGGCCGGCTGCGTGGCGCCGGGGTACGAGGCCAGCATGGGACGGCGCGAAGCGCTGGCCAACACCTTCCTCGGCCATGGTGTGGCAATCCCGCACGGGCTTGGCGAGGACCGCCATCTGGTGCGCCGCGATGGCATTGCCGTGCTGCAGTTGCCGGAAGGCGTGGAATGGAATCCGGGGCAGGTCACCCGTCTGGTGGTTGGCATCGCTGCCCAGTCCGATACCCACATTACCCTGCTGCGCCGCCTGACCCGGCTGATCCAGGATGAGGCAACGCTGCAGCGCCTGTTTGCGACCACCGATGCGGGTGAGATCGTCAACGCGCTGACCGGCGACATTGCGATCACGACCGCCCAAGTACCGGCCACCGATCTGGCCGAGCGCTTTGACTGGACCATTGCCTACCCCAGCGGCCTGCACGCGCGCCCGGCCACGCGCTGGGCAGAGACGGCGCGCCGCTTTGCGGCCCGCGCCCAGGTGCGTGCCGGCGACCAGGCAGCGGACGCCAAAAGTCTGGTCGCGCTGCTGCAACTTGGCCTGCGTCATGGCGATGCCATCAGCGTGTCTGCCGAGGGGGCGGATGCCCCCGCCCTGCTGACCGCGCTGCGCAGGGTCATGGAGGACCTGGTGGCACAGGAAAAGGCCGACGCCGAGCGCGCAGCACAACGCAAGGCCACGCCGGTGGCAGGCTGGAATCCGCCCGAGGCACAGGCTGCCATCGTCGGCATCGGTGCCAGCCCTGGGCTGGCAATCGGCCCGGTGCATGTATTGGCCAACACGCAGGCCGAGGTCGCCGACCGCCCGGCCCCGCTCGGCGAAGACGGGGCGCGTCTGCAGGACGCGCTCGCACGTACCCGCCAGCAGTTGGCCGCGCTGCAGGATGACACCCAGCGCCGGCTTGGCGCCTCGGACGCAGCCATCTTCAAGGCCCATGCCGCGCTGTTGGACGACACCGACCTGATTACCCGTACCTGCCAGCTGATGGTCGAAGGCCATGGCGTCGCATGGTCCTGGCACCAGGCCATCGAACACATCGCCTCGGGCCTGGCCGCGCTGGGCAACCCGGTGCTGGCCGGGCGCGCCGCCGACCTGCGTGACGTTGGCCGCCGAGTGCTGGCGCAGCTTGATCCGTCGGCCGCCGGTGGCGGCCTGGCCGACCTGCCCGCGCACCCTTGCATCCTGCTCGCGGCCGACCTGTCGCCGTCCGACACGGCCAACCTCGACACTGCCCGCGTGATTGGCCTGGCCACCGCGCAGGGCGGGCCGACCTCGCACACCGCCATCCTCTCGCGCACCCTCGGCCTGCCGGCGCTGGTCGCCGGGGGCGGCGAGCTGCTCGCGGTCAGTGCCGGTCGCGAGGCGATCATCGACGGCAGCAGCGGGCGGCTCTACCTGTCTCCGTCCGAGGCCGACCTCGCCTCGGCGCGCGCGTGGATCGCCGAACAGCAGCAGATCCGCGAGCGTGAAGCGGCGCAACGCGCGCAGCCGGCACAGACGCCGGACGGCCACCGCATCGACATCGGCGCCAACGTCAACCTGCCCGAGCAGGTGCCGCTGGCACTGGAGCAAGGCGCGGAAGGCGTCGGCCTGATGCGCACCGAATTCCTGTTCCTTGAACGTGGCAGTACGCCCAGCGAGGATGAGCAGTACACCATGTATGTGGCGATGGCCAAGGCACTCGGCGGCCGACCACTGATCGTGCGTGCGCTCGATATCGGTGGCGACAAACAGGTGGCGCACCTGGAGCTGCCGCATGAGGAAAACCCGTTCCTGGGCGTGCGCGGCGCGCGCCTGCTGCTGCGCCGGCCGGACCTGCTGGAACCGCAGCTGCGTGCGCTGTACCGCGCGGCGAAAGACGGCGCGCGCCTGTCCATCATGTTCCCGATGATCACCTCGGTGAGCGAGCTGGTCGCACTGCGCGCCATCTGCGAGCGCCAGCGCGCAGCACTGCAGGCGCCCGGCGTACCGATCGGCATCATGATCGAAGTGCCGGCCGCTGCGGCGCAGAGCGATGTGCTGGCCCGCCACGCCGACTTCTTCTCGATCGGTACCAACGACCTGACCCAGTACGTGCTGGCGATCGACCGCCAGAATCCGGAACTGGCCGCCGAGGCCGACAGCCTGCATCCGGCCGTGCTCCGCGCGATCCGCGCCACGGTGGAAGGCGCACGACTGCATGGGCGCTGGGTGGGAGTCTGTGGCGGGCTGGCCGGCGATCCGTTCGGCGCACTGCTGTTGGCCGGCCTGGGCGTGGACGAACTGTCGATGACCCCGAACGACATCCCGGCCGTGAAAGCACGCCTGCGTGGCAGCGCGCTGGCCGATCTGCGAACGCTGGCTGCGACGGCGCTGGACTGCGAAACCGCTGAGCAGGTGCGTGCCCTCGATGGAGCGCGCGCATGAGTTCCCGCGCCGTCACCATTACCCTGAACCCGGCAATCGACCAGACCGTGCGGCTGGCGAACCTGCAACCGGGTCACGTGCATCGCGCCCGCAGTTCCCGCGACGACGCCGGCGGCAAAGGCATCAACGTGGCCGCCTGCCTGGCAGACTGGGGCGTGCCGACCACTGCGCTGGGCGTGCTCGGCGATGGCAACGACGGCGTGTTCAGCGCACTGTTTTCCGATCGGGGCATCGCAGACGCGTGTCTGCGCGTTCCGGGCCGTACCCGCACCAACATCAAGCTGGTGGAAGACGCCAACGGCGAGACCACCGACATCAACCTGCCCGGCCTGTCACTGTGTGACGCCGATCTGGACGCGGTATCGCGCCGACTCGACGCACTGCTCCAGCCGGAGCTGCCAGTGGTGCTGTCCGGCAGCCTTCCGTCCGGGCTGCAAGCCGATGCATGGGCCCGACTGCAGGCGCAGGTGCGCGCCGCCGGCGCGCGCGTACTGCTGGATACCAGTGGCGACGCGCTTGCCGCGGCATTGAGTGGTGCACAGGGTGCACTGCCCTACGCGGTCAAGCCCAACCGCCATGAACTGGAGGCATGGGCCGGCACGCCGCTGCTGGATCGCAGCGCCCTGCGCGCCGCGGGCCGGGCCTTGGTCGAACGTGGAGTTGCACTCGTAGCGATCTCGATGGGCGCCGACGGCGCGCTGTTCATTGATCGCAGCGGCGCCCGGGTTGCACGGCCGGCGCGACTGGCGCAGGGAAGTACGGTCGGTGCCGGCGACGCCATGGTCGCCGGCATCGCCGCCGCCTTGTTGGAGCCCTCCCTCGACCTGACCGGTTGTGCGCGACTGGCCACGGCGTTCTCGATGAGCCGGCTGGAGAGTGGCGACGCGCGACGGCTGGACCCGGCGCAGGTGCGCGCGTGGACCGGCGATGTACTGATCGAGCGGTTGGATTGAAACCCCTGCAGAGGGGGCTGCGGCTGGCCTTGGGCCACCGATGGCCCCTGCTGCAAGGACGAACCCGAAGAATTCCAGGAGTTGCCATGCAAGCTTCCATCGTAGTCATCGCCGCTGGCGAACGCAGCATCGAGGCCGTTCTTGCCGCCGAAGCGCTGCGCCGCGCCGCACGCCAGCAAAGGGTCGAATTGGCGATCGAAATCCGCAGCGATCAGGGCGTGACCGGGGCACTGCCCGGCGCGCAGGCTGCCGCCGCAACGCAGCTGCTGCTGGTGGGTGACGGCGAGGCGGACAGCGCCCGCTTCGGCAATGCCCAGATCGTGCGCGCCGGCCTCGGCGAAGTACTGGACGACCCGCTCGCCGTGCTGGCGCAGCTCGCCGCAGCATCGGCACTCCCTTCCAGGGATGACGCGGGCAAGCGCATCGTCGCCGTCACCTCCTGCCCGACCGGCATTGCCCACACGTTCATGGCGGCCGAAGGCCTGCAGCAGGCGGCCAAGGCACTGGGCCACGCTATCCGGGTGGAAACCCAGGGCTCGGTCGGCGCGCAGGACGCGTTGAGCGACGACGAAATCGCCGCCGCCGACCTGGTGCTGATCGCCGCCGACCGCGAAGTTGATCTGTCGCGCTTTGCTGGCAAACGCCTGTTCAAGAGCGGCACCAAGCCGGCGATCAATGACGGCCAGAACCTGATCCGCAAGGCGCTGGCCGAAGCTGGCGTGCAGACCGGCACGGTGGCTTCAGGTCGCACCACCGAGAAGGCCAGGGTGACCGGCCCCTACAAGCACCTGATGACCGGCGTGTCGTTCATGCTGCCGTTCGTCACTGCCGGCGGCCTGCTGATCGCACTGGCGTTCGCGCTCGGCGGCATCTATGCCTTCGACGATGCACACAAGGGCACGCTGGCCTGGTCGCTGTTCCAGATCGGCGCCAAGTCCGGCTTCATGCTGATGGTGCCGGCACTGGCCGGCTACATCGCCTACTCCATCGCCGATCGCCCGGGCATCGCCCCGGGCATGATCGGGGGATTGGTGGCAGTCAACATGGATGCGGGCTTCATCGGCGGTATCCTGGCCGGTTTCATCGCCGGCTACGGCGTGCATTGGATCAACCGTGCGCTGCGCCTGCCGCGCAGCCTGGAAGGCCTCAAGCCGGTGCTGATCCTGCCGGTCCTGGGCACGCTGCTGGTCGGCCTGCTGATGATGTACGTGATCGGCACGCCGGTCGCCGGCCTGCTGGCCTGGCTGACCGACTGGCTGCGCGGTATGCAGGGCGGCAGCGCGATCCTGCTTGGCCTGCTGCTGGGCGGAATGATGGCAGTGGACATGGGCGGGCCGGTCAACAAGGCGTCCTACGCGTTCTCTACTGCATTGATTTCCAGCCAGGTCTACACGCCGATGGCGGCGACGATGATCGGCGGCATGACGCCGCCGCTGGGTATTGCACTGGCGACATGGCTGTTCAGCAACCGCTTCACCGCCGAGGAGCGCGGCACGGCCGGTGCCGCCGGCGTGCTTGGCCTCAGTTTCGTGACCGAAGGCGCGATCCCCTACGCCGCGCGTGATCCGCTGCGCACCATTCCGGCGCTGATCCTTGGTTCTGCCGTGGCCGGCGCGATCTCGATGGCCGCAGGCGTCGAACTGAAGGTGCCGCACGGCGGCGTGTTCGTGCTGCCGATCCCGAACGCGGTCACCCACCTTGGCATCTACCTGCTGGCACTCGTGGCCGGCGTGGCCGTCACCGCGGTCGCGCTGCGCGTGCTCAAGAAGCCGGTCACGGCTCCCACCCTGTAAAAGGAACTCGCCCATGACCTCCCCTTCCCGCCGCCTGCTGCCGACAGTGATCCTGCTGGCCCTGCCATCACTGGCCGCAGCCGCAGACGCGAGCGACGTCTTCACTCCCAAGCTCGCCTACACCGGCGAAGCCGCCGCCACGCTCGATGGGGGCAAGCGCAGCGGCACGGCCTATGCCGGCCAGCTGATGTTCGGTGCCGACGTGGACCTGGACGCTGCGTTTGGCTGGCGAGGTGCGACGGTCAAGGCCTACGGCATCAACCGCCATGGCACCAATCTCGCCAACAGCAGTACGGGCAACAGCACCTCGGTGCAGGAGATCTACGGCGGCCAAGGCACGCGCCTGGCCAACCTGACCCTCGAACAGAAGCTGTTCAACGACCGGCTGGTGCTGGAAGCAGGGCGCAGCGTCGCCAACATCCACCACCTGGGTTCGGACCTGTGCCAGTACTTCCAGGGCAACTCGGCCTGTGGCAACCCGACCTACGTATTCCGCACCAGCAGTTTCACCTGGTGGCCGGTATCGAGCTGGATGGCCGATGCCACGGTCTGGGTGACGCCCGATGTCTACGTGCGCGTCGGCGCCTACCAGGTTGATCCCAGCCAGGCCGAGGATGGCCAGCATGGCCTGAAGTGGAATACGAACCAGGCCACCGGCTGGATCGTGCCCTACACGATCGGCTGGCGCAGCCCTGCTTCGGCACGACTGAAAGCCCGCTACGAACTCGGTGGCTGGCAGGACAACTCGACCTATCGCGATCCGCTGCGCGATGCCAACGGCATTCCCGCGCTGCTCAGTGGCCAGGAGTACGCGACACGTCACGGTCGCTCAGGCGCGTTCGCCCGCTTCGAGCAGCAACTCACCAGTGATGGCGCCGGCCGCGGCCTGACCTTTTTCGGTGCGGCGCTCAAGGGCACCTCCGGCCAGTTGATCGAGGATCATTTCCTGCAGGCCGGGCTGGTGCAGAAAGGCACGTTCGCCCGGCGGCCGCAGGACAGCATCGCTTTCGTCGTGACCCAGCAGAAGTACAGCAGCATGGCGCTGGAAGACCTGCGCCTCGCCCGCGCCGCAGCCGGTGGCAGCGGCACCCCGCACGGGAGCCAGGTGATGATGGAGCTGAGCTATGGCATCCAGCTCACCCCGCAGCTTCGTGTTGCACCGAACCTGCACTACATCGTGCACCCCGACCAGTTCAATGAGCCCGCACGCCAGCACGACCTGCCGGATGCGCTGATCGCGGGCATGCGGATCGACTGGAACCTGTAGGAAATGTCAGGTGGTCCTGGGCGCGGCCCGTGTCAGGCACCGGGTCCACGGCCGGTCCAGGCGGCGTACCGACCGTCCGGCACCCGGATGATCGCCTGCCCTGGCCGGGGTTTCAGGTGCTGTCCGCCGCCCACGCCAGGTCGAACGTCAACGCGAGGCGCTGGCCGGGCTCCAGCCGGTGCGGCGCCAGCGTGAAGCCGTCCGGCGGACCGCTCTGCGGCTCGACACAGGTGGCGTGCGGCGTGCCGTCGTAGACCACCCAATGGTCGTGGTCCGAGCGCAGCCGCAGGCGCTGGCCTTCACGTATCAGCGTGATGTCACTGTCGGCGATGAAGCAGTCATCCCAGGGACCGGTGGTCGGATCCACACAGGGCAGCGTGGCAATACCTTCCTCGTCCCGCGGGTACATCGCACGAGGCGTGAACAGCAGCCGGTCCGGCTTCCGGAACCAGGGATGCCAGCCCAGCACCGCCGGCATCGCCTGCTCGCCGGCCTGGACCGAAAGGCGCATCTGCAGGGTGTGGGCCTGCAGCTGCAGGTCCAGCATGGCAATGCCACCGAAGGGCCAGTAGCCGTCGCGCGGCAACGCCAGCGACAACCTGGCTGCCGCCGCATCCAGCCGGTCGATCTGCCACGGTCGCGAGAAGCCCAACCCATGAATGGCATGCCCGTCGAAGTTGAGCGGCAGCCGATGCGGCCTGTCGTCAAAGCGGAACGTTCCATGGCGGATGCGCCCGGCCCAGGGCACCATCGGGTAGCAGCCCCAGGCGATCGCAGCCGCCCCGCCCTCCTGCGCATCCACCAGCCACTCCACGCCCCGGTAACGCAGATGCGCCACGCGCCCGCCCGCCCCTGCGGCGAGCGCAACCTCCAGTTCGCCGCATCTCAGCCAGTGCAGTTCACCGGCCGGCAGCGGGGCCAGCGCATCATCCACCGGCAGCATGCGCTCAGGCCCCATACGGATTGATCGTCCGGATGCTTCCGTCCGGCTCCATGTGCAGCGGCGTGCACTTGGCCGAGCGCAGGTGGGTGATGCCGCCGGACATCAGCGCATCGTGATAGAACAGGTACCACTGCCCTTCGAACTGGCAGATGGAGTGGTGGGTGGTCCAGCCCACGACGGGGGTGAGGATCACGCCAGCGTAGGTGAACGGGCCATACGGGCTGTCGCCGATGGCGTAGCACAGCTGATGGGTGTTGCCAGTGGAGTACGACAGATAGTAGCGACCCTGGTACCTGTGCAGCCACGGGCCTTCGAAGAAGCGGCGCGCATGGTCGTCCGCACGCAGCGGCTGGCCATGCTCATCCAGGATCTGCACTTCGCGGGTGGGTTCGGCCAGCTCGGTCATGCCGACATCCAGGCGGCCCACGCGCGGCCCCAGGGCCGGCGCGCTGCCCTCGGGCTCCTCGTGGGCCTCGCTGTACTGGTTGTCACGATACTTCTGCAGCTGCCCGCCCCAGATGCCGCCGAAGTACAGGTAGTGGCTGCCATCCTCGTCTTCGAACACGGCCGGGTCGATCGAGTACGCGTCCTTGATCGGCTCCGGCTGGGGCACGAACGGGCCCTCCGGCCGCGTACCGATCGCCACGCCGATGCGGAACCGGCCCTCGGCGTCCTTGGCCGGGAAGTACAGGTAGTAGTGGCCATCGCGGCAGGCGGCATCGGGGGCCCACATCTGTTTCCGCGCCCAGGGCACGTCGCGCACGTGCAGCGCCATGCCGCAATCCATGGCCGCGCTATCGGGCGTATCCATCTTCAGCACATGGTAATCCTGCATGCCGAAATGGCCACCTTCGTCGTCGAATGGCTGGCCACCGTCGATGTCGTGCGAGGGATAGATGTACAGGCGCCCCTCGAACACGTGCGCCGAAGGGTCGGCGGTGTAGATGTGGGTCACCAGCGGTTGCGAAATGGCGTGCGCGGTGAGCTGCGCAAGACGGGCTTTGCTGGCCTGGCCGTCTTCGCCGGCATGGAGGTCGATCATGGTTGTCATCTTGGCGTTACGCGGAGGCGTCGGCGGAACGTCGACGCAGGTGGAGGTCCTGCTCGATGCGGGTTTCGGTGCGCTTGTCGATCCTGTAGAAGAACAGCAGCGCCACGGCGAGCAGGAAAGGAAGGGAGCAGTAGACGCTTACGGTCAAGCGGATGCCCTGCACCACGCCCTCAGGCTGTTGCGCCAGTCCTGCCTGGTAGCCGTAGTGGGCAAGGATCGCGGCGACCAGCGCGCCGCCGACGCTGAGGCCGATCTTCAGCCCGCACAACATCGCCGAGAAGATGATCGCCGTTGCCCTTCGATGGTTCTTCCACTCCGAGTAGTCCGCGACGTCGGCGATCATCGCCCACAGCAACGGGATGGTGATGCCATAGCAGAAGCCATGCAGCATGAAGGCTGCGAACGCCACCGCCACCGCCGTCGGGGGGAACAGGTAGAAGGCCAGCAGGAACAGGGTCGAGACAAACAGGGCGCCACCGAAGACATCGCGCTTGCCGAAGCGATCCGCCAGCCGCCGTGATGCGCCGATACCCAGGATCATGCAGAGGATGCCGCACGCGTTGAACAGGCTGAACGCCGAGGTGGCCGCATCCTTCGGCCAGGTGAACGCCGCGAAACCGGCGCTGGCCAGGGAGCCATTCAATGCACTGATCAGGCCGTTGAAGCCTGAGTTTTCCAGGAAGCCGGCCAGCGCCGCTTCGCTCATGTAGTACTGGAAGTAATAGATGTAGGTGCCGCCTTTCAACGCCAGGTTGATGAACACCAGCACGGTCAGCGCCAGCATCACCTGCCACGGGCGGTTGTGCAGCAGGTCCGAAAGGTCCTGCACTATGCCGCCGGTCTGCTCGCGCGTCGGCACGATGCGCTCGCGGGTGGTGGCGAAGGTGATCAGGAAGAACACCGTGCCGATCAGTGCGAAGGCGGTCATGACCTGTTCAAAGCCGCGCACCCGGTCGCCATTGCCCAGGATCAGCACCAGCGGCATCAGCAGCACCTGGATGATGAACTGCGCGATCATCACGGCCACGAAGCGGTAGGCCGACAGGCTATTGCGCTGGGCCATGCTGCCGGTCAGCACGCCGCTCAACGCGGAGTACGGCAGGTTGTTCGCGGCGTAAACGCAGACCAGCAGCGCGTAGGTGGCCAGTGCATAGATCACCTTTCCGCGCTCGCCCAGGTCGGGGGTGCTGAACGCCAGCAGTGACAGTACGCCAAAGGGAATGGCCGTCCACAGGATCCACGGGCGGAAGCGGCCCCAGCGGGTGGACGTTCGGTCAGCCGCGATGCCGATCAACGGCGTGAACACGAACGCACCCAGCAGGCCGACCACGAAGATGATCGTGGCCGCGGTGGCAGCTGGCAGGCGGTAGACGTCGGTGTAGAAGAACGCCAGGTAGGTGATCAGGGTCTGGAAGATCAGGTTGGCAGCGAGATCGCCCAGGCTGTAGCCGAGCTTCTCGCGTACCGATAGCGCGTGTTCAGTGCTTGCCATGCAGCGGACATCCTGGAAAAGGGATCTGGTCGAAGGGGAATCGATGCCGGCGGGGGCGATCAGTCATGCGCGGGCACCACGGTGAACCTGCCCTGCGCACGTATATCGGCACTGGACGCCCCCACCCTGACCTCGTAGGCACCGGGCTGCACCGCGTACGCCGCACGCGCCTCGTCATAGTGGCGCAGGGCCTGCGCCGCCTCCAGGGTGAACGTCACCGTGCGGCGTTCGCCCGGGGCCAGCTGGACGCGCTGGAAGCCACGCAGTTCCTGCACGGCATCGCCGCTGCCGGCGTGCTCGCGCCGCACGTACAGCTGTACCACTTCGTCACCGCTGCGCGTGCCCGTGTTGGCGACATCCACTGCCACGCCCAGGCGGCCATCGGCGCGGAGGCTGTCTGCATCGAGGCGGAGCGTTCCATAGTCGAACCGCGTATACGACAGACCGTGACCGAACGGATACAGCGGCGTGCCGCGGAAGTAGCGATAGGTGCGGCCCTCCATGGCGTAGTCGTCGAATGCCGGCATCGCTTCGCCGGCCTTGTAGAACGTGACCGGCAAACGGCCGGAGGGATTGACGTCGCCGAACAGCGCCTGGCCGACAGCGGTGCCGCCGCGTTGCCCCGGATACCAGCTCATCAGGATCGCCGGCAGATGCGCCTGCGCCCAGTCCACGGCGATGGCCGAGCCACCGGTGAGCACCATCACCACCGGCTTGCCGGTGCCGTGCAGGGCCTCCAGCAGGGAGCGCTGCGGCGCGGGCAGCCGCAGGTCGGTACGGTCGCCACCGGCAAAGCCCGGGTAGTTGACCGTCATCTCTTCGCCTTCGACATCGCCGGTGAGGCCACCGACGAACACCACCACATCGGCATCGCGTGCTGCATCCAGCGCTTCGTCGAAGGGCGCCTTGGCGCCGGGCATGCGCCACCCAAGGCGCAGGCCCGCATCGCGCTGGTCGTCGTAGTACTCCAGTGTCAGCGCATAGGCACGCCCGGCCTGCAGGTCCAGTTCGACGCCCTCGGCATGCAGGCGATCAGTATTCACCCAATGATCGATCACACGCTTGCCGTCCAGATACAGGCGGTAGCCATCATCGCCGGCCACCTCCAGCCGGTAACGGCCGGACACGGGTGGCAGCAGTTGGCCACTCCAGCGGATGCTGAAGCGGTCGTTGGGAATCCCCTGCCCCGGTGCCGCTTCGCCACGTGCCAGCAGGTTGTCGGTCGGCGAGCCGCGGTCCCAGCGGAAGCCGATCTGCGCGTCGGTACGCACCAGTGCCGGAGTGCCGGACAGGTCGGGCGTGCGGAAGTACTCACCGCGCAGGCCACGCTCGGGCGAGTCCGCCGAGGGCCGCAGGTAAGTCGGCTCGATCAGCGGTGTGGCGCCGGGATCGTCACGGCCTTCCACGAGGTCGACGCCGCGGGCATAACGCACTTCAACGCCCTTGGCCGCCTCGCGTATGCCCTGCAGGATCGTCACCGGCGCGGCCGGTGTGCCGAAGTAGTTGCCGAGCAGCGCCATGGTGTCGTCGGCGGTGGGTCCAACCACGGCAATGCGCCTGGTGTTGCGTGACAGTGGCAGGATGCCGTCGTTCTTCAGCAGCACCAGCGATGCCTGCGCGGCCTTGAGCGCGAGCGCATCATGGGCCGGCGCCTGGTTCACCGAGGCGGGAATGCGCGCCCAGCGCACCCGCTCCGCTGGGTCGAACATGCCCAGGCGCATCCGTGCGGTGAACAGGCGGGTCACTGCATCGTCGATCTCCGCCTCGCTGATCAGCCCCTGGCGCACGGCCGAGGGCAATGTGGCGTACTCCTGGCCGCATTCCAGCTCGGTGCCGTTCCTCACCGCCAGCGCCGCAGCGGCTTCGCGCGTGGTGACGATACGGTGGTGCTTCCAGATATCGACGATGGCCCAGCAGTCCGAGACCACGTAGCCCTTGAAGCCCCAGTCGCGTCGAAGCACATCGCGCAGCAGGAAACGGCTGGCACTGGCGGACTCGCCGTACACGCGGTTGTAGGCGCCCATGACAGCATCGACGTCGCCCTCCTTCACCAGCGCCTCGAACGCCGGAAGGTATGTGTCATACAGGTCGCGCCGGCTGGGCCGTGCATCGAAGTGATGGCGGTCGGCCTCCGGTCCGCTGTGCACGGCCAGATGCTTGGCGGTGGCGTCCAGCTTGCGGTAGACGGGGTCGTCGCCCTGCAGGCCACGTACGAAGGCCACGCCCATGCGCGCGGTGAGGTACGGGTCCTCGCCATAGGTTTCCTGTCCGCGGCCCCAGCGCGGGTCGCGGAAGATGTTGACGTTCGGCGACCAGAAGGTCAGCCCCTGGTAACGCCCGTGCGAGCCTTCGCGGAGGAACTGGTGGTGCTTTGCGCGGGCCTCGTCGCTGATGGTCGCGGCCACCTGCCCCATCAACGGTACATCGAAGGTCGCGGCCAGGCCGATCGCCTGCGGAAACACCGTGGCCTGCCCTGCCCGTGCGACGCCGTGCAGCCCCTCGTTCCACCAGTCGTAGGCGGGTACCCCCAGCCGTTCGATCGCCGGCGCGGCGTTCTGCATCTGCGCGGCCTTCTCTTCCAGCGTCATCTGCGCGACGAGTGCGGCGGCCCGTTGCTCGAAGCTGGCCGAAACGTCCAGCCAGGGCCGCGGCGCGGCCGCGGACGCGGCGGCCGCCACGCAGGTCAGTACGAACAGGGCGGCCCCACCGCGCAAGGTACGGCGGCGGGCCTTGGACGAAATCGACAGCCTCATTTGCTTCTCCCGGTGCGCTCGTCGCGCGCGAAAGGACCCAGCAGTGCGCCCACGAAGCCGCCTGCCCGGTCCGTACTCAGAACGGTGCCGTCCACCCCGCCTGCGAGCAGTTGCCAGCCCTGCCCATCGCCGGTGTCGAACGAGAACGCATAGTCGCCCTCGTTGCCGGCAATCTTCAGGCGCAGTGCTGCAGGCACCGGTACTTCACGGCTGGCCAGCGTCCGCGTGCTGCGGCCACCGTCGCGCGCTTCGAGGAAGAGCGAGAGGCGCCCTCCGCCAAGGTCACGAACGCCAAGGAAGTACCAGTACGCCTCGCTCTGGAACGCCACCAGGCCGGCGGCGACTCCGGAAGCTGGCGGGGTCATCGCGGTGCTCGCCTCGAAGCGCAGATGCTGCTGGCGCCGGCCGAGAAACGTCGGATTGCGCAGCGTGTCCAGATCCTCGGCAAGCGGATGCACGGCCAGCATGCCGGGGCGCGTGGCCAGGTCGGCCCAGGCATGCCGGGGCACCCGCACGCGCAGCCACTGTGGATCAAGCGTCGGGCCATCGAAATTGTCGCGCGCTACGAAATTGCCGGTCGAAGGGGCCTGGGATGCCTCGCCCTGCATCCACGCGGGGGCCTTGGCCACATAGGGAATGGCCTGGTCAACCGGCAGGATCTGCGGCCAGCCATCCTGCCAGCGCACCGGCAACAGGTAGGTCTCGCGCCCGGTGTTGTAGTGCCGCTTCTGGTAGTTGCGGCTGGCCAGGAACACCGCCCACCACGAGCCATCCGGGCCTTCGACCAGGTCGGCATGGCCGGCATTGGTGATCGGAAGTGGACGGTCATCCGGCAGTTCTCGCTGGGTCAGGATCGGATTGCCCGTATAGGGAACGTAGGGGCCCCACACCGTGCGGCTGCGCAGCACCACCTGCGAATGCTGCGGCCCGGTACCTCCTTCAGCGTCGGACAGGTAATACCAGCCCTCCCGCTTGTAGATGTGCGGTCCCTCGATCCAGATGGGATTCTTTGCCGGCTCCACGCCTCCATCAACCAGCACCCGGCGCGGCCCGACCGGCCTGAATGCCGCCAGATCGATCTGCTGCATCCAGATGGCGCGGTGCCCGTCGTAGCGCGGCGGGCCGGGCGGTGCATCGTTGTTGACCAGGTACACCTTGCCGTCATCGTCGAAGAACAGTGACGGGTCGATGCCATCGATGCCGGGCAGCCAGTGCGGATCGGACCACGGACCGGCCGGATCGCGCGCGGTGGCGATGAAGTTGCCACCACTGTCGGTGGCGGTGGTGACGACGTAGAAGGTACCGTCGTGGTACTCGATGGTCGGCGCGAAGATGCCGCGCGAGACGCTCAGGCCGTCGAAATCCAGTTGCGTGGGGCGGTCAATCACATTGCCGATCTGCTTCCAGTGCACCAGGTCGGCACTTTCGAACACCGGAATGCCAGGGAAGTAGGTGAAGCTGGAATTGACCAGGTAGAACCGGCCGTTCGCGCGCACGACGCTGGGATCGGCATGGAAGCCGGCCAGGACAGGATTGCGGTAGTGGCCGGCCGGTAGGGGCACTTCAAACGCCTGGTCATTGCCGCGGTACTCGAACCAGTCGAAGTACACCGGGGGAGCATCCGGCGGCGCGCTGGCCCGGGTGGTTGCGGCCGACAGCAGGAACAACGCCCCCAGCAGGTGGCGCGCCATCGACCTCAGGCCGGCCCTGTCGCGGGCCAGAGGGGACTGCTTGGACAACGTCATCATCGTCGGGCCTCGGCTTCGGCAATGGGAAGTTCGAACGGGCCGGCCGGCGCCCCGCTGCGGTCGCGCAGCGTGCACACCGGGCCATCGGCCCAGCAGTAGCGCACATGCGTTGCGCGCGTGGACAGCGGGCCGCGCAGCAGGATCCGGCGCGCATCCAGTCCGGCATCGGCGTACTCGCAGTGGCGCGTATGGCCCCTGGCCTCGCACAGTTCAAAGCCGATCGGACGCAGTGCGCCGGTCGCGGTGAGCGCGCCTTCGACATCCTCGAACGCAATGACGACGCCTGTGGGCGTCCGCACGGCGGTGACCGCTCGCGGGCCCGACGGTGCCACGCCCTGCTCGCCGTACACCACATGGCGCGCCACGCGCGCCAGGCGGCGCCCGAGCTCCTGCTTGTTCGGCGGATGGATGTCGTAGGCGTCGCCGATGTCGATGGCAATGGCAAGACCGCTCTGCGCATCCTCGGCCGCGACGCGCCGCTGCGCCTCACGCACCTGCGCCCAGCCGCTGTCGGCGGGCGCAGCCGGCGGTTGGCCGTAGCCGGCCAGTTGTACCAGCAGCAGTGGCGTGCGCGCACCGAACTGCCGCCGCCAGTCCTCGCGCAGCGCACGCAACCGCACTGCATAGGCCGCACCATCGCCGGTGTTCGATTCACCTTGATACCAGAGCATGCCGCGCAGCCCGAAGCCCCCGAGCGGTGCGATCATTCCGTTGTACAGCGTCGACAGCCCGGTGGCGGCCTGCCACGGGGCAAACGGCGGCGCCTGTTGGCCCGGCGCAACCCGATACATCCACGGCCCCTGCAGTGGCACCCGCTCGCCGGTATCGAACTGCAGGCGGTGTGCCGTTGAAGGACCGGCCAGGCCGCCTTCGCCGTAGGTGTCCAGCACGTTGACCGCAATGCTGTTGGATCCTGCCTTCAGCAGGCCATGTGGCAACGGGTAGCGCCTCTCGCCGGCGCCGTACTGGCTGCCGACGGCGACCCCGTTCACCCAGGTCACGTCCACCTCGTCAGCCGATGCCAGCTCCAGGGTCGCGCCGCGTGCAGCCTGTTCAGCGCTCAGCATCACCTGCGTGCGATACCAGACCATGCCGTTGTAGTCGGCAAGTGCGGGCTCGTTCCACCGCTCCCATGCGCCCAGTGTGGCCGGTGCGCGCGACCATCCGCGGTCATCGGCATCCGTCCGCCATGGTGCGTCACCTGACAGTGCGCCCTCGCGTGTGGCCCACCAGTGCTGCCAGTAGCGACCCCAGCGTGCATGTGCCTGCTGCGGGTCGTGGGCAGACTGAGCAAGGATGTCCAGGGGCTCGTCCATGCCGCCCTGCCCGCGCAGCGCGCCCGGGCTGGTCCACGCCTCGATCCGGGACCCGCCCCACGCCGCCTGGATCAAGCCCATCGGCACGGCAGCCGTGCGCTGCAGCTCGCGCGCGAAATAGAAACAGGCTGCGGAGAAGTCGCGCACCCTGTCGGGGGTTGCCGTTGTCCATGCAGGGTCGCCCTTGAAGCTCTCCTGTGCCTGCGCGGCCCCCTCCTGCGGCACGGTGAACAGCCGGATCCGTGGCATCGTGGCCGAGGCGATCTCGCTGGCAGCGTTGAGCGAGCGCCACACCGGCAGCTCCATGTTCGACTGGCCCGAGCACAGCCACACGTCGCCCATCAGCACATCGCGCGCCGTCTGCCGGCGCGTTCCGTCGTTTACCTCCAGCGTGTAGGGACCGCCAGCGGCGACCGGGGACAGCATCGCCTGCCAGCGGCCTGCGGCGTCCGCCCGGCTGCTCACCGCCTGCCCCGCAAACGTCACGGAAACCGGCTGCCCGGGGCCTGCGCGCCCCCAGACTGCAATGGGCCGGTCGCGCTGCAGGACCGCGTGATCCTTGAACAGAGGATGCAGCAGTCCCGTCGTTTCCCGCGCCGCGGCCGGCATCGCCACTACTGCCGCAGCCATCATCAACAGCGCACACCCGACCGCTCCGAACCTGCTCATCGGCCATCCCCCGGTGCGAACGGAAACTGCAAGGCTTGGTAATACGACAACGGATGCGGCGGCGGCCGCTCGCCGGCGGCCAGTGGCCGGCCACTGAGCGACTGGAAGTACGCCACGCTGGCGTCACGCCACCATTGCGCTTCGTCGTGCTGGATCTGCAGGAACGCCGCGACGTGCCGATGCCGCTGCGGATCGATCCGGTCGCTCAGGCCAGCCCAGGTCGCCTGCATCGACTGCACCTGGCGCACGCCGCGCGAATAGCGCCCGACCAGTTCGTCCCAGAGCGTCCTGCCCGAGCGCATGCGGTGATCCCACGGCACATGATGGAACCACAGCAGCAGCGACTCGGGCACCCGCTCGGGGTCGCCATAGACCTCGGCGACCTGCGGGGCGTACTGGCCCACGGCGTTGCTTCCGCTGGCGCTGCGGTCAAAGCCGATGCCCTTGCTATCTGCGCGGTGGTAGTAGACCGACGTCCAGTCCGCACGCGGGCCGCCGTCCACCCAGGGGCCGGGGCCGTAGTGATGGCCGCGTGCCATCAGGTGATGCAGACCCAGCGGCGTCATGTAATCCACCACCGCCTCGCGCGAGTCCATCATCATGCGCACGATCGGGCCTGTCACCTGCGGGTCGGGCGAGAAGGTCAGCGCTGCCCAGTCTTCGGCAATCGCGCGCGCGGATTCCTGCGGGTTCCAGGCCAGTCGGCCGAAGGCGTACCAGTTGGCCTGATCGAAGTGCGAGCCACTCCAGGTGCGGTCCACGCCGATGTTGGCGACGCCGGCGATACCGGTCAGCGCATGACCCTCCAGCGAGCCATCGACCACGCGGGAGACCGTGGAGCCTTCGCCGCGTGCATGGGTGTCGGCCTGCAGCACTTCTTCGTAGAGCGTTCCCAGGTACACCAGGTGCGTCGCAAAACCCAGGTACTCCTTGGTGATCTGCAGCTCCATCATCAGCGGCGTGCGCGGCATCGCGCCAAACAAGGGGTGGAACGGCTCGCGCGGCTGGAAGTCGATGGGGCCGTTCTTCACCTGCACGATCACGTTGGGGCGGAAGGCGCCGTCCAGCCCGACAAACTCGCTGTATGCCTGCTTGGCGCGATCTTCGGGAACCTCGTGCGAATACACGAAGGCCCGCCACATCACCACACCGTTGTAGGGCGCCAGCGCGTCGGCCAGCAGGTTGGCGCCGTCGGCATGGGAACGACCGTAATCCTGCGGGCCGGGTTGCCCTTCGGAGTTCGCCTTGACCAGGAAGCCGCCAAAATCCGGAATGCGCGCATGGATCTCATCGACCTTGTCGCGCCACCAGCGCCGCACAGCCGGATCCAGGGGATCAGCCGTTGCCAGGCCGCCGAGTTCGATGGGTGCACTGAAGCGCGCGCTCAGGTAGACCCGGATGCCATAGGGGCGGAACAGGTCGGCCAGCGCGGCGGCCTTGGCCAGATAGGCCGGCGACAGGCTCATCGCACTGGCATTGACGTTGTTGAGGACGGTGCCGTTGATGCCGAGCGAGGCGTTGGCACGGGCGTAGTCGGTGTAGCGCGGGTCACGCCACTGCGGCAACGTCTGCCAGTCCCAGAGCGAGCTGCCTGCATAGCCACGCTCGACGTAACGATCCAGGTTGTCCCAATGGTTGAGCAGACGCAGTGCGACCCGAGGCGACTCACGCACCTCCAGCCCCCGCAGCGACGTGCCACGCTGCAGCAGGCGCAGCAGATGGAAGGTGCCGTACAGCACGCCGACATC
The DNA here is from genome assembly GCF_029840555.1 of Stenotrophomonas sp. GD03877. NCBI lineage: Bacteria > Pseudomonadati > Pseudomonadota > Gammaproteobacteria > Lysobacterales > Lysobacteraceae > Stenotrophomonas > Stenotrophomonas sp. GD03877. The sequence goes on along the minus strand of NZ_JAOCCT010000004.1, from coordinate 136,748 downwards.
CTGGCGTGCCGCCACCAGCAGCACATCGCGCCCCCCGGTCCGGACCTGCCGGATCAGGAAGCCCTCGTCGCCCAACGTGGCGATCTCGTTGCCGAACGCGGCAACCAGCGCCGAAGACTGCGGCGTACCCAGCACCAGGGCATGGTCAGTAGTGATTGCCGTTCGCATTGGCGGGGCCGTTCCCAGCAATCCAGAAAGGCTGCGCGCAAGCTCGTCGCGGGTAGCGCGCTGCATCGGCGTGCAATCCGGGGCCACCACTTCGGCCAGTTGCCGCCGGTAATCGGCAGCGACCGTTGCGGCAACCGGCTGGTAGCGCATCCACAGCGCATAGCCATCCTCCGCCCGTGCTCCGCCAACACAGGCCAGCAGCACGAGCAGGGCCCACAGCTGCGTGCCGACAGCGCGCAACAACGGCGTTAACATGCGCCTTTGTAGACTACGTCCGGGCCCGGGACAGCGCATCATCGTCCTTCGCACCCGCGCGGCAGCGCCACCAAGAACAAAGGGATCGTGCATTGGACAAGCCGAAGAAATCGGTTCGCCGCAGAACCGCAGGCGTGACGATCGACGAGGTTGCGGCCCTTGCCGGCGTTTCGCCCATGACCGTGTCGCGGGTGATCAACCAGGGCAAGGTGCGCGACGTCACCCGCGAGCGCGTGCTGCGCGCCGTGCGTGAGCTGGGCTATACGCCCAATCTTGCCGCCAGTTCGCTGGCCGCCGCACAGCACACGCGCATTGCGCTGATCTACACCAACCCCAGCGGCGCCTACCTGCGTGAACTGCTGGTGGGCCTGCTGCGCGTCGCCTCCAGTTCCGCCATCCAGCTGGTCATCGACTACTGGGACAACCTGGATGCCGAATCCGAACGCAGGGCGGCGCGCGCCCTCGCCGGACGCGTCGACGGGGTGATCCTGCCGCCGCCTCTTTGCGAATCGCAGGCCGCCGTAAGCGAACTGGTCAAGGCTGGCATTCCGGTGGTGGCCATCGCATCGGGGCGCCTGAGCGAGGCCCTGTCCTGCGTCCGCATCGACGATTTCAGTGCGGGCAGGGAAATGACCGATCACCTGCTCCGGCAGGGACACACCCGCATCGGCTTCATCCGTGGGCGCGATGACCTGAGCGCAAGTGCGCTCCGCTACGACGGGTTCGTCACCGCCCTGCGCGAGGCCGGGCTGGCGGTGGACCCCGGCCTGGTCCAGCACGGTGACTACACCTACCGGTCCGGCCTGGCTGCGGCCGAGAAGCTGCTGTCCCAGCGCCGGCCACCGACCGCGATTTTCGCCAGCAACGACGACATGGGCGCCGCCGCCATCTCGGTGGCGCATCGGCGCGGGCTGGAAGTGCCGCGCGACCTGTCGGTCGTGGGTTTCGATGACACCTCGGCCGCCACCACCGTGTGGCCGGAACTGACCACGATCCACCAGCCCATCGCCTCGATGGCCAACGCGGCCGTCGACATCCTGCTGCGCACCATCCGCCGTCCGGCGGCGGACGCAACGGTGCTGCGCGATCATGTGATGCCGCATCGGCTGATCGCACGCGATTCGGTCGCCGCGCCACCCCGGCGGCGGTAGCGCAGGCATCATGCTCCGCATCCGAGGGTGACCTCGGCTTCGTTCAGCGCACCCAGCGCGACGCGTGACACGGAGATCGTCATCGCATCGCCCGTCACCACCGACCACGGTCGGTCGATCGCGTCCAGCTTGGCGCCCGCCTTGGCCAGGCACTTCAGCGGCACGCCAACACGCTTCCACTGGCCTTGTGGAAGCGCCGCCAGCGACGACCCGATGGCGATGCGTGCCGAGCAGCCCGCGCCGCAACCGACCGACAGCCACACCTCACCCTGCGGCGCAGCGTCGACCCGCAGCGTGGTCAGCAGCATCAGGTCGCCGTTGGATTCGCGCTGCAGGTCCAGCGCCGTGTGCGACTGCAGTGCAGCGACGGCCTCGCCCTTGCCCGACCAGGCCAGGCGTCGCCCATCCTCCTGCGCCAGATGATCCACGCCGGTAATCTTCAGCCGGTCATCTGGCAATGCGTCCGGTACGCGGGTCACGGTCAGGCCCTGGCCAGCGGCATCCTCGAGTCGCAGCGCCATGCCAGGGCCTGCGTCACCACGTGCGAAGTAGACGCCGGTCGCGCCCTCGTTGCCGGTCACGCCCGATGCCTCCGGCAGCGCGGCCAGGTCGCCGTTGTCGGCGTAGGTCAGGCCGAAGCCGAACGCAAACAACGGATCGTAGTCCTTCTGGCCAACGTTGTTGGCGTACTGGGTGGCGGTGCGCGGCCAGCTGAAACTGAGCTTGCCCTTGAAATCGTGCTGCACGCGGCCATCGCTTCCGCGCAGCAGTACATCGGCAATGCCGGCGCCTTCCGAGCCCGGCAGCCATGCAGCCACGAAGGCATCGGCGGCATTGATTTCCCGGTTCACCCAGAGCGGCCGCCCGCTCAGGAAAACCGCAACAACCGGTATGCCTTCGGCCTTGAGCCGCTTGAGCAGCGCCAGGTCCGTTTCGTTGCCGGGCTTGTACGCCAGCGTCGGCCGGTCTCCCTGGAACTCGGCATAGGGGTCTTCGCCAAACACCACCACCGCCACATCGGGCTTCACTGCATAGCGGCCGTCAACGGCAAGCACGGCTTCACCACCCGCCGCGCTGGCCTGGCGCGCAATGCCCTCGTAGATCGTGTCCGCGTTGGGGAAGTCCCTGCGGCTGGTGCCGGTGCCCTGCCAGTTGAGTGTCCAGCCGCCGGCCTGCTTGCCGACATCGTCGGCTCCGTCGCCGGCCACGAGGATCCGCTGCTTCGGAGACAGCGGCAGGACGTGGTCCTGGTTTTTCAACAGGACCAGCGATTCGCGCACGGCCTGCCGGGCGACCGCGCGATGTGCCGGCGCGCCGATCAGTGCGAACTGCCCGCCGACGGCCCGCGTGGATGGCCTGCCGGCCTCGAACAGCCCAAGGCGGAACTTGACCCGCAGGATCCGGCGCACTGCATCGTCCAGCCGCTGCGTCGTGATCCGGCCGTCCTTGACCGCAGCCAGCGTCGTCTCGTAGAAGCCCTTCCAGCTGTCCGAAGCCATCGCCATGTCCAGGCCCGCGATGATGGTGGCCGGGCAGTCTGTGGTGGTGCAGCCCTTGACCTGTCCATGACCATTCCAGTCACCCACCACGAAGCCACCGAAGTTCATGCGGCCCTTGAGCACATCGGTGAGGTAATGCCGGTGGCCATGCATCTTTTCACCGTTGACGCTGTTGAACGACGCCATTGCGGTCTGCGCGCCGGCGGCGATTGCCGGCGGGTATCCGGCCGCGTGGATGCGCACCAGATCTGACTCGCTGATACGGGTGTCGCCCTGGTCCTTGCCGTCAGTGGTGCCCCCATCGCCCAGGAAGTGCTTCACCGAGGCGATTACATGGCGGCCATCGAGGAACTCCGGTGTTCCCACCCTGCCCTGCAATCCCTCCACCATGGCGCCCGCGTAGCTGGCCACCACCTCGGGCGATTCCGAGTAGCCCTCGTAGGTTCGGCCCCAGCGATCATCCTGGGGTACCGCAACGGTCGGCGCGAACGTCCACTCCATGCCGGTGACGCGGGTCTCCAGCGCGGTGATGCCACCGATCTGCCGCAGCAGCTCCGGATTGCGCGTGGCGCCCAGCCCGATGTTGTGCGGGAACAACGTGGCACCCATGATGTTGCTCTGCCCGTGCACGGCATCGATGCCGAACAGCAGAGGGATGGGCTTGCCGCCTTTGGACGTATCCATGGAGGCGTCGTAGAACGCGTCGGCCAGCGCCAGCCATTCGGCCGGCGAGGCGTCATAGCGGCCGCCGGGATCGGAGTTGCCTCCGGCCAGGATCGAGCCGAGGCGGTAGCGGCGCACGTCGTCGGGGGTGACGCTGGCGATGTCGCCCTGCACCAGCTGGCCGACCTTTTCCTCCACCGTCATGCCGGCCATCAGGTCGGTGATGCGCTTCTCCAGTGCCGGATCCGCGGCCAGCGGCCAGGCGACCTTCGGCCAGGGATCATTGTCGGTAGCTGCGGCGGCGGCAGCCCGGTCCTGGCCGCGGCAGCCGAGCAATCCCAGCATCAGTGCGGCGACCAGCGCGCCGCTGCGGATTACCAAGGCCTGCGATGTCATGGCGCTCATCCTTCCATCTGCTCCAGTTCCTTGCCCTTGGTCTCGTGCACATGCCGGACCACGAAAATCACCGAGATCACGGCAGCCACCAGGTAGATGCCGTAGGTGGCTGCCAGCCCTGCCGCGGCCAGCAGCATCGGGAACGTCACCGTGACCACGAAGTTGGAGGTCCATTGCGCTGCGCCAGCGACCGCCAGTGCCGAACCGCGGATCTGGTTCGGGAACATCTCGCCCAGCATCACCCACATCACCGGCCCCCAGGACAGATTGAAGAACACGACGTAGGCATTGGCCGCCACCAGCGCCAGCGTACCCATGCGACCGGGCAGCTGCAGGTGCCCGTCCGCCAGCGAACCGCTGGCAAAGGCCACCACCACCAGTGCAAGCGACAGCGACATCCCTGCCGAGCCGAACCACAGCAGGGGCTTGCGGCCGATCCGGTCAATCAGCAGTACCGTGACCACGCAGGCACCGATGCTAAGCGCGCCGGACAGCACGTTGATCAGCAGCGCGTCGTTTTCGGAAAAGCCGACCGCCTGCCACAGCACGGCGCCGTAATAGAACACCACGTTGATGCCGACCAGCTGCTGGAAGCAGGCCAGCCCGACGCCGACCCAGACAATCGGGCGGATCCGCCCGGTCGCCCGGCTCTTCAGGTCGGACAGTCGAGGGCGATGATGGTCGTTGGACAACGAGGCATCGATCTCCTCGAGCGTGGCGCGGGCCTTGTCGCTACCCAGCAGCCGGGTCAGCACCCGCAGTGCATCGTCCTTGCGCCGCTTCACCACCAGGTAGCGCGGGCTCTCAGGAATGGTCAGCAACAGCAGCAGGAACAGCAGCGATGGCGCGGCCTGCATCCAGAACATCCAGCGCCAGGCGGCCTGCCCACCCCACAGCGGTTCGGTCGACGCGCCCGCTGCAGCCGCCAGCAGGTAGTTGGACAGGAAGGCAGCGGTGAGCCCGGTGATGATGGCGATCTGCTGCACCGTAGCCAGGCGGCCGCGATAGCGGGCCGGAGCGACCTCGGCAATGTAGGCCGGCGAGATCACGCTGGCCGCGCCTACCGCGAATCCGCCCACCACCCGCGCCGCAATGAACCAGCCCGACGAGACCGCCGCCCCGGCACCGAGCGCCGACAGCAGGAACATCACTGCCGAAAGGATCAGCACGTTGCGACGGCCCAGGCGGTCGGCCAGCCGTCCAGCACTGAACGCGCCCACCGCACAGCCCAGCAGCATCGACGCGATCTCGAACCCCTGCATCCATTCGCCGGACCGGAACGCCTGATGCAGGCCATCCTGGGTGCCATTGATCACACCGCTGTCGAAGCCGAACAGAAAACCGCCAATCGTCGCTACCACGCTGATCAGTACGATCAGTCGTGTGTTTTCACCGCTGCCTGCTGCCTGGTTCATCCCCGTCCCCTTGAGTGCACCGTTGCGCCCTTCGCCTGCCGCGCTCAGCGCAGCAGGTATTGGTTGAGCAGGTTTTCGTAACGCTCCTGCTTGCCGCTGGCCTGGCGCGGTTCGCCGAGCCGGGAGGCCAGTGCCGCCAGGTCCGGCAGGCTGAGCGTGCCACGCTCGAAATCCTGGCCGGCACCGCTGTCGAAACTTGCGTAGCGCTCCTTGCGCCATTGCTCCCAGGGCGACTCGGTCAGCAGTGCATGGGCAACCTCCAGGCCGCGTGCGAACGCGTCCATGCCGCCAATGTGGGCAATGAACAGATCCTCCAGGTCGGTCGACTCGCGGCGCACCTTCGCATCGAAGTTCAACCCGCCCTCCAGCCCACCCTGGCGCAGCACGACCAGCATCGCGCCGACGGTGTCGTACAGATCACTGGGGAACTGGTCGGTGTCCCAGCCGTTCTGCGCGTTGCCGCGGTTGGCGTCGATGCTGCCCAGCAGGCCGTGATCGGACGCGACCTGCAGATCGTGCTCGAAGGTGTGCCCGGACAATGTGGCGTGGTTGGCCTCGATGTTGAGCTTGAAGTCCTTGTCCAGCCCATGCTCCTTCAGGAAACCCACCACCGTGGCACTGTCGAAGTCGTATTGGTGCTTCATCGGCTCCATCGGCTTGGGCTCGATCAGGAAGTTGCCCTTCAGGCCAATGCTGCGGCCGTAGTCGCGGGCCATGGTCAGGAAGCGTGCGAAGTGCTCGATCTCGCGCTTCATCTGGGTATTGGCCAGCGACGCATAGCCCTCGCGTCCGCCCCAGAACACGTAATGCTCACCGCCCAGCTCGACCGTCGCTTCCAGTGCAGCCTTGACCTGCACGGCTGCACGCGCGACTACCGCGAAGTCGGGATTGGTCGATGCGCCGTTCATGTAGCGCGGGTGCGAGAACAGGTTGGCCGTGCCCCACAACAGCTTGACGCCGGTGGCCTCTTGGCGCGCCTTGGCCAGGCCCACCATGTGCGCGAGGTTCTTCTGGTACTGGCCGATGTCATCGGCATCCGGCGCCAGGTCGATGTCGTGGAAGCACCAGTACGGCACGCCCAGCTTCGTGAAGAACTCGAACGCGGCGTCCACCTTTGCCTCGGCCGTGGCCAGCGGTGACGATGCCTCCCACGGGAACTGCCGGGTGCCCGGGCCGAACGGATCGTGCCCGGCATTGCAGAAGGTGTGCCAGTAGCACACAGCGAAGCGCAGATGCTCCTGCATGGTCTTGCCGCCGATGACCCGGTTGGCATCGTAGACCTTGAAGGCAAGCGGATTGTCCGAGCCCTTGCCCTCGAACGGAATGCGGCCGACGCCGGGGAAGTACTCCTTGGCGCCGATGAAGGGCTGCGTGCTCATGGTGCGTGCTCCTGTCGTTGTACGGGGTGTCGTGGAGGAGCCATCAGCCGCGCTGCAGCGGCGTGATGGCATCAAGATGGCTGAGGAAGCGTGCGTAGGCCCGTGCATAGGCTTCGCTGCGGTCCGGATCCGGCCGAGCGGACAGCGCGGGATCGACGGTGACGTGGCGCGCGGTGATGTCGCTGATCGGGGTGGCGTCTCCCTGCGCCTTGGTGAACGCCCACAACGCCTGTAGCGCCGCTCCAAATGCCGCACCTTCGGCCTGCACCGGGACGTCCACCGGCAGGCCGAACACATCAGCCACCAGCTGACGCCAGGCAGCGCTGTTGCTGCCACCGCCGGTGAGCACGATGCGATTGAACTGCATGCCTGCGCGGACAAAGGCGTCGTAGCCGTACTTCAGGCTGTAGGTCGCGCCCTCCATGGCGGCGCGGTACACATGCGCCGGGGTGAAATTGGCGGTGTCCAGGCCAGCCAGCACGCCCTTGCCCAGCGGCAGGTCAGGGGTACGTTCGCCATTGAGGAACGGCAGCATCACCAGCCCGCCTGCTCCCGGTGGCGTCGCGCGCAGGTGCGCATCGCCGTCGCGAGTGCTGAAGCCGAAGGCACGGGCCACCTGTTCGGTCGCCACGGTGCAGTTCATGGTGCAGATCAGCGGGAGCCAGCCCCCCGTCGACGAGCAGAACGCTGCCCAGGCGCCGTCGGTATCGATCACCGGCGATCCGGAGTAGGCAAACAGCGTTCCGGAGGTTCCCAGGCTCATCGCCAGCCGACCTTCCTTGACGCAGCCGGTGCCGATCGCCGCCATCATGTTGTCGCCGCCGCCAACGGCCACCTTCACCGCCGTCGGCAGCCCCAGCGCGGCTGCCGCAGCAGGCGCGATATCGAACAGCGCATCGGGTGATGCGATGGGCGGCAGGCAGGCGGCAAGATCACGATCAGGGTCGGTTGCGCGCAGCAGCTGCTGCGACCAGGTGCGTGTGCGCACGTCCAGCCAACCGGTTCCAGACGCATCGCCAAGCTCGCAGAACCGCTGCCCCGTCAGCACGAAGTTCAGATAGTCGTGTGGCAGCAGGATGGTCGCCATCCGCGCGTAGGCGTCGGTACGGTGGATCCGGGTCCAGGGCAGCTTGGACGCTGTGTAGCCGGCCAGGATCGGGTTGCCCGCCAACGCGATGGTCCGTTGCAACCCGCCCACGGCGTCCATGATCTGGATGCACTCGGCCGAGGTGCTGGTGTCGCACCACAGCTTGGCCGGCGCCAGTACTTCACCAGCATCATCAACCGGCACGAACCCATGCTGCTGGCCCGATACCGCCAGCGCGACGATGCGAGCGCGCAGCGAGGGATCGATCCGGGCAAAGCAGTCGCGCAGGGCCGACACCCAGTCGGCAGGCGCCTGTTCACGGCTGCCGTCGGTGCCGCTGTCCAGCGCGAGCGGCGCGCTGGCCGAGGCCACAACCGCCTGCTTCCGCGGGTCATAGACCAGCACCTTCAGGCTCTGCGTCCCTGCATCGATTCCTGCAACCAGACCCATCGAAACCGCCTCCATTCAAAAACGGTAGCGCTAACATTCCGTGGACTCAAAAAAGGGGCGTGATGTTCAGCCCCTCCTTGCCACCGCTCGCGTCATCGCCACCGGTGTTGCCGCACTGTAACCAGCTGCAGCGGAAAAAGCGTGCTGCAACGCAAAACCCTGCTACGCGTTTGCTGCCGTCGAACGCCACACGTCAACGCCGGACCTGCAGTACTGCGCGATGAACTCCGCCTGCGTCGGCATCTGCGCGGCGGCCTGCTGCACCGGCTGCTGGATGCCCTTCAACAGGGTGCGCAGATCGGCGTCGCTCACTGCCCGCGCCAGCGGGTGGGCAGGACCGGGCGCGATGCCCTGCCCGAGCAGCACGCTGGTCCACGATTCCACGCGGAACAGCTCGCCGGGGTCCTGCCAGGCGTGTGCGCGCTCGCGCCACGCCTGCAGCCGCTGCTGCAGCGATTCGGGCACGCGCATTTCGCGACACGCCTTCCACATCGGTTCGGTGCGCTGCGTTGCGTGATAGTGCAGGATGATGAAGTCGCGCACGTGCTCCATTTCCTGGCGGCTGACATCGTTGTACAGCTTCACCAGCGACGCACGGATGCCGTCGAACGGGAACAACTGGATCAGGCGCACCACCGCGCTGATCGTCAGATGGATGCTGGTCGACTCCAGTGGCTCGATGAAACCGCTGGCCAGCCCGAGCGACACCACGTTCCCGTTCCAGGCCTTCAGCCGGCGCCCGCTGCGGAACGGCACCTTCCATGGATCGCGCAAAGGTGGGGCCCCGGCATCGCGCAGCAGCTTCGCTGCGGCCTCGTCATCGGACAGGTGGCGGCTGTCATACACCAGCCCGCAGCCAACGCGGTGCTGCAGCGCGATGTGCCAGCGCCACCCCGCTTCGTGGGCGATCGCGCGGGTATAGGGAACCGGCGGCGCCACCGCTTCGGTCTGCACCGCCACGGCCCGATCGCACGGAAGCCATTCGTGCCAGTCCTCGTAGCCGGTGCCCAGCGCCTGCTCGATCAGCAGGCCACGGAACCCTGTGCAGTCGATGAACAGATCGCCCTCGATCACCTGGCCGTCGTCCAGCACCAGCGCCTGCACCGAGCCGTCGTGTGCGTGCTGCCTGACCAGGGCGATCCTGCCTTCGATCCGGCGCAGGCCGTGGGCCTCGGCCCTGTGGCGCAGGAACCGCGCATACAGGCTGGCATCGAAATGATATGCATAGCTGGCCTGCGGCTGGGTTTGCAGCGAGAAGCGGTCGCCACGCGAGGCGATGCTCTCCAGGCAGAAGTCGCCCAGGTCCGAGGGCATGCCGCGGCGCAGGCTGTCCAGCCAGAAGTGATGGAAGGGAGCCGCCCAGGTGCCATGGCCGATGGTGCCGAACGGATGGAAGAAGCGATCCCCGGGCAGCCGCCAGTTCTCGAACGAGATCAACAGCTTGAAGGTACCGGCCACCGCGCGCAGGAACTCCTGCTCGTCGATCTGCAGGAAGCGATGGAAGGTGCGGATCGGCGGCACGGTGGACTCACCGACGCCGACCGTGCCGATCTGCTCGGACTCGACCAGCGTGATCTGCAGTTGGTCACGGAACTGATGCGCCAGCGCGCAGCCGGCCAGCCATCCCGCTGTACCGCCACCGGCAATGACCACTTTACGGATGCGCCCTGCAGGCGTGCTCTCGGTATCCAACACGGTGCCCTCTCTCAACGGTTGAGCCTGCCCAGCAGCATCGCGCGCATGCGGCGGGCGCGCTGCTCGTCGAACGGTGCCAGATCCCCGCGCGCCGTGTCAGGCAGGTGCTGCCCGGCGCGCTCGCCGGGGCCGAATACGTAGTATCGGAAGAGCCCTTCCCAGGCCTGCTTCTCACGCGCTGGCAGGTCGCGCACGGACCACATCGCGTGCTGTAGCGCCGCCAGAGGCGCCCCCAGCCAGGCCGGCGAGCTTCGCCACCAGTAGTTCACCAGCACGTTGAACGGTTCCAGGCTGCGTACATGGTGCCACCACATGCTGGGAATGAAGATCGCATCGCCCGGCCCAAGTACCGCCCTGCGTGCATGCGCCAGCGCGTCGCGGAAGCGTGGATGCCGACCGAAGTCGGGGTGTTCGAAGTCCACCACGCTGACCACCTGTCCACCCGGCGTGGGATCGAGCGGACCCGGATAGAGGTTGTCGATCTGGGCGGGCGGGAACAGCGTGAACTCGCGCTGCCCCACCGCGCAGCAGGCGAGGTTGTCGGGTGTGTCGAAATGGCACGAGGCCGTCACCCGGTTGCCGATCCAGATGCTGGCGGTGGCGTCGATGCCCTGCTTCGCCAGCCCGGCGTCGTTGGCCTGCGCGAATGCCGGCAGCAGGGCCCGCTCGATCGGCAGCGAGGCCACGTAATAGGTTGGCGGCCGCGGCGCATGCAGCGTCGTGGCGATCTCTTCCAGCACCTGGGCCAGCAGGCCACGCCGCACTTCGAAGTTCAGCCGGGTGAAGTCCGCGCTGTAGAACGGGCGGCCTGCGATCTCGGGGCCGCCGAACGAGTACTGGATGGGCGCACCCGCATCGACGCTGCACAGGTACACCATCGCGTCGTGCACGCCGCCCAGTCCGGCCTGGACCAGTGGCCAACCGCTGGCGATGCCGCGCAGTACGACCGGCTCACCGGCGTCCACCAGGTCAGCCAATGGCAACGCGGCAGGATCGATGCCTTCCAGGATCCGCATCGGCAGGCTGGCTTGCACCGGTCAGTTCCTGACCGCCTGCGTGGTGCCGTCCTGGACGCGGAGACGGCGCTGCTTCTCGGCGATCAGGCGGCGCATGTTATGCAGCGAGGCAAGCATCAGGTACGCACCTTCCAGGTAACCGGCGCGGTTCAACGCAGCCAGGCGTGAACTGTCCAGCGCCGCCAGGCGCTCGCGGTCAATGCCGTGCAATCCGCTCACGCCCACGCGGTGATGCGGCGCGAGCTGCACATCAAGCGTCACCGGCTGGATGAGCCCGCAGTCGTCAAGCATCGTGAACATATTGGCCGCGAAGGCACTCCCCTCGTGGATGCCGCGCAGCACGCCGGCGATGTGGTCCAGGTAGGGCGTGTTGCCGCCCTGCGGCAGGAACACCGGCTCACCGGCGCCGGCGGTGACGCGCGGATGGTCCAGGTCCACGTGCATCACCGCATCCTGGGTGAGCACGCCATCCACGTAGTGCTCCTGGAACCCGATCAGGAACGGCCCTTTGGCGGCCGCGCCAGGCAGGTAGGAGGCATTCCAGCGCCCGTCCTGCAGGAACAGGTTCTCGTGTTGTTCGAAACCCAGCAGGGCCACGGACTGCCACGCTTCCGTCCCGGTTTCCCTGCGCAGGAAGATCGGATACTCACGCTGCAGTTCAGCGAACTCGCTGGGATAGGCCGGCACCATGCCCACCGCATCGCCGAACTGCGGCCCGAAGCCGGTGGCGACCTTCAGGTCCCGATGCGCGATGTTGTTGAGCATTTCATAGCGGGCCATCAGGATATCCAGTCCAGCGCGGGGTGGCTGGACAGCAGGGTAGCGCAGGCGCGACAGGTGCGGCGACACCGTCCCGGCACGGCACCGCTGGCGGGCAGCGGTGCCGTGCCGGACGCATCGGCAACCAGGCTCAGAACTTGTAGCGGACGCCCAGCATGTAGCGCGGGCTCTGGTCTGCCAGCTTGACGATCATCTGCGACGTGCGCGAGCGCCACCGCACATCCTCACCGGTCAGGTTGATCGCCTCCAGGCTGAAGGACCAGTGGTCATCGAGCGCGTAGTTGACGCTGAGATCCCACTGCTCGTACGGCTCCACATAGTACGGATTGCGGCTGGAGCCCTGGTTGGCCAGGATCAGGTACTGATCGCGCCAGTTCCATGCCAGTCGCACCGACCACCCGTACTTCTCGTACATCAGCATGGCGTTGGCGGTGTCGCTCAGGCCGGTGAGCGAGAACTGGTCGATACCCGGATCGCCGCCGTTGTTGTAGCCGACATCACCTTTCACCACCGTGTAGTTGGCCAGTACGCCGAACCCGGTGTCACCGAAGAAGTACTGCCCGCCCAGCTCCCAGCCGTGCAGCTTGGACTTGTTCTGGTTGATCGGGCGATTGACGTTGAACTGGTACAGCGGATCGTTGGCCTGCCCATACAGATCGTAGGCCGCTTCGGTGGCCAGGACCTGCGCATCGGTTCCGTTGTAGGCGCCCAGGCCGGCAGGATTGTTGCGCAGCAACGCCAGTGCGGTGAACAGCGAGGTGTCGTTGGCCGAGCAGGCGGCCGCGTTGGCCGGCCCGACCTGGGCGACGCAGGCGCCGCTGGTCAGGAAGTCCAACGCCGCCCGCGCATCCGGCCCGGAGGTCGGGTCGGTGAGGCCGTACAGGCTTTCCTGGACGACGGTGTTGCCGATGAAGTTGCTGACCGACTTGTTCCAGTAGGTCAATGACACATAGCTGGCATCGGCGAAGTACCACTCCAGCCCCAGGTCGAGGTTGTCCGATTCCAGCGGCTTCAGGCTCGGGTTCTGGGAATTGCCGCTGGCGCGCGACGAGGGATCGATCAGCACCGAGCCGAACGGTTGCTGGGCCCCGGGTCCTGCATAGAGATTGCCGTACGGCGCGCGGGCGATGCTTTTGCCGAACGACACACGGCCCTTCAGTTCCTCGGTGAGGTCGATGCTGAAATCAAGGTTGGGCAGGATGTAGCTGTACCGCGCCTTTTCCGTGAAGGGCTGCTGCTCATCGGACAGCACGATGCGGAAATCGTTGTTGGCCTGCCACTCGATGGACTCGGGAACGGCAATGACCGAGGTCGACACCACGTCGGTGGTTTCATAGCGCACTCCCAGGCGCGTGTTGGTGCGCATGCCGCCCAGTTCCCCGTCCAGCTCTACCTGGAAGTACGCCGCCTTGGTCTTCTCTTCCACGAAATTGTCGGCCGCGCGTTGCGGGTTCACACCCAGGCCAACGCCGTACTCGCGCGACGCCCATTGCGCGAGCTGCCCGGCATTGCCGCGCCAGGCCGGCCAGCTGTTTGCACTGTAGTCGTCGAACAAGCCGACGATGCTGACCGGTTGAAGCAGGTCCATCAGGCCCGCGGCGGTATCCCGGTCCACGTTGGCCACGCCCCAGTCACCCAGGGTGGAGTAGGCCTCGGCGGCCTGGATGCGGTGGGTGGTGGACTTGTTGGTGTCCACGCCGAACTGGAAGCGGCCGTGGTCGAAGTTCCATTCGCCATCGACGCGCGCCTGCTTGATCTCGCTGATCTGGGTCTGCGCGTTGACGCGCAGCACCTGCGTGCCAACCTCGCCTTCCTGGAAGCCCGGATTGACCACGCCATTGGTCCCGGCGACCGCATCGGCGGTGCTGGGATACCAGACCTGGGTGCCAACCGGCAGGCCATTGTTGAAGTTCAACTCCTGCACCCAGGAGCCACCGCAATGCGGGCCACGGGTGCAGTTGTTGGTGCCGGCGATGCTCATGAAGATCGAACCACCGCCGGTGAGCGGGTCATTCGGGCGGCTCTCGTTCTTCGAGTTGTGCGCATCGAAGCTGAGCTTGAAGCGGTCGCTGACATTCCAGACGGCGTTGAAGCCCAGCGAACCCAGCTTGTACTCCTGCATGCTGCGCTGCTGTTCCAGGCCGAAATCCTTGGTGCCGGCGATTTCACGGATGTATACCGGCGTCGCGACGGCGCCACTGGTGTCGAACTCGACGTTGGTGTAGTTGCTGTTCTGCAGCCACATGCCCTGCTCGCCGCGATTCTCGGTGATTTCGTTGGTCGAGTAGGTGTAATCCACGGTCAGGGTCAGGCTGTCCGTTGGTGCGAACTGCAGCACGGCCTGGCCGTTGACGCGTTCGCGTTCGAATTCGGAGAACGCGTAGCGCAGGTCGTTGGGCCGCGCGTAAAGCTGGCCGACGGCCGGGGCATTGACCACGGTCGGGTTGCCCGGCATCGACCCTGTCCACGGCTGCACGTTCCAGTAGTTCTCCGTGGCCTGCACCGAGCCACCCTTGCGCTTCTGCTGGCTCGCGCTGAGGCTGACGCCAAAGGTCTTTTCCGGATTGCTGTAGCTGAAGATGCCCGACAGCTCCGGTGTCAGGTCATTGTCGAACGGCTGGCTCTGGTCGGAGACCAGCTTCGCCCCGGCGTTGGCCACGATGCCGGCGTGATCGAGCGGGCGCGAGGTCAGGATATTGATCGTCGCGCCGATGCCACCGCTGGGCACCTGTGCCTGGCTGGTCTTGTAGACCTCGATGCCATTGATGGCCTCGGCGGCCAGTTGCGCGAAATTGAAGGCGCGGGTGCCGCCGTCGACACCGCCGATGGCCACCTGTCCGGAGGCACCGAACGCGTCCGCGCCCGGCATCTGCCGACCGTTGAGCGTGACCATGTTGAACTGCGGACCGAAGCCACGCGCGGTCACCTGCGCGCCCTCGCCGTCACGGCGCTCGATGGAGATGCCGGTGATGCGCTGCAACGACTCGGCAAGATTGGTATCGGGGAACTTGCCGATGTCCTCGGCGCTGATCGCATCGACCACGCCCGCCGAGTCGCGCTTGATATCCATGGCCTGGCTCAGGCTGTTGCGTATGCCCGTGACCTGCACTGCATCAAGCTGGGTGGGTTGCGACTGGCTCTGCGGCTGCTGCCCGGTCGCCGGTGCGGCGTCCTGCGCAAAGGCGGGATTGATGACCAGGGCACCACCCACGAAGGTGAACATGGCCCGGGACCGGAACTTCGCCAACGCGCGGCTCATGAACCGGACCTCGGGCCCGGGGTGCCACGGAAACTGCAGGTGCTCATGAAAGTCCCCTCTGACATACGATCGAATGGATGTACCGCCCCCTCCCAGGGGCACGCACGGGCGTGGCCCGCATTCCAAACCGAACAGCACGGGTGCTCGGGCACGCCGCGACTTACACTTGCTTTTCAAGCCTGCCAGGACAAACACGCGGCAAAGAAGGCAGCCTCCCGGACCCTGGATCCCCGTCCGACTGGTAGCGCTACCATCGCGTTGCAGCGGAGAGTAATCACCGAGGTTCGCCGTTGTCACCATGCAGCGCAGCAAAACCGGCAGCGCGCGAAACAGCTGCTGACTCGGCCGTTGCTGCATCCGGTCACGCTCGCCCGCCGTAGGAAAGATGCCCGCGCTTGCGGGTCATCCAGAAAGGAACGCACCGTGAACGCTCTTCAGCGCATCGCCGCCGCAGTCGGCTTCGCCGTACTCGTTTCGTCCGGCTCCTCAGTTTTCGCCGCCAACACCGTCATCGTGGGCGGGGCAGAAATGTACCCCACCAGGACCATCGTCGAGAACGCCGTCAATTCCAAGGATCACACCACGCTCGTTGCAGCGGTCAAAGCAGCCGGCCTGGTCGACACCCTCAACGGCACCGGGCCCTTCACTGTTTTCGCGCCCACCAATGCGGCCTTCGAAAAACTGCCTGCAGGCACTGTCGATACGCTGGTGAAGCCGGAAAACAAGGCACGGTTGACCCGGATCCTGACCTACCACGTCGTCCCGGGCAGCTACAGTTCGGCCCAGCTTCTGGCCGATGCCCGCAAGCACGGCGGCAAGGCCACCCTGAAGACCGTACAGGGTGAGCCTCTCACCGTGGCGCTCCACGATGGCAAGCTCTGGGTGATCGATGCAGAGGGTGGCAAGGCAGGCATCAGCGTTGCCGATGTCAGCCAGTCCAACGGCGTCATCCACGTGGTCGACACCGTGCTGATGCCCAAGTAAGCGTCCTCATGCAACGGGCATCCGGCGCGATGCCCGTTGCCCGGGCCGGTCATTCCGCCGTCAGCATGCGGATGCCCGGCCGGCATGGCGCAGTGGCTACCACACCGGTCCCAGCAGCTTCGTCACTTCGGCCTCCAGTTTCTGTGCGGCCTCGTCCTGGGAGGCGACCTTGATGCACAACCCCGACTGTGCCGGTCCCGGCACCAGCTGGTAGCGGTTGATGGTGCCGCCACCTTCACCGTCCAGCGCTACCCGCGCCACTACCGTTCGGCCATTGGCGTGGAAGGTCCAGTCCTGATAATCAAACATGCTTCAGTAGGTGTGCGGCCAAGATGTCATCCCACTTTAGGCGGCACGACAGTGAAGAACGCTCCAGGAAGATGTTCAGCGCGCGTGGACATGATGGCGACAGGGCCTATTGCAGTGTCCGCGCCAACTGCAGGACATCGGCGAAGAAGGAGGGATAGTCGTCCTGTGGAGCGCTGTGGGTCTCGCGCCGGTGGATCAGGCGCACTGCGACGACACGCTGTTCCGGAATGATCATCATGTATTGGCCCAGGTAGCCGTTGGCGGCGAAGCCGACGACCGGCCCCCGTGTGATGTCGTAGAGATCGGCAAGCTTCAGCCCTCGCCCGGAGATCTGGCTGCCGTAACGCTGCGACCAGTCCGCGCCCAACTGATCGGCAAGGAAGGCCACCAGCGCGCTGCGGCTTTCGAATGCACGCCCTGCACTGGCCTGCAGTGCGCGCTGCACGTCGTCGTCCACCCTCCTTTGCACCAGCAGATCCTGTAGCCGGGGCTTGAGCTGGTAGCGTTCCCAGGCCGGTACCCGCCACCACAGCAGCCCAACATCTGGCGCACGGGCGCTTTCGGTCGTCATCAACGCGACCGACTGCTCACTCAGGAGACGTTTGCCATCCGGCGCCACGCCTCCTTCCAGCAACAGTTGCCCGATGGCGGCAAGATCGGCCGCGCGCAGGGACAGCCCGGCCATGCCCAGCGGGGTGCCTGCCTCATCCTTCATCCAGGTGTAGTGGGCAATGCCCAGGGGCTTGAAAAGACGCGCGTCCACATAGGCATCCAGCGGCTCGCCTGCCAGGCGCTCGACAATACCGGGCAGCAGGTTGGTGGCCTTGTTGTTGTAGGAGAACACGGTACCCGGGGCATCGCTCAGCTCGGCGGCCAGTGCCAGCCTGACCAGGTCCGGGGCCCCTTCCAGCTCTTCGCCCGCGTTCGCCACGTTCTGCAGGCCCGAGGTATGGTCCAGCAGCATGCGCACGGTAATGGCGCTCTTCCTGCCCTGCTTCCATTCGGGATAGATCTGGCTGACCGGCGTATCGATCGAAGCCAGCTTTCCTTCGTCCAGCAGCAACGCAATGGCGAGCGCGACGACCGACTTGGTGGCCGACATCAGGTGAACCGATTCCTGCCCCGCGGCGGGCTTCAGCTCAAGCAGCGTTTCCCGGTCGTGCATCACCAGGACCGCATCGGAATGCGCGGCGCGCGCGTTGCGCTCGATCGCGGCAAGGGCTTCGGCACGCGTCGCCGCTTGGGTGGGCCCGGCGATGCCGAACACCAGGGCCAGGGCGCAGGACAACCAGCAGGATCTTGGCATCGCAATCTCGTCCAATGAGCGTGTGTGCAGTTTGACTACATGTGTAGTCAAACTGCAGTGCCTGAAGTCATGCCGCGCTTGAGTGCTGAAGGTGGGCTGGGCGCCGCCCCGGCCCACCTGCAGCGCGGTCGACTGCAGCGGTCGCCATGCCGCGCCGCACGGTATGATGCGGCGACCCGGAACCTGCGATGATTGCAGCGGCCGCCCATCCGCTGATCGCGCGCGCCAGGACCCCCTGCGCCGGGGTCGCTGCCGGTGCCGCTGAAGCCCCACTCCATGCTCGCCCCCCAAGCCCCCCTCGTGATCTGGGCAGCGGTCGCCGTTGCCACCATCGGCCTGCTGTTCCGTCCTTTCCGCATCCCCGAATATGTGTGGGCGTTGTGCGCTGCCGCCCTCTTGCCGTTGCTGGGCGCGGTGTCGCTGCACACCGCATGGGGCGCGGTGGCCGAAGGCCGCGACGTCTACCTCTTCCTGGTCGGCATGATGATGCTGGCCGAACTGGCGCGGCGCGAAGGCCTGTTCGATTGGGTGGCGTTGTACGCGGTCCGGCATGCGGGCGGATCCGGGCGACGCCTGTTCGACCTGGTATTCCTGGTCGGCACGCTGGTGACGGTGTTCCTGTCCAACGATGCAACGGCCGTGGTGCTGACCCCAGCGGTCTACGCCGCCTGCAAGGCGGCGCGCGCCAATCCCCTGCCCTACCTGTTCGTCTGTGCATTCATCGCCAATGCGGCCAGCTTCGTGCTGCCCATTTCCAATCCGGCCAACCTGGTGGTGTACGGCCAGCACATGCCGCCGCTGCTGCAGTGGCTGGCGCAGTTCGCGCTGCCGTCGGCGGCGGCGATCGGTGCCACCTACCTGGTCCTGCGCTGGGTGCACCGGCGCGAGATCGCCCAGCCGCTGGTGGCCGCGCCGGCGCATCGCCCGTTGACCGACGGCGGCCGGCTGAGCGCACTGGGCGTGCTGTTCACCGGCACCGTGTTACTGGTCACGTCCGCCTTGAACGGGCCATTGGGCCTGACCACGTTCTGCGCGGGCACGCTGACTGTGGCGGTGGTGGCGATCCGTCAGCGGCGCAGCCCGCTGCCACTGCTGCGCCACGTGTCCTGGGGCGTGCTGCCGCTGGTGGCGGGACTGTTCGTGCTGGTGGAAGCGGTGGCGCAGACCGGTGTCATCCAGAGCGCGGCCAGCGCCCTGCAGGCCCTGGCGCAGGCATCTCCCCGCCAGGCCAGCTGGCTGGCCGGTGGCGCGGCCGCGCTGCTGAGCAACGTGGCCAACAATCTGCCGGTCGGCCTGGCCGCCGGTTCGCTGGGGCAGATGGCCGACCTGCCGGCGCAGACCCGTGCCGCATTGCTGGTCGGCGTGGATCTGGGGCCCAACCTGTCGGTCACCGGTTCGCTGGCGACGATGCTGTGGCTGGTGGCGCTGCGCCGCGAGGGCGAGCATGTCAGCGCGCTCGACTTCCTGCGTGTCGGCGCGCTGGTGATGCCGCCGGCGTTGATCGGAGCATTGCTGCTGCTCTGATCGGCGCGCGAGCGGCATGCGCTTCTAGAAGGCCACCTGCAGGCGGGTATTGAAGGTGGTGCCTTCATCCCTGCCCTGGCCGGTGCCGCTGCGGTTGCGGGTCTGCCAACGGATCGCCTCGAACATCACGCGGCTGAAGTCGTTGAGATACCAGTTCGCACCCAGCGTCCACGCGTGGCCGGTACCGCCACTGGGCAGCTCGGCATAGTCCACATCCTCGTAGCGCCCCTTCAGTTCCCATGCCCCGGCGCCGCCGCGGGTGACAGGATCGGCCACCTTGACCCGGCCCCAGGTGCCGGCCTTGCCCGAATAGGCCGGCCTTGCACCGGCCAGGAACCAGCCAGCCGAAATCGCCCAGGCCTGGTGGTCCAGATCGTAGCGCCCGCTGGCGTCGGCCCCGCGCAGGTTGCGCGTACCCCATTCGCCGGTCGCCCAGGCCGGCCCGAAGAAGCCTGCCAGTTCCGCGCCATGGGCCGTGCTGCGCTCGGCGCCCAGCAGTGTGCCCGGCGCGATCTTGACCAGGTCGTTGAAGTGCCCCGCGATGGCCGAACTGCGGACGACGCCGCTGGCGCCTGCGGCGATCTCCTCATGGAAGGCCCAGGCCCCCAGGTGCACCGTGACCGCTTCGTTGGCCACCGGGTTCCAATGCACGCGCGTGGCCCAGGTCTGGCTGTCGTTGTCGGTGCCGGTGTTGTTGAGATCGTTGCCGGCCACCGACAGGCTGGCATGCCAGTCCTTGCCGTACACGCGCTCGGTCAGGCCGACACCGAACAGGCCGCGCTGCGGCAGCATCAGCGTGCCGACCACGTTGCGGTCCTGGAACGGCGTGTTGGACGTGCTGCTGGAGCCGTCGATACCCCGGTCGTTGAGGCGGTTGCCCACGGTCAGGTCGGCCGGCAGCCCGAACAGGCGGTGGTCCACGGTGGCGTAGACCGACTTCCACGCCACCGCGTTGTCGGCGAAGTCACCTTCCACCGCCCAGCCGAGGATGCCGTAGCGGCCTTCGGCGCCCAACCGCACCGAACGGATCTCGGTACCGGAGATGTTGCGGTCACTCACTGAGGACCCATCGGTGCTGGATGCGTCGACGAACAGGCGTCCGCGCGGACGGAACACCACGCTGCCATCGGCACTGCTGAATTCCGGTGCGCCCTTGGACCAGGTGACCTTGGGCGCCTTGGCCTGGCTGGATTCCAGTGCGGCAATGCGGGTGTCCAGCGCGGGAGCCTGCGTTGCGACCGCCGCGCCGGAAGTGCCGCGCCCGCCCTCCACGGCACGCAGGCGCGCCTCCAACTGCTGGATCTGCAGCGCCTGCTGCTGCACCAGGCGTGAGAGTTCGGCCTGGCTCAGTGGTGCGGGAGGGGACGAAACAGCCTGGGCGCCAACATGGCCACTGGCCAACAGCAGGCCAAGCGCGACCGGCAGCACTGCCAGCGGCAGCACGGTGGAATGATTCATGGGCTCTCTCTCCGGCCAGCCGGCCCCCTGGCCCGGCGCTGGCCTGTTGCGGTGGTGCGGGGGAAGATCGGGGGAGGAAGTGCGCGCCGCCGGATCGGTCCGGCGGCGCGGCGGGCCGGCTCAGCGCGGCCGGTTCAGCTGGTGGCCTGTGCCTGGGCGTTGGGACGCCAGGTGATCAGCTTGTTCTCGACCACGTCCAGCAGGGCGTCGATGACCAGCACGAAGGCGGCCAGGATGATGATGCCGGCGAACACGCCCACGGCATTGAAGTTGCCCTCGGCCTGCGCGATCAGGTAACCCAGGCCCGCCGAGGCCCCGAGGTACTCACCGATGATCGCGCCGACCACCGCGAAGCCCACCGAGGTGCGCAGCGAGGACAGGATCCAGCTGGCTGCTGCAGGGAAGTAGACATGGCGCAGCAGGTCGCTACGGCTTGCGCCCAGGATGCGGGCATTGGCCAGCACCACCGGATTCACCTCGCGCACGCCCTGCATGGCATTAAAGAACGTGGTGAAGAACACCAAGGTGACCGCCAGCGCCACCTTCGACCACAGGCCCAGCCCCAGCCACAACACGAAAATCGGCGCCAGCACTACGCGCGGAATTGCGTTGAAGCCTTTGATGAAGGGGTCGAGGATGCGCGCCGAGCGTCGGCTCAGGCCCAGCCACACGCCGCCAGCTACACCCAGGCCGGTGCCAATGATGTAGCCCAGCGCGGTTTCGGTCAGGGTGATGTAGACGTGCTGGTAGAACGAGGTGTCGGACAACCAGGTCCAGGCCTGCTGCACGATCGCTGTCGGCGAAGGGAAGAAGAACGGATCGATCACGCCCAGCGCGATACCGCCTTCCCAGCCGCCGAACACGGCGACCACCAGGGCCAGCTGGATGAACTTGTCAGTCTTGGCGTGCATAGCTCTTCTCCACTTCGCCGCGCAGGCAGGCCCAGATGTCGCGGTACAGGTCGGTGAAACGGTCATCCAGCTTGATCTCGGCCACATTGCGCGGACGCTCCAGATCCACGTCGAAACTGCGCACCACGCGGCTCGCCGGGCCGGAGGACAGCACCACCACGCGGTCACCCAGCGCGATTGCTTCTTCCAGGTCATGGGTAATCAGGATCACCGAGCGCCGGTCCTCCTGCCACAGGCGCAGCAGCTCGTTCTGCATCAGGTGCCGGGTGTGGATGTCCAGCGCCGAGAACGGTTCATCCATCAGGATCACCTTCGGCTCGACGATCAGCGCCTGCGCCATCTGCACACGCTTGCGCTGGCCACCGGACAGCTGGTGGGGGTAGCGATGCTCGAAACCGGCCAGGCCGACCTTGGCCAGCCACGCGTTGGCCTTGGCCTTGCGTTCGGCTTCGGGCACGCCGCGGAAGCGCAGGCCGAGTTCAACATTCTGGTAAGCCGTCTTCCACGGCAGCAGCGCATCCTGCTGGAACAGGTAGCCGACCGACTCCTGCACACCGCTGACGGCGCGGCCGTCGATGCTGACCTGCCCGGAAGACGGCTTCAGCAGACCCGCCACGGAATTGAGGATGGTGCTCTTGCCGCAGCCGGTCGGGCCGACGATGGCAAGGAACTCGCCGTCACCCACCTGGATGTCGACATCACGCACGGCGGTGAATTCGCCGAAGGACATGGTCACCTTGTTGAGGGCGACCATGGTCTGTGCAGGCTCCAGCTGCGGCGCGCCGTTGAGCTGGCGCACGGTGGCATTGAGGGCCATGGGGTTACCTCCGCTTACGGTTGGGCCGCCGGCGCCGCAGCGTTGGCACGCTCGACGAAGGCATTGGTGTAGGTCCTGGACAGATCGATGTTGGCCTTGGCCACATCCGTGTTGAACTCGCGCAGCACCTTCAGTGGGGTTTCCAGGTCGGCCGGCGTGAAGTGACCGTCCCGGGTAAAGATCGCGCGGGCGTTCTCCACCGCGCGGGCATAGGTGGCGCGGTCGCCGGAGACGTAGCTGTCCGGCAGGGCCGCGACGATCTCCTCGGCGCTGTTGTCGGCGATGAACTTCAGCGCCATCTGCTCGGCCCGGGCAATCTTCGCGGCCGCCTCCGGTCGCTTGTCCAGGAAGCTCTGGTTGGCGTACATCACCGAGGTCGGGTACAGGCCGCCATAGACCTGGCGGGCGCCGTCATCGCTGCGCGCGTCGAGGAGGATCTTCCCGACCTTGCGCTCGGTGATCAGGGTGGCGGCCGGGTCGTAGTTGACCAGCAGGTCGATCTTGCCCTGCTCCAGCGCGGCGACCGCCGCAGCACCGGAGCCGACGCCGATCAGCGAGATGCTGTCGGCCGGAATATCATGCTGGGCGAGGAAGTGACGGACGAAGAAGTCTGACGAGGAGCCCGGTGCGGTAATGCCGACCTTCTGCCCCTTGATGGTCTCCGGGCGGGCCGGATCGAAGGTGGCATCCTCTCGGCCGGCCATCACCAGACCGGAGTTACGCGAGAGCAGCACGAAGGCCACCACGTCCTTGCCCTTGGCCTGCATCTGGATGGTGTGGTCGTAGAAGCCGACGGCCACGTCGGTGGAATTGGCCACCAGCGCCTGCAGTACCTTGGAGCCGCCCTGGGCGAAGTTCTCGGTCTTCACTTCGAGACCGACATCCTTGAAATAGCCCTTTGCGTCGGCGATGAAGAACGGCAGGTTGTTGAGGTTGTAGGAGCCGACGCTGATGCGTACCGGTGCATTGTCACCACCGCCGGCGGATGCGCCTTCGGTGCGCCCGCTGTTGCTGCATCCGGCCGCGGCCAGACCAGCCGCGCACAGCGCGGCCATCAAGAACTGCTTGTACATCATCCCTCCCAGGAGTGAAGCATCTACGTTGTAATGGCGGGCATGCGTGTCTACGCCGGCCCGTCCGGGTTCAGATCATGCCGCTGACGTCCATTGGCGGGCTTGGGTGGCACTGGCCGTGGTGGGCGCGGGCGAAGTCGCGTACACGCGCCCCTCGAACAAGCGGCGCGCGGTGCGGACCACGCTGGCAATCACCGGCGAATCGCCCGAGCTGCGACTGAGGCCCACCTCCAGGGCCCCGCTCGGATGTTCGAGGGTAATGCGGCCGGGAACGGACAGGCATCCGACCAAAGTGTGGGCCAGCGTGCCCGGCGTAACGGCGGCGGTGGCCAGGCCAACGGCACCGGTAATGGCCAGCGCGGTGTGGCATTGATGCGGCATGAAATAGCGCACCTGCAGATCGCCCCCATGTTGCGGCGCCGACAGCAGCACCGGCTTCGGAATGACCTTGTTGCCGGCGTCGGCGATGCCCATGCGGGCGCCCGCCTCGATGCGCAGCGCTTCCAGCCGGCGCATGAATACCGCGTCCGCGTTCAGTTCGGCGGGCGGGGCATCGCCGCGCACGCCCAGGTCTTCGGCACGCACCAGCATCATCGGCATCGCGCAGTCCACCAGGCTGACCGGCACGCCATCGATGGTCTCCTGCGCGTGCCCGCTGGGCAGCAGCTTGCCGGTGCGGGCACCTGCCGCATCAAGGAAGGAGAGCCTGACCGGCGAAGCCGAGCCCGGCGCGCCGGCAATGCGCGTGTCACCTCGGTACACCACGTTGCCGCCGGGCGTTTCCACCGTGGCGATGATCAACTTGCCGGTGTTGACGTTGTGGATGCGCACTTCGGTCTGCGGATCCTGCGCCTGCACCAGCCCACGCTCGATGGCATACGGGCCTACGGCCGCCAGCATGTTGCCGCAGTTGGGCGAGGTATCCACCACCTGCTGCTCTACCCGTACCTGGGCGAACAGGTAGTCGACATCGGCGTCCGGACGGCTGGAGCGGTCGATGATCGCCACCTTGCTGGTCAGCGCGTTGCCTCCGCCGATGCCATCGATCTGCAGCGGATGCCCCGATCCCATCACTTCCAGCAGCAGGCGATCGCGTTCGGCGGTGTCCGCCGGCAGGTCGCTGGCCAGGAAGAACGGGCCCTTGGAGGTACCGCCGCGCATGAGAACGCAGGGAATGCTGAGCAGATCGTTGGACATACGTGTGCTAGATTGATGCGTGTAGGGGATGAATGACCCCTCTGTGATTCGATACTGGCATGACCCCAATTGATCTGTGAATTGCTGATTTTTGGATGATTGATACCCAATGAGCATCAATTGCGAAATCCTGGATCTGCGTGCGTTCCTGCTGGTGTCGGAGACCCGCAGCTTCCATCGCGCCGCGGAAATCCTGCACGTCTCCCAGCCAGCACTCAGCCGGCGTATCCAGAAACTGGAACAGGCGGTGGGGTCGCCGCTGCTGGAGCGCACCACGCGCAGCGTCAGTACCACCGCTGTCGGCGAGAACCTGCTGCCGCTGGTGCGCCGCATGCTGGAGGAATTCGATGGATCACTGTTCTCGCTGCGCGGCCGCGAAGACACCCGCGGCGCGACAGTGACCATCGCCTGCCTGCCGACGGCGGCGTTCTACTTCCTGCCCAGCGTGATGGCGCGTTTCCACGAAGCGCACCCGAACGTGCGCTTCCGCATTCTGGATATCCCGGCCACGGAGGGTCTGCAGGCAGTGGAACGTGGCGAAGTGGAGTTCGGCATCAACTTCATGGGCGCCAACGATCCGAATCTCGATTTCGACGTACTGGCAGAGGACCCGTTCGTGCTGGCGTGCCGTCGCGATCATCCGCTGGCGCGCAAGCGCAAGGTGGAATGGGCCGACCTGGCCGAGCACCAGTTGATCACCGTGCATCGCACCAGCGGCAACCGCACGCTGCTGGATGGTGCGCTGGCGCGCGAGAACCTCAAGTTGAGCTGGCACTACGAAGTGACCCACCTGTCGACGTCACTGGGCATGGTCGAGGCGGGCATCGGGGTGTCGGTGCTGCCGAAGATGGCTACGCCAGATGGGGATCACCCCACCCTGGTGACGCGCGCGATCGGCAACCCGGTGGTGTCACGCACGATCGGCATCGTCCGCCGCCGCGGCGCCCTGCTCTCGCCCACGGCGGAGCGATTCCTGCAGATGCTGATGAGCCAGTGGCGCGGGGAGGCGTGAGCAGCCCCGCAGTTCACGCACCCATCCGTTCCGGCACACTGGGCGCTGACAGGGTCGCCCTTCATGACGAGGCCGCGAAGATCGACGCAATACCTGCAAGCGATCCCACGGCCACCCATGAGAGCGTGGCGAATGCAGTCAGCAGTACCTTCCGGTGGACGGCCTGCGCTTCGTTCTGGGCCTCCGACCGTCGCGCATAGGGCCTGGAGAAACCCAGCAGTTCGCCGGTGACAGTCAACACCCCCATCAGGATCAGTGCGGTCACGCAGAAGCCGAACATGGAGCCTATGAAGGCCAAATGGCGGGTGTCGCCGATAGCCGGCTGAGTCCCGGCCAGGGCTTCCACAAGTTGCCCCGTCCACCGGGCGGGCAGCCAAGCCAGGGCTGCGACAATGCCGAAGTGACTGGCCACGTTGATCCAGAACCAGGATGTGGTCTTCATGACGTCAGCGTTTCCGGTGTTGGCCAGTGGCGGGCATCGTGACGCCTGCGCCAGCCCCGCGCAACGCTGCATGGGGAAGCCAGCCAGCGGCCGGCACTACCAGGTCAATCAGCCTGCGGTTTCCAGCCCCTTGCCTGCCGCATCCATCCGCAACGAGGCCAGGTACCGGCAGTACTTGCCGACGAACATGAGCGGCCCCTTGGTGAGCGGTGGCGAGGGGCCCTCGCCTTGGCGCTCACTATTCGCTTCCGCCCCAATGGCGACCAGTGACAGCTGTCAGTCTTCGTGGACTACGCCGCGCGCACCGCGAACACGCTGCCGGTACTGCTCGATCCACTCCAGCGAGGGCGCGACACCGCCGAACGGGAACAGGTGCGGACTGACTTGGCCATGCGCGCTGGTCAACCCCTTCACCAGGCGATCGACGAACACCTCCGGCCCCGCCGTTCCGAGCAGGCGGCCGATCGAGATGCCATACCGGGCGAGCATCGATGCACTGGCGCCTACGCCGCACATCGCCGCATAACGCAGCAAGCGGGTGATGCTGGCCGGACCCGGCACACCGACCAGCACCGGAACGGTGATGCCACGCGTGCGCAGTGCATCCAGCCAGGTCAGCACGGTATCGGCATCGAACGCGAACTGGGTGACGATCAAGGGGGCCATGCCGCGTGCTTCGATGCGCTGGCATTTGTGTTGAAGCGCCTGCCAGCGTTCGTCACTGCTCATTACCGGATGGCCTTCCGGATGCCCGCCGATGGCGGCGACCTTGATACCGTGTCGCTCCAGAAGACCGGTCTCGATGATCGACGCGCTGTCTGCAAATGGTCCGATGGGCGTGGCCAGGTCACCCGCGATCAGCAGGCAACGCGCGACCCCGGCTTCGCCGGCGGCACGTTCCAGGAAGCGTTCAAGCGCTGCGTGTGACCCGATACGCCGGGCGGAGAGATGCGGCATCGGCTCGAAGCCGAGCTCGCGCACCGCGCATGCGGCGGCCAGGCGTGCGTCGTCGTCCTCGCTGGCCAGCCAGGGAATGGAGATGATTGTGCCGCGCGGTATGCGGGCCGCCTCGGCGCGCAGCGCAGGCATGGCTTTCGCGCTGACTTCCAGTGAAAAGGCGTTGATGAAGGCGTCCGCCCGCAGTGACATGCCTGCCGACATCAACGCGCCCCGCCCACATTGCCGGCAAGCGGCGAGCTGTTACGGGCCAGCTCGATGAAGGCCTGGAGGTAGTCGATACCGGTATCGGCCTCGCGCGCGCCCAGGTAGATCTGCTTGGGAATGCCCTTGGCGCCCAGGCGCACCGGCACGACGTCCATGCGCGCGGCGTACTCCTCCACCAGCCAGCGCGGCATGGCGGCCACGCCGCGGCCGCTGGCCACCATCTGCATCATGATGTCGGTGGTTTCAATGGCCTTGTGGCGCCGCGGCGTGATGCCGGCCGGCAGCAGGAACTGGTTGTAGATGTCCAGGCGCTCGAACGGCACCGGGTAGCTGATCAGCACTTCCTGGCCGAGCTGGCGCGGCTTTACGTAGTCCACCTTGGCCAGGGCGTGGTTGCTGGCCACCACCAGCACCTGCTCGTAGTCGAACACGGGAATGAACTTCAGGCCTGGCTTCAGCAGCGGGTCGGGGGTGACCAGCAGGTCGATCTCGTAGCCGAACAAGGCGCCGATACCGCCGAACTGGAATTTCTGCTTGACGTCCACATCCACATCCGGCCACGCGGCCAGATACGGCGAGACGATCTTCAGCAGCCACTGGTAGCAGGGATGGCATTCCATGCCGATGCGCAGCGCACCGCGCTCGCCCTGGGCGAACTGGCCCAGTCGTTCCTCGGCCAGGTCCAGCTGCGGCAGCACGCGGTTGGCGACTGCCAGCAGGTATTGCCCGGCCTGGGTCAGCCGCAGGCTGCGGCCTTCGCGCAGCCACACATCGGTGCCGAGCTGCTGCTCCAGCTTTTTCATGCTGTGGCTCAGGGCTGACTGGGTCAGGTTGAGCACGCCGGCCGCGGCGGTGAGCGAGCCCTGCTGCTCGACCTGCTGCACGATGCTGAGGTGGATCCGTTCCAGCATGACGATGAATCTCGCTCATGGATTGGTGAAGTAATACCATTTTACGTCATGGAAGGCACTGACTAGGATCGGGTCATGCTTTCACCTGCCCCCCCCCTTCGAATCGTCGCCGTCTCCGGCGGATTGCAACGCCCTTCCAGGGCCGCCACGCTGGCCGAGCATCTGCTGGACCTGATCGGCGAGGACATCCATTGCGAGCAACGCCTGATCGAACTGGGTGAGCTGGCGCCGCAGCTGGCCGGCGCACTGTGGCGCTCACAGTTGCCCGACGCTGTGGAGCGGCAGCTGGTTGCTGTTGAACAGGCCGACGTACTGGTGGTGGCAACGCCGGTCTACCGCGGTTCGTACACGGGGCTGTTCAAGCACTTCTTCGACTTCATCCACCAGGACGCACTGGTCGACACCCCCATCCTTCTGGCCGCCACCGGTGGCAGCGAGCGCCACTCGCTGGTGATCGACCATCAGCTGCGCCCGCTCTTCAGCTTCTTCCAGGCGCGCACCCTGCCATTGGGTGTCTACGCCACCGATCGCGATTTCGCCGACGGCCGCGTGCACAGCGACGCCCTGATCGAGCGGGCGCGACTGGCGGTACGGCGGGCCATGCCGCTGCTGGCGCTGCCCCGCCATCGTGCCACCGCCCTTGAGGCCGCCGCAGCGCTTTGAATGCCGGATGCCCTCGCCCGCATCCGGATGCCACCCCGCAACACGGAACGCCGCCCATGACGACCGACACCTTCACCTTCAGCATCACGCGCATCCCCTTCAACGAGGACTACCAGCCCGCCGATGGCACGCGCATCACCACCAATTTCGCCAATCTGGCGCGCGGCGCATCCCGGCAGGAGAACCTGCGCAACACGATCAGCATGATCAACAACCGCTTCAACGATCTGGCGCACTGGGACAACCCGAGCGCGGATCGCTATGCGGTCGAGCTGGACATCATCTCGGTGGAGATGCACATCGACGGCAGCGATGGCAGTGATCCGTTCCCGTTGATCGAGGTCCTGCGCCCAACCATTGTCGACACGCAGACCGGTGCGCGTACCGAGGGTATCGTCGGCAACAACTTCTCGTCCTACGTGCGCGACTACGATTTCAGCGTGGTGCTGCCGGCCAGCAACGAGGGCAAGGCCACCTTCGGCATTCCGGAAGGCTTTGGCGACCTGCATGGCAAGCTGTTCAAGCACTTCCTGGAGTCTGACGCCTACCGTGCCAACTTCAGCAAGGGGCCGGTGATCTGCATCAGCGTATCCAGCAGCAAGACCTACCACCGCACCGAGAACCACCATCCGATCCTGGGCGTGGAATACCGCCAGGGCGAGTTCTCTCCCACTGACCAGTATTTCGACAAGATGGGCCTGCAGGTGCGCTACTTCATGCCACCGGGCAGCGTGGCGCCGCTTGCCTTCTACTTCCAGGGCGACCTGCTGGGGGATTACTCGAATCTGGAACTGATCGGCACCATCAGCACGATGGAAGCGTTCCAGAAGATCTACCGCCCGGAGATCTACAACGCCAACTCCGTGGCCGGCAAGGTCTACCAGCCCAGCCTGAAGCACCAGGACTATTCGTCCACCCGCATCGTCTACGACCGCGAAGAGCGCAGCCAGCTGGCGGTCAAGCAGGGCAAGTTCACCGAAGAACACTTCATCAAGCCGTATCGCGCCGTGCTTGAGCAGTGGGCTGCCCGCTGATCCATCGATTTTACATCCGCCCCCAGGAAACAAGACGCAATGTCGACGAAGAAACTGCTCCCTACCTCCACCGCCGGCAGCCTGCCCAAGCCGTCCTGGCTGGCAGAACCCGAAAAGCTCTGGTCGCCCTGGAAGCTGCAGGACGAAGGCCTGACTGAAGGCAAGCAGGATGCCCTGCGCCTGTCCCTGCAGGAACAGCAGCATGCCGGCATCGATATCGTCAGCGACGGCGAGCAGACCCGGCAGCACTTCGTCACCACCTTCATCGAACACCTCAGCGGCGTTGATTTCGAGAAGCGCGAGACCGTGCGCATCCGCAACCGCTACGATGCCAGCGTGCCGACCGTAGTCGGCGCAGTGAGCCGTCCGAAGCCGGTGTTCGTGGAGGATGCGAAGTTCCTGCGCCGGCAGACCACGCAGCCGATCAAGTGGGCACTGCCTGGCCCGATGACGATGATCGACACGCTGTACGACGCGCACTACAAGAGCCGTGAGAAGCTGGCCTGGGAATTCGCGAAGATCCTCAACGAGGAAGCAAAGGAGCTGGAAGCCGCTGGCGTGGACATCATCCAGTTCGACGAGCCGGCCTTCAACGTGTTCTTCGACGAAGTGAACGACTGGGGCGTAGCCGCGTTGGAGCGTGCGATCGAAGGACTGAAGTGCGAGACCGCCGTGCACATCTGCTACGGCTACGGCATCAAGGCCAACACCGACTGGAAGCAGACGCTGGGGTCGGAATGGCGGCAGTATGAAGAGTCGTTCCCCAAGCTGCAGACCTCCAACCTCGACATCATCTCGCTGGAATGCCACAACTCGCACGTACCGATCGACCTGATCGAGCTGGTGCGTGGCAAGAAAGTGATGGTGGGCGCCATCGACGTGGCGTCCAGCACGGTGGAGACCGCCGATGAAGTAGCCAACACCCTGCGCAAGGCCCTGCAGTTCGTGGATGCCGACAAGCTTTACCCGAGCACCAACTGCGGCATGGCGCCGCTGGCCCGTGAAGTGGCACGGGGCAAGC
Source organism: Stenotrophomonas sp. GD03877 (assembly GCF_029840555.1). Taxonomy (NCBI): domain Bacteria; kingdom Pseudomonadati; phylum Pseudomonadota; class Gammaproteobacteria; order Lysobacterales; family Lysobacteraceae; genus Stenotrophomonas; species Stenotrophomonas sp. GD03877. The sequence goes on along the minus strand of NZ_JAOCCT010000004.1, from coordinate 105,709 downwards.
TGCGTGCGCTCAGCGAAGGGGCCCGGATCGTGCGTGAGGAGCTTTCGGTGTAGCCCTGGCTGGAGATGTGTTCCCGTTTCGGGGCGAGGAGGATGGAATCTGGCCGGGTACAGACCAGGCTCCACCTCGTCCCTGCACCTCGGGCCTGGCGGCCATCATGCGCGGCCTTGGTGTCAGCGCTTCCTTGATCCTCCCCATCTCCCCTGCCCCGGCTTCAGCCAGGCGCCGGGCCTGCTGCCGCTGCTCCCGCGTCAGCACCTGCGAGGGCACGGCGCCCGCGCCGGGCGCAACAGCCACCAACCGCGCCACCGCATCGCGCAGAGGCAACTGCGGGCAGAGCCGTGCAGCACACCAGCGCTCGGCGTAGCGCTTGGCCTGACGGGCGCTGGCGGCGGACACGACCTTGGCCTGTGACATCTTGCGTGCGTCCAGATACAGGCGGAACCCGAGCACGGCATGCGGCACGATACTGGCCACCGAACGGCCGTTCCACCACAGATCCCAGCGCTCACCGCTCTGCGCCCAGCCGGATGGCCGGGAGGCGGTCACGCACGCAGGAAATTTGAACGAAGAGGCCATGGCGGAAAGGATACGAACACCCGTCGCATGACTTGAGACCGGGCGAACACCTGCGCGGAAGGCCGCCCGGATGCACTATTAACGTGACGCGTCACGCTCGATGATGCTTTCGATCCAGTTGAGGTAGCGGGACACGCGGACGTTGTAAACCACCTGGCCATAGAAGCCCGCCTCTAGCGCATGCTCGGGAACGGCGGTGATCCAGGAGCCGAGGCCCACCAGCTGCCAGGTCCCTTCCTTACTGATCAGCAGCGGGCCGCCGCTGTCGCCGTTGCCGAGCACGCCCTCAAGGGGAAGGCCCTGCGGAGGTGGATCGAACCGGTACCAGAGATAGCGCGTGTTGCCGCCGGTGATCGCGTTGCAGGCTCGCCGCAGCGTCGTACGATGCGACCCGCCGGGCGCCAGCCCCACGGCACCGTTGCCGGTGGCGCCTTTCCCTATCAGGGAGGCGACCTGCGTGACCTCGTCGGCGCCACGGTAGAGTGCAACCGGCGGCACACCGCTCACCGGGGCGGCAAGTCTGATCAGTGCAATGTCGTCCGACGCTGCCAGAAACGCATGGATTTTCGATGCGCTCCCGGTTGCCATCGCTTCCTTGCCCAGCGCCTCGGGCATCCTCCGGTAGCCGGGGTGCAGGAAGACACGCTCGACGCCGTAGCCCTTCCCATCGATGGTGATCGTGGCATCCATCCCCTCCATCGGCGCGGCATGCGCGGCAGTCAGCACCCACTGCGGTGCGATCAGGACGCCGTGCCCCTCGCCCGGCATGTCTGCCAGTGCCGGGAACACCGATGCGTCGATCCGGTACCTGGCATCGTCAACATCATCGCGGATGACCACGGCACCGGCGGCGAACGGGAGCGTGGCCAATGCCAGGAAAATCCAGCGGTTCATGATTGCTTTCATCCTTGCAGTTCAATCACAACAGCCTAGGGGATATCCCTGCAATACGGGGAGATCGTGCGACCACTCCCGGCGATGGCCGACGAACCCGGGGAAACGGGAGTTGAAGCCAGGTGGGCCATGCCCTACCTGCGGCCCCGATAGGGTTCGCAGCCCACGCCGTCATTGTCACGATCGAGGTGCGGGCCATACCCCGGATCACCACGCCGTACCGGCGCAACCCCGGCGGCGCGGGCCTCCGCGCAGTTGGCAAATGCCCGGGAACCGCGCGCGGGGGCGGGGGCGAAACTGCTGCGCGGAGTGTCGACGTATCGAGGGGCGGCTGGAGCGCCTCGATGGCAGTGATACTCACCCGTTTTCCGGTTGGTGTGGCAACCCTGCTTGTCGAGCCCGCCCGGATGCGCGAGCACATTGGCGGACAGTGCCAGTGCGAGCATGCCGGATGCAGCCAATACGATGGAATCTCGGCGCCGGGTATCCATGCCTTCCCCCTGTCAGGCAATCCTGCCAAAGGGAAGGCTAGCATGGTGTCTCGACCGCCAGGCTTGACGCTGCAGCGGCGACCACTCAGCGCTGGTAGTCCTTCAGGAACAGCCAGGTGATCAGCGTGGCATCCGGCCCCTTCGGGTCGGTGAATGGCAGGCCCGACTGGCTGCCGCTCCAGGCATGCCCCATGCCCTGCACCACATAGTGCTGGACCAGCGTCCTGCCGCCGTACGCGTAGGTGTCGACGGTATACGCGCGGCCGCCCGGCACCTGGCCGTGATAGGTGCTGGTCGGCACGCACTTCACCGAATCGTTGTCCATGCCGTCGTCGGCCAGGTCATTGGTCTGCAGGAACTGGCGCACGGCCTGCTGCCCGTTCGCCGGGTTGACGGTGAGGTCGGCGCTGCCATGGAACACCAGCACCGGCAGCGGTCGCGGCGACGGCGAACCCGAACACTGCCATGCCAGGCGACCGTTGCTGTCCGGCGAGTAGATGCTGCCGGCCAACAGTGCGTAGGCGCTGCCGGAAATCGTGGTCGCGCCCTTGAACATGCCACCGGAATGGATGGCACCTGCGGCGAACACGTCCGAATAGCAGCCCAGCATGATCGAGGTCATCGCGCCGCCCGCCGAAATGCCGGTGACGTACACGCGATGCGGATCAACGCTGTAAGCCGCCTTCACTTTGTCCACGATGCCGGCCAGGAGCGAGGGCTCGCCACTGTCGCGTGCCTGGTTGATCGGCAGCTGCCAGTTCCAGCAGCGGGCCGGATTGGAGGTGACGTTCTGCCGCGGGTAGACCACGATGAAGCCTTGGGTGTCGGCCACATCGTTGAAGCCCGAGGCCTCGCCCATCAGGTTCGGCCCGGTCACGCAGCCGTGCAGGACCAGCAGCAGGGGCAGCGGTTGTGTGTCGTCGTAGCCGGCGGGCACCCACACCTGGTATTCGCGGGCGCCGAACAGATTGCCGTACAGGCCAATGTCCCAATGCCCGGCCGGGCCTGCGGCAACGGCGCTGCCCGCTATCGCCAGCCAACTGCACAGCATCAGCAGTACAACCTTGATCGAATCGATTCCGGATTTCATGGCCAGATCCTCATGCGTGAGTCGTGGATGAAGGGGTACCGGGATGCGCTTCCGGCTGGGGGCGCGCCCATTTTCCGCATCCGGCGGCCGCTGCCGACTGGACCTAGGTCCACTCGCCGCTGCCCGATGACACCGCTAGCCTTGGCTGCAGGGGTGGCAATGGGCCATCTGCAAGCACCTGCCTGGGGGAGGACCGAATGAAACGGAATTGTTTGAGTCTCATGATCGGCGCGCTGCTGGCCTCCGGGCCGGTACTGGCACAGGAAGCGCCCCAGGCCACGCCGACGGTGGGCAGGACTGCATCACCCACCAATCTGGACAGCATCAAGGTCACCGCACGCAAGCGCGAGGAAACCCTGCAGGAGGTGCCGGTTGCCGTCACTGCGTTTACCTCCGAGGCGCTGGACAAGATGAATGTCCAGGACATCAGCGACCTGGATGCGCAGGTGCCCAACCTGACCATCTACGCTGCCCGCGGCGCCAGCAGCACGGTCACCGCCTACATCCGTGGCATCGGCCAGTCCGATCCCACCTGGGGCGCCGATCCGGGCGTGGGCATCTACCTGGACGACGTCTATATCGCGCGTCCGCAGGGTGCGCTGCTGGATGTGTTCGATGTCTCTCGCATCGAGGTGCTGCGCGGCCCGCAGGGCACGCTGTATGGCAAGAACACCATCGGCGGCGCGATCAAGTACATCTCGCGCGGCCTGCCCACCCAGACCGAGGGCTTCGCCCAGATCACCGTGGGCAACTACAGCCAGCTGGATGCGAAGGCGGCCATCGGTGGCCCGATCGGCGGTGCCGACAGCGGCCTGCGCGCCCGTGTGGCGGTGGCCAGCATGAACCACGACGGGTTTGGCGAGAACACCTTCAACGGCCAGCCGGTCAGCGACAAGCAGATCAACGCGGCACGCCTGAACCTGGGCGCGTATGCGGGCGATGACTTCGACGTGCAGTTCGCACTGGACTGGATCGACGATCAGTCCGGCATGCGCGGCTCGAAGATGCTGGCGCCCAATCCGTTCCTGCGTGCCTACCCGCCGATGGACAGCCGCTATGACATCCGCTCGGGCATGCGCAACCTCAACAACGTGGAGAGCAAGGGCGCCTCGGCCACGGTGAACTGGCGGCCGAACGAAGACATCGCACTGAAGTACGTGATCGCCAAGCGTGAATCGGACAGCGAGGCCAACATCGACTTCGATACCGCGCCGGTCAAGCTCGCCGACGTGGGTGGCACCTACCACGACGACCAGGTCAGCAACGAAGTGCAGTTGAACTACGATGCCGGCGGCCGGGTGCGCGGCGTGGTCGGCCTGTACCAGTTCAGCGGCGAAGCTGGCGGGCAGATCCAGAACAACTACTTCAGTGCGCAGTTCGCCGACAACCAGGGCAAGGTGCTGACCGACAGCATCGCGCTGTACGCGGACTGGACCTTCGACCTGACCAGCAGACTGAAGCTCGATGTCGGCGCCCGCTACACCGACGAGGACAAGCGCGCGATCGTGCTGAACCGCCTCTACGCCGACCCGGGCTTCAGTCGGCCGGCGGCGGTGACCGCCGATTTCGACAAGAAGACCAACTTCAAGAACGTCTCGCCCAAGGTCTCGCTGGACTACCAGATCACCCCGGACATCATGGTCTATGGCCTGGCGACGCGTGGCTTCAAGTCCGGTGGCTACAACATCCGCGCCAACGCGGTGGCGGTACCGCGCTCGGCGGAGCCGTTCGATGACGAGACCGTGGACAGCTACGAAGTCGGCAGCAAGATGGCCTTCCTCGACCAGCGCCTGTTCCTGAACCTGTCGGCGTTCTACAACAAGTACAAGGACATTCAGCTGTCGGTGTTCACCGGCCTGGATACCAACGGCGATGGCATCGACGATTCCTTCTTCGGCGACTTCACCAACGCCGGCGCCGGTACCGTCAAAGGCCTGGAAGTCGAGTATCAGTACCTGCCCAGCCAGCACTGGCTGATTTCCGGAAACCTGGCATGGCTGGATACCAAGTACGACGAGTACATGGACCGTGGCATCAACGTGGCCAGGCAGATGAAGTTCACCAATGCCCCGGAATTCTCTGGTGCGTTCAACGTGGAATACCGCACCGACCTGGCCAACGGCAGCAACCTGTCGGCACGGGTGAGCTACAGTTACCAGAGCGAAGTGTGGCCGACCACCGACCTCAGCCCGGTGATCCGACAGCAGGGTTACGGGCTGGTCAATGCCGGCGTCATCTGGCGCCTGGATGACGCGTGGACCTTCTCGCTGCAGGGCACCAACCTGGCCGACAAGGAATACCGCACCACCGGCTACAACATCCCGGCGGTCGGCACGCTGATTGGCTTCTATGGCCCACCACGCGAATATAGCCTCAGCGTCCGTTACGATTTCTAGCGCATCCGTTACGATCTTCAGGAAGCTTCTGCATGACGCAGTCTTACGACGACCTGTACTGGAACAGCAATGATGGATTGCGCCTGCATGCGCGCGACCATGCACCCGATGCGGGGCAGGCAGCGCGTGGCACAGTGGTCTGCATTCCGGGACTGACCCGCAATGGTGCCGATTTCGATGCGCTTGCCAATGTACTCACCGCCGAGGGCTGGCGCGTGATCGCGGTCGACCTGCGTGGTCGTGCAGGCTCGGAACGCGCATATGACCCGTCCAGCTACAACCCGCGTGCCTATGCGGATGACATGGTTGCGTTGCTGCGCTCGCAGAACATCGACAAGGCGGTGTTCATCGGCACCTCGCTGGGCGTGCTGGTGACCATCACCCTCGCCTCGCGCGCGCCCGAGCGGATCGCGGGCGCGGTGCTCAACGATGCCGGCCCCAAGGTGCCACGCGAGGCGCTGGCACGGATCGGCAAGTACGCCGGCAAGCCGGTCCCGCCGATGGACCTGGTGCAGGCCACGGCCTACGTGGAATCCATCGGCAAGGCCGCGTTCCCTCGCTTCAGCACCGACGACTGGCGGCAGATGGCGGTGCGCACCTTCCGCCCACGAAGCGATGGCCTGCTGGAACTGGACTACGACCCGGCGGTGATCCGCACCACCCGGCCATGGCTGCTGTGGCTGTTGCGTCCGGTGCTGTGGCGCGCGGTTCGCGGACTGACCGCCCGGGTGCCGGTGCTGGTGGTACGCGGTGCGCTGTCCGACATCCTGCCAGCCGATGTCGCGCGGCAGATGGCGGCCACCTCGGAAAGTACCTGTCTGGTCGAAGTGCCCGATGTGGGGCACGCGCCGATGCTGTCCGAGCCAGAGGCGCGTGACGCGATCCTGACCTTGCTGGAGCGTGTGGCGTGAGTGCGGACAGCGACCTGCCTCCCGCCCTGCAGGCGTTGCAGCAGTGGGCAGCCAGCGAGCGGCTGAGTGGCGTGACCCGCGTGGACCAGACGCGTATCGATGCCTTTGCCGACGCCACCGGCGACCACAACTGGATCCATGTCGATCCAGCGCGGGCGCAGGCCCAGATGCCGGGTGGGCAGACCATCGCACACGGCTTCCTGCTGCTCTCGCTGACGGTGGAGGACGATGTGGCCGCCCTCGCTGGCTTCCCCGGCATCGCCCACGTGCTCAACTACGGCTTGAACAAGGTCCGCTTCCTGGCGCCGGTGCCGAGCGGGTCCGAGGTGCGGGTACGCTCGCAGCTGGTGTCACTGGACGCGCGGCAGCCCGGCCAATGGCTGCTGACCCAGCGCAAGGCCGTCGAGCGGGTTGCTGATGGCGAGCTGGCACTGGTCGCTGAGCAGCTGTCACTGATCGTGATCGCCTCCTAGCACCGCCCTCCCCGCTTCTCTCCCTACACTGGAGCGATGTTGACGCCCTCCATCGTCCTCTTCGCCTGCATTGCATGGACCGCACTGCTGTTTGGCGTGGCGCTGTGGGGCGAGCGCCGGGGGCACCGGCTTTCGAGGGCATGGCCGCTCATCTATGCACTGTCGCTGGCCGTGCACTGCACCGCGTGGACCTACTACGGCGCGGCCTCGCAGGGGCTGCAATGGGGCTTTCCGATTCCACCGACCCTGGCCGGGATGGCGCTGATCTTCGCCTTGGGCCTGCCGTTCCTGCTCCGCCTGGGGCGGCTGGCCAAACAGCACAACAGTGCCACCATCGCCGATCTGGTCGTTGCACGACTGCGTGCCGATCGTGGTCTTGGCTTCACCATCACCCTGGTGGCGCTGTTCGGCATCATTCCCTACATCGCACTGCAGCTGAAAGCCGTCAGCCAGGGGCTGGGCGCCCTGCTCGGTGATCGGTTCGCGCCTGCCGGTGCGCAGCTGGACATGTCGTTCTGGTTCGCGCTGACGATGGCTGCGTTCACCCTGCTGTTCGGTGCACGCAAGGCCTCGGCCACCGAGCCCAACCGCGGCATCGTGGTCGCGCTGGGCCTGGAATCGGTGTTGAAACTGGTGGCGCTGTTGGCCATTGGCCTGTATGCGGCGCTGTCCGTGCACACGGCCGGCACACCGCTGCTGGAGAAGATGGTGCAGCTGCCGCCCCCGGCCATCGTGCCGGACTATCTCACCATGGTCGCGCTCGGGGCGATCTCCGCGTTCACCCTGCCGCACCAGTTCCACGTCGGCGTGGTCGAGCTTCGCCAGACCTCGGACCTGAAGACGGCACGCTGGATGTTCCCGGTCTACCTGCTGCTGATCGGTCTGCCGTCGGTGCCGATGGCATTGGCCGGTGCCGCGCAGCTGCCGGCCTCGGTATCACCGGACCTGTACGTGCTGGCGCTGCCGCAGGCCGGTGGCCATCATCTGCTGGCGCTGCTGGCCTATCTGGGCAGCCTGAGCGCGGCCACCGGCATGATGATCCTGTCCGGGCTGACCCTGTCGATCATGCTTGGCAACCACGGATTCGGTTCGCGCCTGCTCGGCGGCATCGAGGGTGGCGTGGCCAACGCCGATCTGCGCCCGCGCGTGCTGGCGTTCCGCCGTGCCGGCATCCTCGCCGTGTTCCTGATGTCGTGGCTGTACAGCCGCGCGATGAGCGGCACCGAGGCACTCAGCGATTTCGGCCTGATGTCCTTCACCGCCCTCTCGCAGCTGGCACCGGCTGTGCTGCTGGCGGTGTATCGCCCACGTACGCCCTCCGCGGCCATCATGGCCGGCATCGTGCTGGGCTCGTTGGCCTGGCTGTGGGTGGTACTGCTGCCGATGGTGATCCCGGCCGCGACGCCGTCGGTCGACGCCGACGGGCTGCATTGGTTGTCGGTGGTCTCGCTGCGCGTGCAGCCGGGGCATATCGCCATCAGCATGGGGGCCAGCCTGGCGGTCAACCTGCTGGCCGTGGCCCTGGTGTCGCGGGCCGTGCGTCCGTCCTTGCCGCGGAGGCGGGATGCGGTGGCTGCGGCGTCCCTGCGCAGGACCGCCGGACGCTTCCTTGGCCAGGAGCGTGCGCGCCAGCTGCTGGAGGGCCACGCCGGGCAGATGCTGGATGACGACCGGGTCACCGCCGTCGAGCGTGAGCTGACAGCCGTGGTCGGCGCAGGCATGGCACGGCTGTTGGTCGAAGCCGCACGCGAGGGCGGCGCCGCGCCGCTGGACGCGGTGACCCGCGCCGTCGGCGAGGCCACCCAGGTGCTGCGCTTCAACCAGCGCCTGCTGGAAGCTGCGCTGGAGAACATGAGCCAGGGCATCAGCGTGGTCGATGCGCAGCTGCAGCTGGTGGCCTGGAACAGCCGCTACGCCGCGCTGTTCAAGTTCCCGCCGGAGCTGCTGCAGGTCGGGCAGCCGGTGGTCAACCTCACGGCATGGGCACTGGGACAGCTGAAGATCGGCGACGGCCCTGGCGACACGCCGACCAAGGCATTGCAGCGCCGCGTCGCGCATATGCGCCGTGGCACGCCACACCTGTCCGAACGGATCTTCCCCGATGACACCATCGTCGAGATCCGCGGCAACCCGATGCCGGGCGGTGGCTATGTAGCCACCTTCACCGATGTCACGGCGTTCCGCCGCGCGGAAGATGCGCTCAAGCGCAGTAATGAGAATCTGGAACGCCGGGTACAGGACCGCACCGCACGGCTGCAGCAGGCGGTACAGGAGGCCGAGCGCGCGAACGCGGCAAAAACGCGCTTCCTGACGGCGGTCGGCCATGATCTCATCCAGCCCATGCATGCGGCCCAGTTGCTGACCGAGGCGATGTCGCAGCACATCGAGTCCGAGTTCCTCGAAAGTTTCCTGCGGCAGATCCGCGGCGCATTGGATTCCACTGATGACCTGCTGTCCGGCCTACTGGATATCTCGCGACTGGAAGCCGGTGGGCTGGTGGCCGATCCGCGCCCCTTCGCGCTGTCGACCGTGCTCGATCCGCTTGCGCAGGAGTTCGCGGTGCTGGCGGCGGCGCGTGGCCTGCAGTTCCGCCACGTGCGGAGCCAGGCCTGGGTCCATAGCGACCCACTGCTGCTGCGCCGGGTGCTGCAGAACTTCCTGGCCAACGCCATTCGTTACACCCGCCATGGCGGTGTCTTGCTGGGTGCGCGCCGCCAGGGGCAGGCACTGATGATCGGCGTGCATGACACCGGCCCCGGCATTGCTCCGGAGCAGCAGGCGGTGGTGTTCGAGGAGTTCCACCGGATCGATCGCAGCAACGGGCAAGGACTGGGCCTGGGCTTGACCATCGCGCACCGAATCGCCGACCTGCTGCATGCACCCTTGCACCTGCGCAGCGTACCCGGGCATGGCTCGGCCTTCTCGATCAGCGTGCAACGGGCAGCCCCCCCCTGTGACCCCGCGCAGTCCACCACCGACGGGCGGCAGCAGCGCCCTGAAGGGAATTCGTGTACTGGTGGTGGACAACGACCCGGACGCACTGGCGGCGATGCGGCAGCTGCTGCATTCCTGGGGTTGCGATGTGATCGCGGCAGGCAACGCCGATGACATCGGACCCTCAGCGCTCGAGGCGGCGCTGTGGCTGTTCGACTATCACCTGGATGATGGCGATACCGGTGTTGCGCTGTGGAAGCGGCTGGTGGGCATGCATGGGCCGCGGCCGACGGTGATCCTCAGTGCCGATACCGGCAGCGATACGCGCGGGGCGGTGCGCGGCGTTGGGCTGTCCCTGCTCAACAAGCCGTTCAAGCCGTTGGCGCTGCGCTGGGCGATCAACCACCTGCTGGCGACCACTGCCACGCCCTGACCCATCAGGGCTCGGGAAGCTCTTCGATCTGCCGGGACGGATCGGCCAATCCCATTTCGTGCAGCACGCGGATGGCCTGCGCGCGGTTGCGCACGCCCAGCCGCTCCATGATGCGTGTCATGTGTGCCTTGACCGTGCGCAGCTGTACGCCCAGCCGGTCGGCGATCTGCTTGTTGAGCAGGCCCTCGGCCACCAGCCCCAGCACCTTGTACTGATGTGCCGACAGGCTGGCCAGGCGTGCGGCCAGGTCGGCATCCCTGCTGAACGGTGCCACCCGCGCCACCGGCTCGCGCAGCAACGCTGGAATCCAGCGCTCACCCTCCAGCACGGACTGCAGCGCGGACTGCAGTTCGTTCAAGCCCGAGCTCTTGGGCAGGTAGCCTGCGGCGCCGAGGTCGATGGCACGCCGGATGACCTGCGGCTCCTCGTTGGCAGAGACGATGATGATCGCCAGGCCCGGCTGCAGGGCACGGATCGTGGCCAATCCGGCCAGCCCATGGTTGCCGGGCATGTGCAGGTCAAGCAGCATCAGGTCGATCGACTGGTTCTCGATCACCTCCAGCACGCCGTCCAGCGAATCAGCCTCGCTGATCTGCAGATCGGCGACCGCCTCTTCCGCCGCGCGATGCAGTGCCGCACGGAACAAGGGGTGATCATCGGCGATGAGCAGGGTTGGCATGTCCTGGCGAGATTATCAAATCGGGTGCGCGCGGGAACAGGTACCTAGGTACGCTGGTACAGCAGGAAGGGCTTGCTAGTGTGGGGCGGAGAAGGCCGGCGACCGCAACGCCGCCCACGAGGAAATGCCATGTCATCCGCCCCCACTCCCGATGCCCATGCCTATCCACTGCTGATCAAGCAGCTGCTGCTGATGCCGCTGGCGGTGAGCCCTGGACAGGAAATCGTCTACGGCGACCAGGTACGGTTCGATTACCGCACCCTGCACGCGCGCATCGGCCAGCTGGCAGGCCTGCTGACCTCGCTGGGAGTCGGCCACGGCGACACGGTGGCGGTGATGGACTGGGACAGCAACCGCTACCTGGAGGCCTACTTCGCGGTGCCGATGATCGGTGCGGTGCTGATGATGGTGAACGTGCGCCTGGCCCCCGAGCAGATCGCGTACACGCTGAACCACAGCGGCGCGCGGGCGATCCTGGCCAACCGCGAGTTCCTGCCGCTGCTGGACGCCATCGACGAGCAGCTGCCGGACCTGCGCACCCGCATTCTGCTGGACGATGCCGATGGCCCGCTGCCGCCAGGCTTCGCCACCGAGTACGAAACGGGCCTGCGTGATGCCACGCCGGTCGTCCGCTTCCCGGACTTCGACGAGAATGCCCGTGCCACGGTGTTCTACACCACCGGAACCACCGGGTTGCCCAAAGGGGTCTATTTCAGCCACCGGCAGCTGGTGCTGCATTCGCTGGCGGCGATGGCCGCGCTCGGCGGCGCCCCCCGCCAGGGCCGCCTGCACCGTGACGACGTCTACATGCCCATGACCCCGATGTTCCATGTGCACGCGTGGGGCCTGCCCTACGTGGCTACCGCGATGGGCATCAGGCAGGTCTATCCGGGGCGCTACCTGCCTGCGAAGCTGCTGGCGTTGATCGCGCGCGAAAAGGTGACCTTCTCGCACTGTGTGCCAACCATCCTGCACATGCTGCTGGAGCATCCGGACGCGGCGCAGACCGACCTGGAGGGCTGGAAGGTGATCATCGGCGGTGCGGCCCTGCCCCGTGCTCTGGCGCAGCGTGCACTGGCACGGGGCATCGACATCTTCGGCGGCTATGGCATGTCCGAGACCTGCCCTCTGCTCACCATCGCCCAGATCGACGTGGACAGCATGACCGATGCCGACGAGGTGCTGTCACTGCGCACCAAGGCCGGCACTCCGGTGCCGCTGGTGGACCTGCGCATTGTCGACCCGGACATGGGCGATGTCGTCCACGATGGCGTGGCCACCGGCGAAGTGGTGGCACGAGCCCCCTGGCTGACCCAGGGTTACCTGCACGATCCGGACGCTTCGGCAGCGCTGTGGGCGGGCGGCTACCTGCACACCGGCGACATCGGCAACATCGATGCAGGTGGCTACCTGCGCGTCACCGATCGCATCAAGGACGTGATCAAGACCGGTGGCGAATGGATCTCCTCGCTCGCGCTGGAAGACATCATCGCACTGCACCCGGCGGTCAGCGAGGTCGCGGTGATCGGTATCGCCGATGCGAAATGGGGCGAACGGCCGCTGCCACTGGTGGTCAGGCAGCCCGGCCGTGATGTGTCAGAGGCGGAGATCATCGAACTGGTCGCAGCGCGCAGCCGTTCCGGAGACATCTCACGCTATGCGATTCCGGAGCGTGTCAGCTTCGTGGATGCGATCGAGCGGACCAGCGTGGGCAAGATCAACAAGAAAAAACTGCGCGGGCTGCATGATCCGGGCGCTGGCACCGGCGGGCGCTGACGCCCTCTGCCGGCACGGCTCAACCGCGCGATGCCCCGCCCTGCAGCAACTGGACCCAGGCCTGGAATCCCTCCAGGAAGCGCTGCAGGCGCTTGCGCGTCGCCGCGTCGAAATCGTCCGCGTCATTGTTGTAGGCGGCCGCTGCTTCGGCCACATAGAGCTGTGGCGAGGCCATGGTCAATGCCCCCATGGCGGTCAGTGTATGGCGCAGCTGCGACTGTGCCAGTTTGGTGCCCCAGTGACCCGGCGTGGCGCCGATGATCGCCACCGGCTTGGCCGAAAGGACCGTGCGGTATTCGGCATCGTCGCGGGACAGCCAATCGAGCGTGTTCTTGAGTACGCCGGGCAGTGACTGGCTGTACTCCGGCGTGGCGATCAGCACGCCGTCAGCGGCTGCAATGGCCGCGCGCAGGCGCTTGACCCCGGCAGGACCGGCCGGATCGGCGGATTCGAGGTCTTCGTCGAACAGCGGAACATCGGCAATGGTGTCATGCACGGTCAGCAGCAGGCCCGCAGGCGCGGCGCCTGCCGCGGCCCTGACCAGGCGCCGGTTGTAACTGTTGCTGCGCAGGCTGCCGGCAAACGCCAGGATGTTCAGCGGTGGAGGGTTGTCGGACATGCGGGATTCCTGGAATGAGTCGGTGCGGGGTCACGGGCCAGGCATCGACAGCGCGGGAGGCACCGGGAACGGTCGCGCACAGCGTACCCCAAGAAGCACCGCGCCCCAGCGGCAGGTGCAGGTGTCCGCCAGGTCCCGTCAGCCGGTGGCAAGCACGATCACCTGGTCGGCTTCGGTCACCACGCTGCGGCGATGGGTGATGGCCACGATCGTGACATCACCGGCAAGCGCGCGGATATGGCCCATGATCTCGCGCTCGGTCGCCTCGTCCAGCGCCGAGCTGGCTTCATCCAGGAACAGGATGGCGGGCTCTCCGTAGAGTGCACGCGCAATGGCGATGCGCTGCCGTTCGCCGCCGGAAAGTTTCAGGCCGCGCTCGCCCACCGTGGTTTCAAAGCCCTCGGGCAGCGCGTCGATCAAGGCCAGGATCGACGCCTTGTGGGTCGCGCGGCGCAACCGGGTGTCGTCGCGCGGGCGCCCCAGCAGGATGTTGTCGGCCAGGCTCTCGTTGAGCAGGATGACATCCTGGGGAACGACGGCGACGGCGGCGTGCCACGCGGCACGGTCGATGTCGGCCAGGTCGATGCCATCCACCAGGATGCGACCGTGCTGGGGCTCGATCGACTTCAGTGCCAGCTTGAACAGCGTCGACTTCCCTGCCCCGGTCTCCCCCATCAGGAAGTTGATGCCGCCGCGCCCGGCGTGGAAGGACGCATCCCGGACGCCGCGGCCATTGCCGTAGCGATGGCTGACATGCTGGAACTCGATCCGGCCGCATTCTCCGTGGAATCGGCCGGCGTTTGCTGCCTGCCGCTCTTCGAGTGCCGCCCACAGGGACGATAGCGGCGTCAGCAGCGTCCACGAACGGGCAACGTCATCGATCGAGCGCGCGATCATTTCAAAGGGCATGTTGAGCTGCAGCAACAGCAGGTTGAACAGTACGATATCGCCGACGCTCAGGTCACCGCTCTGATAGCGCGGGAGCAGCAGTGCGAAGGTGACGATGAACTCGACCGCCAGGCCGATGCCCAGCAGCGCGATGAAACCGACCCGCTGCAGCACGTAGGCCCGCCAGCTGTCGCGCACCTCCTGGGCCTTCTGTTCGAAGCGCTGGATCATCCACGCGCTGCCGCCGAACTGCCGCAGCGTCTCCATCGCGTTCATCGCATTGCCGACGAAGCGCGCATTCTGCTGGCCCGCTTCGACCGCCGCCTCACGATGGATCCGTGCTCGCCGCGTAGCGATGGCCGAGAGCGTGACGGCCACAGAACCGTAGCCCAGCACGATCGCCACCATCTGCAGGTTGATCAGCGCACCCAGTGTCAGCAGGGTCAGCAGGATCTGCAGTGCGCTGGGAATGAACACCACCAGGCCAAGCTGCACCACGATCTTCAGGGCGTTGCGGCCCTTCTCCCCGGCCACCTGCAGTTCGACTGCGTTGTAATCCAGGAAGAAGCTGTGTGTCTTCTTCAGCAGCCGCGCGAAGTAGCGGGTGCTGGTGATGAAACCCAGGTTCTCGCCACTGAGGAACGACAGGTACTGCACGGTGTTCTGCAGGATGCTGGCGGCGCCGAGCATCACCGCGTAGAGCAGGAACCATCCCGCCAGTTCACGGATGCCTTCCGTGCTGATGCGGTCGATCAGGCGCGAGAACAGGTACGGCGCTGCCACCGTGGCCAGGCTGGAAAGCACGACGATGGCGGCAATCAACAGCAGCAGCCTGCGGTCCGCCTTCCAGTACGCGGTGAGGATCTCGGTGACCGGCGGCGGCAGCGCGAACATTCTCATCAGCGTCGGTCCGGCATCGGTGCAGTGGCTCCTGTGTGGCGGTGTGCCTGCTGTCGCCCCTCGGCACAGCAAGAGATCGTCGCGCATCTTGAATGCTATGATATAACATCGCTATTGAAGGCGCGATGGCTCGTGCCGCAGACCAACATCCGATGAGATCGATGGACCGGGGCATGAACAACGCATCCACCGCCAGGCCGGCGGCATTGGTGATCGTCAGTCTGGCCGCTGCTCTGCAGCTCAACGCGCCGGCAATGGCGCAGGATGCCAGCGCTCTGGGCAGTACTGCCCAGGGCGACCGGCGATCCGATACCGCCACGCTGGACAAGGTGATGGTCATTGGCAGCAATATCCGCGATGCCATTGGCGGCGGCGCCTCTCCGGTCATCGTGATCGACCGGGAGGCCATTGATCGAACCGGGGTGGCCTCGTTGCAGCAGCTCTTCGAGAAGCTGCCGCAGAACTTCGGCGGTGGTGCCAGCGGCGCCAACGTCGGCAACCTCGGCGTCGACCGCGATACCGGCAACAACTTCGGCCAGGGCACCGCCATCAACCTACGTGGCCTCGGCACGGGCACCACGCTGACGCTGATCAACGGCCACCGCGTGACCTCCTCGAACCGCTACCAATACGTCGACATCTCGCTGATTCCGCTGAGCGCCATCGAGCGCGTGGAGATCCTCACCGATGGCGCCTCTGCCATCTACGGCACCGACGCCGTCGGCGGTGTGGTCAACATCGTCCTGCGCCGCGATTTCACCGGCTATGAGACCTCGCTGCGCTATGGCAGCGTCACCCGCGGCAACATGGACGAGTACCAGGCCTCGCAGTCGGCCGGCTGGTCGTGGGAGGGTGGCCACCTGATGGCCAGCTACGAGTTCCTGAAGCAGGGCAACCTCGCCGCCGTCGACAAGGACTTTTCCCGGAACGTTACGGTCAAGCCCTACGACATCTATCCCGGTTCGAAGCGGCACAGCCTGTATCTGGACGGCGTGCAGGAGCTCAGTGATGTGCTGACGCTCAACCTGACCGGCTCCTTTGCCAAGCGCGAGATGGACACCACCATTTCCGGCACCGCCGACGAGACCCGCCTGTTCCCGCACACGCGGCAGTTCGATGTGTTCGCCGGGCTTACTCTCGAGCTTCCGCGCCAGTGGCAGGCCCGCCTGAATTCCGGATTCGGCAGGAGCGACGTCTCCTACGAGAGAACGACCATCACCGGCAGCTCGGTCAGCACCGCGCCGCCGACGGATACGAACTCCGAATCGCGCTATCTGGAAGTGATCGCCGACGGCGAGCTGTTCAATCTTCCGGCCGGCGGCGTACGCGCGGCATTCGGTGCGGGCTACCGCCGCGATGGCTATGAACTGCTCGACCACCGCGGGCTTGAGAAGCCGCTGGATCTGCAGCGCACGATCCGTTCCGCTTTCGCTGAGCTCAACATTCCGCTGCTGGCAGACATGCCTGGCGTTCGTCGGCTGTCGCTGACTGCGGCCGCACGCTACGACGACTACAGCGATTTTGGTTCCACCCTCAATCCCAAGCTCGGCCTGCTGTGGGAAGCAACGGAAGGACTTTCATTCCGCACCAGCTACGGCCGCTCCTACCGGGCGCCGGTCTACCAGGACATGCAGCTGAACAACACCGTGGTGGTGGCCAAAGTACCCAACCCGAGCGCGGCCAACGGAAGCACGGTGCTGATGATGCTCTCCAACGGCAACCCGGATCTGGGGCCCGAACGTGCCAAGACCTGGACCGGCGGCTTCTCGTTCGCGCCCCCGTCGCTGCCGGGCCTCAAGATCGACGCGAACTACTATCACATCGAGTATGCCGACCGGATCGGCAGCGGTTTCGGCGGCAGTTTCCCGTCGCTGTTCCTGCAGTCCACCGCGCCCTATGCGGACCTGCTGACCGTCAACCCGACGCCGCAGCAGATCCAGCAGGCGCGCCAGCTGGGTGCCTCCGGCCTGGGCCTGTTCGTATCGCGGGTGGGCCCTTATGCCCTGACACCAGGAACCGATGAAACCAGCAGCGAAGTCATCCTGGACAACCGCTTTCGCAACAACGCGTTCACTTCGCAGCGCGGCGTCGATTTCAATGCCTCCTACGATTTCGACGCTGGCCAGACCCGCATCGCGTTGAACCTTGCCGGCCAGTACATCATCGATTCCAAGCGCCGCGTGACCGCCACCTCGCCCGAGGTGGACGCGGTGAATGCGGTGTACTTCCCGGTCGACCTGAAGGTGCGCGGCGGCCTCGCCATGAGCCACCGGCAGGTTGCCGGCGGGCTGTTCGTGAACTACGTGGACAGCTATCGCGATCCCGCCAACCGCGCCGACCGCCATGTCAGCTCGTGGACGACGGTCGACCTCAATCTCAGGTATGACTTCAGCGGTGCTGCCGGTGCCGGACAGGGCACTTCGCTGGCCTTCAACGTGCAGAACCTGTTCGACCGGAATCCGCCCTTCATCGTCAACAGCATCAACACCGGTTTCGACCCGACCAATGCAACGGCGCTCGGCCGATTCCTGTCCATGACATTGACCCATCGCTGGTAGGGCGCCCGCCATGAGCGATGCCTCCCCCACCTTCTCCAGACCCGCATCCGCCGTGCGCCAGACCCTGGTCGTTGCCGCGACCCAGCTGAAGCTGATGTGGCGCGAGCGGCGCCTGTTGTGGCTCGCGCTGACCCTGCTGCTGCTTGCGGGAGCGTCGGTTACCACGGGCGCAGCACGGCTGGCGCAGCAGGCCCAGGAGCGCCAGATCGTAGCGGAGCAGGAGGCCGGGCTATGGGACGGCCAGGGCACGATCGACCCGCATGCTGCCGCGCACGTCGGCCGCGCCATTCCCGCGCCGGTGCGGCCGCTGGCGGCGCTCGACCCGGGCATCACGGATTTCGTCGGCACCTCGGTGTTCATCGAAGGCCATGCGCAGAACCCGGCCCGGCACCGACCCGTCGACGCCGGCACCGCGCTCAGCCGGTTCGATGGCTTCTCCGCCGCATGGGCGCTGCAGGTCGTGGCGCCTCTGCTGATCATCCTTGCCGGATTCGCCAGCCTCTCCGGCGATGTCGCCCGCGAAACCCTCCGCCAGGAGCTCGGCAGTGGTGCATCGGCCCACGTCCTGATCGGCGGCCGGCTGATCGCGCTGGCAACGGCATCGCTGCTGCTGGTGCTCGCCCTGCTGGCGGTCAGTGTTCCCGGCATGGCCGGACGCACCCTCGGCACGGCCGACATCATGGCGCTGATTGCGATGTTCGCGGCGTATGCGCTCTATCTCCTGGTGTTCTGCGCCATCACCATCGGCGTCTCGGCGCGCTTCAGCGCAGCACGCACGTCGTTGGTGGTGCTGCTCGGCTTCTGGGTGGTAGCCACCCTGCTCGCGCCGCGGGTGGCCCCCGCACTGGCCGAATCACTGTATCCCACGCCTACTGCCCCCGCGTTCCGGGCGGCGGTCAGCGAGGACGCAGAGCACGGCGCAGATGGCCACGACCCGGCGGACAAGCGGCTGGACGCACTGAAAGCAGAGATGCTGGCACGCTACCAGGTGAAGGACGTGGACGATCTTCCGGTCAACTTCCGCGGTGTCGCGCTGGAGTTCGCCGAAGCGAATTCCACCGAGACCTACAACCGCCACTTCGAACGCATCTATGCCACCTACCAGCGGCAGGCGATCACGCAGCGCGCCTTCGCGGCGCTGTCGCCCACCCTCGCGCTGCAGGCCGCTTCACGGGCACTGGCGCGCACCGACTTCCCTGCACAACTGGCGTTCCTGCGCGGAGTCGAAGACTATCGCTACCGGCTGATCCAGGCACTCAACCTGGAAGTGAAACAGCACAAGGCCGCGAACGGCAGCAAGCATCTGGCCGATATCGCGACCCTTACCCGCTCCGTGGCGTACAGCCCGCAACAACCGCCGCTGGGCCACATCGCCGCGGCACAGTCGGTGAATTTCGCCATCCTGCTGGCCTGGGTGCTGCTGGCCCTGGGGCTGGTGTTCACGTCGGCGCGGCATCTCGGGAGTGCCCCATGAGCAGCCTGTCGATCGCAGGGCATGAGATCCGTCGCCTGCTGCGTGACCGGGCGTTGCCGGTGCTGCTTGGCCTGCTGGTGGTGCTGGCGGCCTATGCAGCATGGAATGGCAGTGCGTGGGTCGGGCAGCGCGAGGCAGCCATCAGCCTGATCAACGCGGAAGAACAGGATGCCAGGGACCGCAGCCGGGGGTTCGTTGGCAAGGCGCCGTCGGTACTGCCCCGCGTCCAGCCGGTGCTCCCTCCCGGCCCGATGGCGGCATTGTCGATTGGACAGGCGGACGCCTACCCCTACACCGCCGATGTGGTTGCGCTGGGTGACCGTACCCAGCTGCTCAGGCATGTGTGGTCCGACATCGGCAATCCTGCCGTGCAGGCCGCTGGCCGATTCGACCTGGCCTTCGTCATTGTGTTTCTGCTGCCCTTGGTCATCCTGGCGACCACCTTCGATCTCTGGTCACGCGAATGCGAGCGCGGCATCACAGCGTTGGTGTTGTCACAGCCCATCGCGGCAGGACGGCTGATCGCGGTCAAGGCCCTGGCCCGAGGTGCCATCGTGCTGCTGCCTGCGCTGGCGATCATCATTGCCGTTGCCGCTGGCTCGGGCGCAACACGCCCTTCCGGCCTGGCCGTGCTTGCCCTGATCGTGCTCGCCTACGGCAGCTTCTGGCTGGCACTGGCGGTGCTTATCGGCTGCTTCGCCCGGCGCACCACCGAGGCCGCGATCGCCGCTGGCGCACTGTGGCTGCTGATCGTTGTCATGGCCCCATCACTGGTCCTGGCAGCGGTGAACCTGAGGGTTCCACCGCCCTCGCAGATGCAACTGGCGACCGCACTGAAGGCGCAGCTGGCCGACACTGCCCGCCAGCAGCAGCTGCGCCACGCGGCAGCCTCCCCCGCCACGCGTTCGCCAGCACCGCGCATTGCGGACGCCGTGCGCGTGGCCTATGCCGATCTTGTCCAGGCCGATCAGGCCATCGCGCCCTTGATCGCCGCGCACACGGAGGCTGAGGACGCGCGGCGCCAGGCACTCGACCGGGCGCGCCTGCTGCTGCCTTCGGTCGCGGTGCAGGATGCACTGGACCGCCTCGCCGGATCCGACGCCGACCGGGCGCTGGCGTTCCAGCAGCAGGTCCTCGCGTACTGGCACGCACGTCGGCAGCTGCACAAGGACTATCTGGACCGTGACGTGCCACAGACGCTGGCCGAGTACGACGCCCTGCCCCGTTTCGAATTCCAGGACACGGCGGGCGCCCTGCAACGCGGTGTACTGATCGACCTGGCCGCATTGGCCGTCGCCACCCTGCTTCTGCTGATCGCGGCGTGGTCGATGCGGCGTCGGCTGGCCACCCCCTGAGGTACATCACACATGCTGACTGCAACGCATCTGGTCAAGGAACACGGCACGCATCGGGCGCTGGATGATGTGAGCTTCACGGTGCGCCCCGGCGAGATCTTCTGCCTGCTGGGTGCCAACGGGGCCGGCAAATCGACCACGATCAAGCTGTTCCTGGGCTTCCTCGAACCCACCTCCGGATCCGCCGAGGTTGATGGGCTCAGTGCCTGGCAGCAGCCACACGAGGTACGCCGGCGCCTGTTGTACATCCCGGAGAACGTGGCGCTGTATGACGAACTGACCGGCTATGAAAACCTGGATTACTTCGCGCGCCTGGCTGCGGTGGAGCAGCGCTCGTCCGCACGGCTGAAGGACGCGCTCAGGTCCGCTGGCCTGGCACCCGAGGCATTCGGGCGGCGCGTCGGGCTTTACTCCAAGGGCATGCGCCAGAAGGTGGGCATCGCGCTGGCCATCATCAAGGAAGCCAGGGCGCTGCTCCTCGATGAGCCGACGTCCGGCCTGGACCCGACCGCCTCGGCCGAGTTCCACGAGCTGATCGTGCGCCAGCGCGATCGCGGCACGGCGATCCTGATGGCCACCCACGATCTGTTCCGTGCCCGCGAAGTGGCGACCACCATCGGACTGATGCAGGCCGGCAGGCTGCGCAGGACGCTGGATGCCAGCACGATCACCGCCAATGATCTTGAGAGCCTCTACCTTGAGGAAATGAGCCGGAGCACCTAGGCCACGCCGGCTGCGGGCATGCCTGGCGCGCCCATCCAGCGCCTGAGCCAGGCTTCGATGTTGACCTGCGGACCGAAGATGCCCAGCACCTGGGATGAGTGATCGGGGCTGACCCTGCGGATGCCCGCGTCGGCCGATGCGCTGTCGATGTAGCCCCGCCGGGCCAGCAGGCCATCCACCAGCAGGCCCCTGATGAACTGCTGATGCCGCTGGGTGACGGCCACCGAGTGATCGTCCAGGTAGGACTTCACCTTGCGCGAGAGCAGCGCCTGCGGCAGCAGGCCCTGCAGTGCACGACGCGCGATCGTCCTGTCTTCCGCGCCGGCCATCAGCAGGTGCAGCGGCAGGCGGGCGAACAGTTCCACCACAGGCTGTGCGCTGATGGGTGATACGCCGTGCCAGCGTCCTGCACCCTCGAAGGGATCGAGCACGCTGGTCGGGAAGATCATCCGGCCAATGTGCGCCAGCTTGTGCGGAGAGAGCCTGTACCCCTGTGCGCGTGCATGCCGCAGCCAGGCCGGCGGCAGGCCATCCTGTTCGGACGCATCCACCTTCACCCATTCGCACGGGTTGCCCCAGCGGCCGTTGATGCTGCCCGGCTTCTTGAACATGCCATGGACGAAGGCATCCTTGAATACCCCGTACAGCGAATCGCCCGACTGCGCAGTTTCGAACGCGACACGGAAGAAGTCGCGGTCGATCCCACGCCGCCACGCATAATCGATGGCAGCGGCATTGCCCTTGAAGCGGAGGAAGACCGCATCGCCGCCGACACCGGTGAACTGCACCGTGTCCGCGTCGACATCCACGTCGCGCCGATGCAGCAGGTAACCCGAGCAATGCGCAGGACGCGCGGTTCGCGGGAAGTCCATGATCTCTTCCAGCGAGCAGTGCGGCTGCCGTTGGTACTCGACGAACTCGCAGCTCCTTCCGGAGGATTCACGGGCACCGGCAACGGCCATGCGCGCGAACATGCGCTCATCGGCACCAATGCCGGCATCGTAGTGATGGACGCACTTCACCTCCGGTGCGGAGGGCGCATGCAGCAGGCCGGCGAGGACGATGGAGGAGTCCAGCCCGCCGGACAACTGAAGCTGGATGCATCGATGCTGGCTCGCCAGCGCACCAATGCAGCCCAGCAGCGTTGCACGTGCCAGTTGCACGGCTTCCTCCAGATCTTCGATGGGCGCTTCACTGGCCTGCCGCACCACATCCCACTGGTAGTGCCGGCCGATCGGCCGGCCATCACGGATCGTCACTGCCTCGCCCGCTTCGAGCGCGGTGACCTCCTCGAAGCCTGTCTGCAGGCCGTCACGGAACGGGAACAGCAGCGAATAGGACAGGAACGACCAGTCGACGTTGAAGTCACCCACTCCCAGCAGCAGGCAGTCTTCCATGCTCGAAAAGACCACCGTCAACTGATCGACCGTGGTCATGTAGCACGGAATCTCCGCTGTCGGATCGCGCAGCACGAACCAGCGGGTGGTATCCGGCTGGTAGCCCACGGCAACGTAGCGCCCCCAGTACTGCTCCACCAAGCTCCTGCCCTGCGTACTGCAGGCGCTGTCTGCCGATGCAGCATCGGGAAATGCCTGTGCGGGAACGGTATCGGCGGCGAACACCTTGTGGAACAGCTTGCCGAGTACCACCAGCGGACCGGACCGGCTGTAATCGAAGTAGCCCGGGTTGTCGGTCTGGGCATAGATGGCGCCGCCGCAGCCCTTCATCACGCAGGCGATGCCGGGGCGGCCCGCTTCGATCCGTTCCATGGCCTGCAAAGCCTGCGCACGAGCGGATTCGGAATGTTCGTTCCAGAACAGAGCGATGTATCGGTACATGCCTCAAGCCGGTTACAGCACCAGGATGGGCGTCATCCGGCGCAGATTGAAGGGGATGTCGGTCAGGACCTGGTCGCCGTGCTGCAACCAGCAATGCGCTGCGAACGGCTGGGTGCGCACCGCGAACACCCACGCGGGAACGATGCCGTACCGCGACAGGAACTCACGCATGGCCAGGCAGTAGAGGAAGCACTCATCGGTCTTCCTGAAGGCGATCGGTCGCAACCAATCGAACACCCGGACCAGGAGGGCCAGCTGCTGCAGATCCACCTCGCCCGGCATGGAGGCCTGACCGCGCCTGCGGGCTGCCGACACCGTGTAGTTGAAAGGCAGGAACGTCCTGCTGCAGGCCGCGCGCGTGACCGAGGCCAGGAAGCGGCGCACATCGCAGGCCGTGATCGGCGGACATCCTCGGGACTCGCCCTCGCGCACCCAGTGCAGGGGCAACGCGATTTCGGCACTTGCTGCGGATTTGCCACGCAGCGGATCCTGGGTGATCAGGCGCCGATCAAGCAGCGACTGCAGCATCCTCGGCCTCGGCGCTCCATCGGAAGCCAGGGGCCAGTCCTGCACCAGCCCGCCAAGCGCCGCCGCTCCGCGCCGATCGATGGAGAGATAGCTGCCGGACGCCTGATCAAGAATGACCATTGCGTCACCGGTCACACAGACATGTGCGTGCTTCGAAAGGAAGTAGGTGGTTTCAGGCTGGTCCATCGCGAGCGTGATCTCATGCTGCTGCAGGCATCAGAGCGGTGCATGCGGGGGGCATGCACCGCAGGTCATGCAGGGTGCGATGGATCAGGGCGAGGTGGTCGGGAAGACGCCATCCCACAACGTGCCGTGGTTGTGCGCCTTCGTTTCGGAAACCACCGAGCCCAGCTCGATCAGTTCACTCGGATCTTCGTGATTCTGCTCTCCAGCCACTACGCCCAGCTCAATCAGTTCGTTCATGAACATCTCCTCTAGTCAGTGGATGCACCCACGCGATGCAGTGGATGCACAGCGGCCAGGCCAGCCTCGCCCCGCGTGTTTCAGGACGATTGCCGCCAAGGCACGTAAATGTTACGATATAACATATTATTTTGGTGTGACGGCCGACCGTGATCGGACGCCGCTGCAGCGACTCCCAAGAGAGCGAGATGGATGCCCACCGAGATCAATGACGATGGCCTTGATCCCACCCTTCTGCTGAAGGGCCTGTTTCCACTGCCGAAGTTCATCCGCTTCGTCCGGGAGCGTTGCCCACCAGGAAGCCTTGATGAAGCGATGCTGGTGGAGCAGTGGCGGGAAGCCCGCGCCCTGGTGCGTCGCCTTCATCACGACGAAGCAGACGACGCCGATGCCATGGACGTCCTCGACCTGCCCGAAGAAATGCGGCCACTGGCCGAGCAGGCGCTTCGCCAACCCTCGATGCACCGCATGACGAGCGTGGTGCCCCGCAGTTGGCAGATGGTGGAGATCGACCGGCTGGTGGTCTTCCAGGAGTGCATCAACCTGCGCCACATCGATCAGCTTGCAGCGGCCACGGCCGCGTCACCCGATGCATGCGAGATCATGGAACTGGTGGCGCGACGTGGACGCCACGCACATCCGGATGTGCGCTTTACCCAGTCCGATGGCAGCTACACTTTCGCATCTGCGTCCAATGACCTGCGGTTCCTCGACGTAGCGACGATCGACCCTCGCACCATCGCCGGTTACGAGCCGTTCGGCGCGGCCAGCCACGCCCTTGTCATCTATCTCGGTTTCAGCGACAACCTGATCAGCGCCACACGCATTGGCCGCCGGATCATCCTGACCAACGGCTCGCACCGGCTGTATCTGCTGCGCAGGCTCGGCTTCCGCCATGCCCCTTGCCTGGTGACCGATGCGTCCGACAGTGATCTGTCCGACGTGTTGCTGCCAGCCGCGGTGAAGCAGGATCGGCCGTTCTATCTGGGCGCTTCGCGACCGCCGATGTTCAAGGACTACCTGGATCCACGCCTGACCTGCACCGTGCCGGTCACCCGCAAGCACTATGCGCTCAGGGCCAAGCTGGATCTGCAGCGGATCACGGTTCCAGCGGTGTAGAAAGGCCGTGGGCATCAAGCCCGACGGCGGTAGCCAGCCACATCAGGTCGCCGCCCGCAGAACGCCTTTCAGATACGCGTCGTCGCCATGAACCGTTCGCGGTCCTGCTGCGTGCGGCGGCGGATCTCCTCCAGCGCCTGGCTTTCGGTCGCCTGCAGCATGGCTTCGAACAGGCGCTGGAAGTGATGGCGCATGGCATTGCGCGCGGCCACCGGATCACGCGCACGCAAGGCTTCGAAGATGGCCATGTGCTCGTCGGCACGGCTGGCGCCATCATCGTGGCAGACCCGGGCATAGACCTCGCTCACCCGCGGCAGTTCGCTGCGCATGCGCCAGATCTGCTGCACGAAAAATTCCACCACCGGGTTGCCGGAAAGCCGTGCGATGGCCAGGTGGAAACGGCGGTCGTACTCGCCGGCTTCGGCGTCGCTCAGGTCGCGACGGCACAGCGCTTCGGCCAACGACTGCAATTCGGCAATGCCGGCATCATCCAGATTGCTGGCAGCCAGCGCGGCAGCCTCGGCTTCGAATACCGCGCGGGCAGCGGTGAGGTCGAAGGCGCTGACATCCGGCAGCCCGCCGGACGCCTGCGTCGGGCGCGGCTTCACATGCACGCCCGAACCGATGCGGATGGCGATCCAGCCCTGTGCTTCCAGTGCGATCTCGGCTTCGCGGATGGTGACCCGGCTGACACCGAACCGTTCGGCCAGTTCACGCTCGCCCGGCAGCCGCGAGCCCGGCGGAAATTCGCCGTCCTCGATCAGCTTGCGGAGCTTGGCAGCGATGGTCTGGTAAAGGCGGTTGGCGGACATGCGGCTGACCCTTGGCGATTCCCTCCGGGTCCCTGCCCTGCCACCGCGGCCGGCAAGGGTCCGGTTGGAGCGACGGCGCGACCACTGGCCGCGCCGCCCTGTTCAGAACTTGTATCGTACACCGAAATACGCACGCCGCCCGTAGGTCACCACTTCGCGGAAGTTCCCATAAAGCGGCTGGTAGGCCACGCGCGGCTCGTTGGTCAGGTTCATCAGCTCCAGCGACAGCGACAACTGCTTGTTCACCCGGTAGCGCAGGCGCAGGTCCACGCTGGTGTTGTCATCATAGTAGCGGTTCTGCTGCGCGGTGTTGCCGGTGAAGTCCTGGTAGTAGTGCGAGCGGAACTTGCCGATGGCCTGGATGTTGAAGCGCCCGACGTCCCAGTAGATCGAGCCGGACAGGACGTGCCGCGAGAAGCCGCTGAGACCCGCCGGCGGCACGATCGCCGGAATGATCGTGCCATCACTGGCCAGCTGCTCGCCCAGTCGTGAGTCCTGGGTCCGGTAGTCGGCATCGGCGTAGTTGTAGCTGACCTTGAAGCCCAGCCCGTCGAACGGCTTGGGCAGGTACGACAGTCGATGGGTGGCGGTCAGCTCGAAGCCGGTCAGCGTGCTGTCCTCGTCGGTGGTTACCTGCTGCCGCACCGGCACAGTCACGCTCTGGCCGTCGATGGTGTAGGTCTCCGGCACCAGCGCGGTGGCGGTGCCGCCGTTGAACTGCTTCCAGTACACCGCGCCGGCCAGCATCGTGTCCGGGTTCGGGTACCACTCCAGTGACAGGTCGCCGTTCCAGGACATCAGCGGCTGTGCCGCCGGGTTGCCACTGGCGCTGATGTCATCCAGCGCATCGGCCAGGTTGCCGTAGGTGGCATCACTGCTCACGTTAATGGTGCGCCCCGCACCCAGCGCGGCGATGTCCGGCCGTGACATCGCGCGGTACGCACCGACCCGCAGCAACACGTCCGGGCGCAGTTCGAAGGCCGCGTTGAGGCTGGGCAGCAGCTTGTCGTTGCCCGCCTTGAACACCTGCGTGCTGTACTCGCCGGTGGGTTGCAGGCGGATCGTCCCGTCACCGTTGTCATCGATACGCAGGCCGGTACGCACGCCTTCGGAGCGAACATCGGTCTTGACCCAGCGCAGGCCGAGGTTGCCGGTCACCGGCAAACCGAACAGGCTGCTGCTGAACTCACCCAGCAGATAGAGCGCGCGTGTCTTCTCGGTGATATCGACATTGTTCGGATCCTGGAAACCCGGATCCAGCCCGCTGTCGAGGCTGCCACGGAACGACTGGTACAGGCAGTTCGGATCGAAGTACGCCCACGAGGAGATCGTGTTGCCGCTGGCGGCATCCATGAAGTCATCCTGGGGGAATGGTGCACGGCAGGCCTGGTTGGCAGCGATGATCTTCGCCTTGTCGGCCGCCACGCGCTGGTCGTAGTCGGTTACCAGAGTGTTGTCGCGCAGGCGGTAGTCGGCCTGGCTGGCGCGCACGCCGCCCTTGATGCGGGTGAAGAAACCGGACTCGGGCATGAAACTGGCATCGAAGCGGCCGGCCTTGATCTTGTGGTCATTCTCCGTTGCGCTTGAGGTCACCCGCGCCGCCCCGGTGTAGGCGTCCCAGTTGGTGGGGTCGAAGTTCGGCGCCAGCGCGACACTGGGCACTTCGCCGTGCCAGTCCCAGTCATAGTCCACGTAGCCGGTGGCACCACTGCTGATGCCGGGCACGGCGGCATTGTTGACGTCGCGCTGGTTCGCGCGCAGGCGGGTCATGCGCTCGCTATCGAGGCGATTGGTATGCGAGTACGAAAGATCGGTGGACAGCTCCCAGGCCGGGGTCGGTCGCAGGATCAGGTTCAGGCCACCCCCGGTGTATTCCTCGCCACGCCAGTAGCGGTTGGAGGTGGAGTCGATCGAGGTGCTGCCATGCAGGTGGCGCACGATGCCGTCTGCGTCCACGTCGCGCTGGGTGATGCCGCGACGTGCGTTGGACAGGCTCAGATCGCTGCGGTTCTCGTACCAGTTGCGCTCGGTGTGTTCGAAGTCGAGATTCACTTCAACCACGTCATTGGGCCGCCACTGCAGGGCAGCGAACTCGCTCTGGCGGTCGTTGCGCTCCTGCTTGAGCCGGTAGATGCGGCTGCTGGGCACCAGGTAGTAAGGTGCGCCGTTGGCGATGGCCTGCGCGGACACTTCATTGCAGTTGGCATTGCCCACGTTCTGCGTGCCATCGCAGGCATACCAGGTGGAACCGCTGGTGATGCTCTCTTCCGGATCGGTGCCGTCCAGGCGCTGGAAACCCAGCGAAATGCCCAGCTTCTGCCCG
This sequence comes from Stenotrophomonas sp. GD03877, assembly GCF_029840555.1. Classification (NCBI taxonomy): domain Bacteria; kingdom Pseudomonadati; phylum Pseudomonadota; class Gammaproteobacteria; order Lysobacterales; family Lysobacteraceae; genus Stenotrophomonas; species Stenotrophomonas sp. GD03877. The sequence goes on along the minus strand of NZ_JAOCCT010000004.1, from coordinate 77,493 downwards.
TTGCCGAACTCGAACTGGTCGATGTAGCTGGCGGTGCCGCGGTAGCCGATGCCGTCGTCGTCGCGGTACTTCTTGTCATACTCGGCCCAGCTGCCACGCAGATCGATCTGCGTCGCCCGCTTGCCGTACTCCAGTGGGCGCACTGTTTCCAGGCCGATGGTGCCAGCCACGCCGCCTTCGATGATGTCGGCGCGCTGGGTCTTGTAGATGGCCACCGTATTGATCAGCTCGGCGGGGAACATGTTGAAGTTCACCGAGCGGTCGCCACTGCCGTTGGTGATCTCGCGGCCATTGAAGTTGGTGCTGCTGAGGAAGGCGCCCAGGCCACGGATGGAGATTTCCGAGGCCCCGGTCTTGTCGCGGGTCGAGGCGGCGCCGGTCAGGGTCTCGATCGCGTCGGCCAGCGAGGGCGCCGGCAGGTCGCCGATGTCATCGGCCGAGAGCACATCGGCAATGACCGTGTCGTCGCGCTTCTTGTTGATCGAACTCTGCATCGATTCGCGGATGCCGGTGACCTGCACCTGGTCCAGCGTGGTGGGATCCTGCCCTGCTGCCTCCTTGCTGGATTGCGCCTGGGCCGTGGGCAGGCCCGCCAGCACGGCGAGCAGCGCCACGATCAGGGGTGTGGGGGACAACGAGATGCTATGCACTGCTCCGGCGGGTCGCCGCATGGTTTCCTCCTCCCAAAGGATCGCCTGCATGCCAGGCGTGGGACGCAGCTTCGGCACGGCGACATGAAAATGTCAACCAATTGGTATGTGAATGTTCAAATGCCTTTGATCCATACCAGTTGATCGCAATTTAATGTGCTTCTGCAGCATGACTTTGCGCGAAAGCTGGCTTACAACAGACCCGAAAGTGGTATGCAGACCCACCCTGAAACGACGGCCGGGCCGTCCCTGGAAGGATTTCATGCGCATTCACTCGCTGGCGCGTCACCCGTCCAACAATCCATCGCTGTTTTGCCTGGCCACTGGTCTGGTCATGTGCCTGACCAATTCAGCGGCAAGTGCAACCAGCTGGCTCGTCCACGATGTCGCTGAGTTCACTACCGCCGCCTCGGCGCTGCAGCCCGGCGATGAGATCGTGTTGGCTGACGGCATCTGGACCGACGCCCGGTTGCTGCTGAAGGGCCAGGGCACGGCAGCCGCGCCGATCACGCTGCGCGCGCAGACCGCCGGCAAGGTCGTCTTCAGCGGGCGCTCGGACCTGCGCCTGGCAGGGAGCTACCTGCAGGTGTCCAACCTGGTGTTCCGCAACGGCTACGCACCGGGTGATGCGGTGGTGGCATTCCGCGAATCGAGCAAGGCCGTCGCCAGCAACAGCCGCGTCACCGGCCTGGTGATCGACGACTACACCAACCCCGATGCCAGCGACCAGGACTACTGGGTTTCCTTCTATGGCAGCCACAACCGCCTCGATCACAGCCAGCTGCGCGGCAAGACCAATGCCGGGCCGACCGTGGTGGTGGTGCGCGATGCCACCCAGGGCCTGGACAACCAGCACCGCATCGACCACAACTGGTTCGGCCCACGCCCAGCGCTGGGCGTCAACGGCGGTGAAACGATTCGCGTCGGCACCAGTGACACCTCACTGAGCAATTCCAACAGCACGGTGGAGAACAACTGGTTCGAAGGCTGCGACGGCGAGACCGAAATCGTCTCCAACAAGTCTGGCGGCAATACCTTCCGCGGCAACGTGTTCTATCGTTCGGCCGGAGCACTGACCCTGCGCCACGGCAATGGCAACCGGGTGATCGACAATGTCTTCCTCGGCGATGACAAGGCCGGCACCGGCGGCGTACGCATCATCAACGCCGACCAGACCGTCAGCAACAACTACTTTGAACGGCTGGCCGGGTCCAGCAACCGTTCGGCGCTGGCGGTGATGGATGCGCAGGCCAATCCGCCGCTGTCCGGCTATGCGCCGGTGGTGAATACCACGATCAGCGGCAACACCTTCGTGGACGTGGCGAAGATCAGTTTCGGCGTCGGCCATGATGAGGCAAAGGGCATCGTGGTGGCCGCCAGCAACAGCCGCTTCACCGGCAACCTGATCGTCAACCGCACCAGCAGGAACCCGCCCAATGCCGCCAGTTCGCTGGCCGGTATCGACTTCAGTGGCAACGTGCAGTCGCCGGCAGCCAGCACTGTGTTCCCGGGAGGCGTAGAGAGCCGTGGTGTCAGCCTGCAGCAGGCTGATAGCGGATTGTGGGTTGCCACGCCTGCCCTGCCCGCCGTGGGTGCCGATCCTGCCCTGGCAATGACCGCGCGCGAGGCGACCGGCGTTGCCTGGTATCCCAAGGTGGGCGAAGTTGCCCTGCCACGCACCCGCAATGGAGTTGATCGATGAGGTTGCAGCCGCTGTTCATTTCCCTGGCTTTGGCCGCCCCCTTCGCCCTGCTGCCGAGCGCATCGCTGTTCGCAGCCCCCACTGCTGCCGTGCGACAGGCCGAGGCCGCGCCGGTGCTGGTCACCGCCGCACAGTGGCAGCAGATGGCCAGCGAAGGCCGCCGCTACCCGTGGTTTTCCAAGGAACAGGCGCGCACCGAGGCGACGCTGAAGAAGATGATGAAAGCCGGTATCGACGTGCCGGTACCCAAGGACAAGGGCGGCGGGCGCACCCATGAACAGCACAAGCGCAACTACCAGGCGCTGCTGGCGGCGGGCACGCTGTACCGGCTGACCGGCGACAGGGCCTACGTGGACTATGCGCGCGACATGCTGCTGCAGTATGCCCAGCTCTACCCGACGCTGGGCCCGCACCCGGAAGGCCGTGGGCAGATCCCCGGGCGCGTGTTCTGGCAGGTGCTCAACGATTCGGTATGGCTGGTCAACGCCATCCAGGGCTACGACGCGATCCGCGACGCGCTGTCCGCCGAAGACCGCAACACCATCGAATCGAAGGTGTTCCGGCCAATGGCCGAGTTCCTCGTCAGCGAGCCGAAGAACTACGACCAGATCCACAACCACGCCACCTGGGCGGTGGCCGCCACCGGCATGACCGGCTACGTGCTGCGCGACCCTGAGCTGGTGGAGAAATCCCTGCGCGGCAGTCGGAAGGACGATCATTTCGGCTTTCTTCGGCAGATCGACCTGCTGTTCTCGCCCGATGGTTACTACGAGGAAGGCCCCTACTACCAGCGCTATGCACTGGCGCCGTTCCTGCTGTTCGCCAATGCCATAGAACGCAACGAACCTCAGCGGAAGATCTTCGCGCGCCGTGACGGCGTGCTGTTGAAGGCCGTGGATGTGCTGGTGCAGTCCAGCTACAACGGCTTGTTCTTCCCGATCAACGACGCCATCCTGGACAAAGGCATCGACACCGAAGAGCTGGTGGCCGGCATCGGCATCGCCTATGCGCGTACAGGTGATGACCGCCTGCTGTCCGTGGCCCAGCAGCAGAAGCGCCTGCTGCTTTCGCCCGAAGGGCTGGAGGTGGCGCAGGCGCTGGCGGCGAACAAGGCCAAGCCTTTCGACTACAGGCCGATGCTGCTGCGCGACGGCCCTGACGGCGACCGCGGCGGCTTGGCCATTCTGCGCATGAACGGCGAGCGCGGCCAGGCGCTGGTGCAGAAGGACACCATGCAGGGCATGGGCCACGGCCACTTCGACAAGCTCAGCTGGTTGTTCTACGACAACGGCAACCCGGTGGTGACCGACTACGGCGCGGCCCGCTTCCTCAACGTGGAAGCCAAGCGCGGCGGCATCTACCTGGCCGAGAACCGCAGCTGGGCCAAGCAGACCGTGGCCCACAACACCCTGGTGGTGGACGAGCAGAGCCACTTCAAGGGCGACTGGAAGCGCGGCGAGGAGCATGCCCCGCAGGTGCGCTTCTTCCAGGCCGATGCCGATACCCAGGTCGCCTCGGCAACCATGCGCGATGCGTATCCAGGCGTGATCTTCACCCGCACCCAGGCGCTGCTGCGCCACCCCGACCTGGGTCTGCCAGTGGTGCTGGATCTGTTGCAGGTGCACGGTAACAAGGCCGCGCGCTACGACCTGCCGCTGCACTTCAACGGTCACATCGTCACCACCGGCTTCGAGGCCGAACACTTCCCCGCCCAGCGCCCGGTGCTGGGCAAGGACAACGGCTACCAGCACCTGTGGCTGGATGCACGCAGCAGACCCGGCAGCGAACCGCGTTCGCTGGCCTGGCTGCTGGACGGCCGCTTCTACACCTACCGCTTCGGCAGCAGCGCACCCGCGCAGGCGCTGCTGGTGGAAAGCGGTGCCAACGACCCGGAATTCAACCTGCGCCGCGAACCGGCCTTGCTGCAGCGCGTGGAAGGCCAGAAGGACGTGACCTTCTTCAGCGTGCTGGAGCCGCACGGCGAGTACAACGGCACCGCCGAGTACGTGCACGGCGCAGACAGCCGCATCAAGGACATCGTGCGCACCCGTGGCAGCGATGCCGAGGTGATCGAACTGCGCCTTGCCAGTGGAGCCCGCATCGCGCTGGGCGTGGCCGATGACAGCAGCGCCAAGGGCGAGCACAGCGTGACCGTCGACGGCCATGCCTACCGCTGGAGCGGCAGCCACGCGCGCATGGACCGCAGCAAGGGGGACGCGAAATGAACGGCCCTGCGGTGGTGGCCAACCTGCGCAAGGTGCCGGTGCGTTCAACAGTGCGCTGGCTGATCGTGGGCCTGATCGCCGTGGCTACGGTCATCAACTACATCGACCGCAACGCACTGGCGGTGATGTGGCCGGAAATCGCCAGGGAAGTGGGCGCGACCAAGGATGACTACGCGCTGCTGGTGACGGTGTTCATGCTGTTCTATGCCGCCGGCCAGTTCCTGTTCGGGCGCCTGTTCGACATGATCGGAACGCGCCTGGGTTTCGCTCTGTCGATCAGCGTGTGGTCGATCTCCATCGCCCTGCATTCGGTCACCCATTCGATGCTGTCCTTCAGCCTGGTGCGGGCGATGCTCGGCATCAGCGAGGCCGGTGCCTGGCCAGGCGCGGTCAAGGCCAATGCCGAGTGGTTCCCGGCACGCGAGCGCGCACTGGCGCAGGGCGTGTTCAACGCAGGTGCGTCGATCGGCGCGATTGTCTCCGCACCGGCCATCGCCGGCCTGTACCTGTGGCTGGGCTGGCGCGGCACCTTCGTGCTCGTCGGTGCGATCGGCTTCCTGTGGCTGCTGCCATGGCTGTTTGTCTACCGCGCCGGGCCGGACAAGCATCCGTGGGTGAGCGATGCGGAACGCCGCTTGATCATGGAAGACCAGACCGGGCAGCAGGATGTCGCCGCGCCGAAGGTGAGCGTGCGTTCGCTGCTGGCCCATCGGCAGAGCTGGGGCATGCTCGCCTGCCGCTTCCTGCTGGACCCGATCTGGTGGTTGTTCGTGTCCTGGCTGCCGATCTACCTGGCCGAAACCTTCGGCTTCGACATCAAGCAGATCGGCCTGTTCGCCTGGGTGCCGTTTGTCGGCGCGATGCTGGGCAGCCTCAGCGGCGGTTGGCTGTCCGGGCGGATGATCCGCGCCGGGCACAGCGTGGACCGCGCCCGCAAGCTGGCCATCACGCTGGGCTGCGTAATCATGGCCCCTGCCCTGCTGGCTGCCGTGCTGGCCAACCAGCCGCTGCTGGCGGTGCTGGCGATCGCTGCCGTGCTGTTCGGCTTCCAGGTGGCCATCGGCAACATCCAGACCCTGCCGGGCGACCTGTTCGACGGCCGCTCGGTGGGCACGCTGGCGGGCCTCGGTGGCCTCGCGGCCGTGGCCGGCACCTTGATCACCACCTGGCTGGTGCCGGTGCTGACCCGCCATTCCTACGCTCCGATCTTCATCCTCGTTGCCGCGCTGGTGCCGCTGTCGCTGGCTGCGCTGTGGTGGTGGACCGGGCCTATCCAGAAGCTCGACCGCCGCGCCGGTTGAGCCTGGGTCTCCTTCTTTTCCAAGTACATCCATTCCCCCGCAAACCAAGGAGTTTTCCGCATGTCGTTCCAGGACAAGGTGGCCATTGTCACCGGCGGCGGCCGCGATATCGGCCGCGCCGTTTCGATCAAACTGGCTGCCGCCGGTGCACGCGTCTGCATCAACTACGCCAATGATGAAGCCAGTGCCCAGGAAACGCTGGCGCAGATCCAGGCGGCCGGTGGCCAGGCCATCGTGCATCGCGCCGACGTCACCGATGCCGCTGCCGTCGCCGGCCTGGTCGCTGCGGCACAGGCCGCGTTCGGTGAGCGCATCGACCTGCTGGTGAACGTGGCCGGTGGCATGGTGCAGCGTCGCCCGCTGGCCGAGATCGACCCGGCGTTCTTCCACACGGTGATGGACCTCAACATCACCTCCACCTATCTCACCACGCACGCGGTGGTGCCGCACATGCGCGAAGGCGCGGCCATCGTCAATTTCGCCTCGCAGGCCGGTCGTGATGGCGGCGGCCCGGGCGCATCGATCTACGCCACCGCCAAGGCGGCGGTGATGACCTTCACCCGCGCCATGGCCAAGGAGCTGGGGCCGAAGGGTATCCGGGTGAACGCACTGTGCTGCGGCATGATCGCCACCCGCTTCCACGACGAATTCACCAAGCCGGAAGTGCGCACGGCCGTTGCCGGCGCCACCCCGCTGCGCCGCCAGGGTGCGCCGGACGAAGCCGCTGACGCTGCTGTATTCCTGGCCTCGGATGCGGCGGCGTTCATCACCGGTGCGAATCTGGACGTCAACGGCGGCACCTACTTCTCCTGACTGGAATCCTGCTCATGCAGCGCTGGACGCTCCTGCTTTCATTGACGATCTGTTCCGCCGCGGCCGCGCCTGCCGCTTTGGCTGCACCGGTCTGGGTCACCGCCTGGACCGCCTCGCCGGCACCTGACCGCAAGGATGGCACCGCCGAGGCACCCGTACAGTTCGCCGCACAGACCGTGCGCCAGGACATGCGTATCGGCAGCCGTGGCGATGCGCTGCGCCTGCGCATAAGCAACGAACTCGGCACGGCACCCTTGCGGGTCGAGGACCTGCGCGTGGGAGTAAAGAACGGCAAGGCCGCACCGCTGCCGGTAACGGTGGATGGCCGCGCGGTCATCGAGGTGCCGGTGGGTGCAGCGCTGCTGAGCGATCCGGTGCGGATGCCGGTGGCGGCGCTGCAGGAAATCAGCGTGAGTGCCTATTTCCCGCAGCCCACCCGTCCCGCCGTGCGCCGCACCGAGCTGCGGGTAGCGGACGGCAGGCAGGCAACCGTTGCCGACAGCGTGCGGCTGAGCTACCAGCAGAACGTGTTCTCGGCGGTGATGGTGCAGCGCGCAGATCGTCCCCAGGTGATCGTGGCGCTGGGCGACTCCATCACGGAAGGTGCCACAGCCCGTCGCGGCACCTTCAACCAGTGGCCGGAGCGGTTGGCGCAGCGCCTGCAGCAGGCCTGCCCGAACCGGTTCGTGGTGCTCAACCAGGGCATCAGCGGCAACAAGCTGCTTGACCATGGCCGCAGCCACAGCGCACTGTCACGATTGGATCGCGATGTGATCGCGGCGGCCGATGCCGATCAGGTGATCCTGTTCGAAGGCATCAATGACATCCGCCATAGCGGTGGCGCGCAGCCGCTGCCTGGCCGCAATGCGGCGGACATGCTGACGGGCTATCAGCAGGTTGCGGCGCGGCTGCATGCGCATGGCATCCGCGCCTGGCTGGGTACGTTGACCCCATTCGGCGGCTCCGAGCGCTACGAGCCCGTGTCCGCAGCCACCCGCACCACGATCAACCAGTGGGCACGCGGTGGGCAGACCGGGTTCGATGGCATCATCGATTTCGATGCCGCCCTGCGTGATCCGAAAGCGGCGGAATCGTTGCCCAACGACATCACCCGCGACCATCTGCATCCCAACGACGAAGGCTACCGGCGCATGGCCGATGCCATCGATCTGCGCATGCTGGGCTGCGCCACCGCCGACTGAGAGGGAACCGATGAGCCGCGTCGTTTGTTTCGGTGAGTTGCTGCTGCGCCTGGGTGCGCCGGGTCGTGAACTGCTGCTGCAGACGCCGCAGCTGCAGGTCCATGTAGGAGGCGCCGAGGCCAATGTTGCGGTCTCGCTGGCCTGCCTGGGCCACGATGTGCAGATGGTCAGCACGGTACCCGGCAACGCGCTGGGCCGGCATGCCGTGGCCGAGCTGCGGCGGCATGGCGTAGGCGTGGCCGGCGTGCGCGAAGTGGATCGCGACCGCATGGGCCTGTACTTCCTGGCGCCCGGTGCGGTGCACCGCGCCAGTGAAGTGGTGTATGACCGGGCGGGGTCTGCATTCGCAAACAGCAGCGCCGAGGATCATGCGTGGCCCGCTCTACTGTCCGGCGCGCAGCTGCTGCATGTCTCCGGCATCAGCCCGGCGCTGGGCGACAACGTGGCCGGGTCCGTGCTGGGGGCCGTGCGTGCGGCGCGCGCGGCGCGCGTCCAGGTGTCCTTCGACGGCAATTACCGTCCCTCACTGTGGCGACGTTGGGGCGGCGACGCAGCGGTGATCCTGCGTGAGATCTTCGCCGAGGCCGACATTGCGTTTGCCGATCATCGGGACATCGAACTGGTGCTGGGGCTGCACTTTCCGCAGGACGATGCGGTCGCTCGGACCGAAGCCGCTGCGGCGGCCGCTTTTGCCGCCTTCCCGCACCTGCAGTGGCTGGCCTCCACCCAGCGCGACGTGGTGAGTGCAGATCATCACATCCTGGGTGCGCTGCTGTTGGGGCGCGACGGCACGCGGGCGCAGGCACCACCGCGCCCGCTGCCCGGTATCGTTGATCGCATCGGTGGTGGCGATGCCTTTGCCGCCGGCATCCTGCACGGAATGCTGTCCGGGCTCGACGCAGAAAGCACCGTGCGCTTCGGACTGGCTGCGGGCGCGTTGAAGCACGCCATTCCCGGCGACTTCAGCCCGGTAGCGGAGGCGCAGGTGCTGGCCCTGCTGGGCGATGGAGGTGCGGATGTCCAGCGCTGAATGCCGAACGCGCGTGGTCACCCCGCCGGGGTGGCGACGAAGCGACGGTTGGGACGCAGATAGATGCTGCCGGAACGGGCATCCAGCAGGATATTGAACTGCTGCAGGACTTCGCTGCCAAGCGTCCCGTCGTCCGTGGAGCCATCGTCATCGACGGTGATCGAGGCTTTCGGCCCCTTCAGTTGCAGGGTCGAGATGCTGGCCACGGGCACGCGCACGTCCACCGCGCGGATCTTCCGGCCCGCGCTGCCGCTGAACTGTGATGTTCCAAGTCGTTCCGGAAACGCTTCCTGCAGGCGGTGGGCGCTGCCGAAGGCGTAGGACAGGTCGATGTTGCCGTTGCTGCCGGTGTCCAGGGTAAGCCAGGGTGCGAAAGTGCTGCTGCCGTTGCCGAGCGTGACCTGGATGGCTGGGATATTGTCGATCCAGCGCACGTTGGCCCGGATATACCCCGCAAGGTCGGGAACATCGTCGTGCACGCGCAGCAGGCTGCGGTCGTAGTCGATCTCCAGCACCTTGCCCTGGAAGAAGGTCCAGCCCAGTACTGCATCGAAGGGGCGCCCCGTGTAGTCGATCACCACGGCCCCCATCGGTCGCTGCACGCCGCCGATCTGCACGGCGTTGTGCGTGCTGTAGGCGAGAAGCGTGACGCCATCGGAACCGGTGTTCTCACTCTGGTCGTCAATGACCAGCTTCGCGTCCTGCTGGATGCGCCTGGCAACGGCGATGGCCGACGCGCCTGTATCGACGAGAAAGCGCAGTGGTCGCGAGCCGTTGATCGTACCCTCCACGTAGATCCGGTGATCCTTGCCCAGCTCGAACGGAACTTCGGTGACCGCAGCACCTGCTGCGAAAGGCACCAGCATGATCAACATCGCGCATTGAAGCGCAGTACGAGGCAGTTCGCACATCCGAGGGCTCCTTCGTTCAGTAGAGCTGCAGCAGCGGTTGCCGGGCTCATTGCGGGTTGGATGCAGCTGCCGGTGAAAAGGTTTAATGTGCCGGAACTGCTTCACCGGTACGCCACCAGGACGGGATCATCGTCCGGAGATCCACGCCTCAAGTGCTGCGGTGTCCCGCATGTCGCCGGTATAGCGATGATCGGGCACGTGCGGTTCGTTCGAACCACGCACCCGCCCCCGGAACACCTTCATCGGCACTGAAATCCTGGCCAGCCCGCTTGGCAGCCGCTCTGGCCGCACGTCCATGTAGAGACTGTCGGCCGATGTCTCGACGCCCACCTGCACCGCGCCCAACCGCTTCCACAGGTCCAGCGCATCCAGGCAGGCCGAACCACAGGCGGCATCAGCCACGATCACCACCCTGCCCTTGCGCAGCGGTGCGGCCGGGCCTGAGGTTGGTGCTGTATCTGCGCTGGCCTCGGACGGCTCGCGCCACAACGCCTCACCCCGGCCGCGTGCCTGTGCCATGCCCGCCGTCACCGACTCCAGCATGCGACGCAGCTCTGGCGACGCGTCGGGCGCCTGCACCAGCTTCTGCAGGAAGCTGCGCAACTGGGCGATGTTGGCCTCGGAGGTCCGCCACTCCACCCAGCTGGGGTCGGGCAGCACGTCCACGGCGGCCCGGCCCCAGATCAATCGCGCCAGTTCGATGCTCCATTGCGAAGCTCCGCCGCTGTTGCCACGCACGTCCAGCACCACCGACGGTGCCTGCTGCAGGGCTTCGGCTTTCGGAGCAAGCTGCTCAAGCAGGGCGGTCAGTTCCTTGAAGTTCTGCTCCGTGGGGTCGGCATTGAAGCTGCTGGTGGTGATCCAGTAGCCGCCATCGGGCATGATGCGCCAGCCGTTCGCCGGGCGGAAGCTGCGCCGGGTGTCGGCCAGACGCTCCTTGCGCTGTGCCGCCTGCAGTGGTTGCCACTGCAGTGCGTAGGATTTCTCGCGTCCATCTACCTGGAAGACGCAGGCGTTCAGCGTGGGCACGAACGGATTGCCCTGCTCCAGCAGCACTTCGCCACCGCCGTGGATGCGGCTGGCCTGCAGGTTCCAGCGCCCGCTGAAGTCCCCGATCCGGCGCGCAGCCAGCGTCTGTGCATCGATGCCATCACAGGACAGCAATCGCGCCCCAAGTGGCGGATGGCCATGGCCACCATCCACGGTCATGACCAACTGCGCATCGCCGTCGAAACCGGTCAGGAACCCGGGCCACTGCGCTGGAACATCGGGAGCGTCGGCAAGCGCGTTGAGGCTGACATGCCCATCGTTGAAGAACGCCGCATAGCCTTTCATCGCCCACCAGTAGCCCTGGTAGTTGGTGACCCGACCTGCACGCGAACCTGCAAGCGCCTGGGCCTCGTCGAGCTGCGCGCCGAACCCGGGATTCCGCAGATCCACTGCGCCCGGATGACTGCCACGCAGGGCGGCGTCGGCAGCGTCCAGATCCTTCAACAGCGTGTCCGGCCAATCGATCGGCGCACCTTTCGCGGTGGGTGCCGCGAGCACCGCACCGAGAAGCAGCCATGCAATGACCATGGATTCATCCGTTTGCCGGGACAAACACGAGTCTCGCAGTTTTCCGGCCCGGTGTACCGCGCCCGCCGCAACGGGCGCGGACGCACATCAATGCAGCGGCACCTTCAACACCGAAGGCGCATTGGCCGGCGAGCTGAAGGTCACCGCCCCACCCAACTGGCTGATGCCCGCATACCGCAGATCCACCGTATCAACCACCAGGGTCAGGCGGCTGCCGGCCGGAATGTTCCAGCTGCTCGCTTCCAGGCGCAGGTCCAGCGTCTTCGGCTGGCCCGGCGTGGCACCACGCAGCGTGTAAGGCTTGTGGCTGATCAGCTGGCCGTTGCCCAGCACATCCTCGGCATACAGGTAGGCATACAGCGTGGTGTTGGCGCGGCTGGGCGTGACGGTCAGGCGCACCTCCGGCGCGCCGTCCAGGCGTCGTGCGCTCCACTGGACCGGCCCCTGCCAGACGCCGGCGGCGTTGCGGCCCACGAACGGAACATAGGCGCCTGGCGGCAGATTGATCATCTGCAGCGCGCCGGAGGCCATCGCCACGCCCGAGTTGGCAGCGGTCAGCAGGCCACTGCCGATACGGTAGTTCCAGCCGGTGCTGCTTCCGCTCTCGGCCAGGCCGCCGGTGGGTAGCAGAAGCCCTTTGGGTGAGGTCAGCGCATAGCTGATGGCGCCGGCATTGGTCGCCTGCCAGTTCGGATACGTGCTCCAGCTGCCCTTCTGCGACTTCAGCTGCACCGCGGGCTGCCGGTCGATGCCATTGGCTTCACCCTTGAGGTAGTGGTCGAACCAGTCGCCCACCGAATCGTAGACCTCGTTGGGAATACCCAATGCGCCAAAGGCTTCGTTGAGCGCATGGTCGCCATGGCGCAACTGCAGCTGCTTGGGGCCCTTCAAACGGTTGAAGAAGTCCACCAGCTGGCCCGGCGGGAACAGGCTGTCGTTGAAGGCGTTGGCCAGGAATACCGCTGGCTGGTTGGCGTTGATCTCATCGATGCTGGACCCGGGGCTGCGCTGCGCCGCCACCGGCAACAGCGAGTCCACCGCGCCCTGGTAGTTGCCGACCAGCACATTGCGATTGATGGTGGACAGCTCCGGTCCCGGGCGACCGGTGGCCAGGCCCGCGGCAACCAGCAGCGCGATGCCCTGCGCGCTGGGGGTGTCGTTGCTGTACAGGGAGGCCTGCAGATCGGCCCAGCCGCTCAGTGCGGCCACTGCCTTGATGCGAGGGTCGCGCGCCGCCGCCAGCAGGCTGGTGCCGGCGCCGTAGGAGATGCCCGAAACGCCGATTCGTAACGGGTCGGCGCGGGTGTTGTCCAGCGCCCAGTCAATCAGCGCACTGACGTCCTCGACCGTGGCCGGCCCGGCGATGTCGATGCTGCCGCCGGATTCCCAGAAGCCACGCGAGCTGTAGCTGATGACCACATAGCCACGCCGCGCCAGCGACTGCGCCACGCCCACGTATTCCACGCTGGGCACCGCCCAGCTGCTGGGCATCACCAGCAAGGGATACCGCCCGCTGCCCGCGTCCTGCGGTTCGATGACGAAGGCCCCGAGAGGCGTTCCATCCCAGCTGGGAATGGTGCGATGGGTGGTCTTGACCGTGGCCGCCCAGGCGGTGGGCGCCAGCCCGGTCAGCAGGATCAACAGCAGCAATACCTTGCGCATCGTGGCCTCTCCCCGTCGGTGGTGGTGCAACGGGTTGGACCGTACCAGTGCGAATGGTGGGTGACACCTTGCGACGCAGCATCGCCGGGCAAGGGCTCCGCCTTCAATGCGAATGCGACGTGCTATCATTCAGCAACGTCAAGAACGTCCCAGCCCATCGCCAGCGGACTCGCTCCAGAGTGCTGCCCGATGTAGAAGACCCGATCGTTCACTGCCTGCCATGTGCAGCGCTGCACCCGCGCCTACTCCTGGCCCAGGTGCCTCATCCCCCTCTTTCCAGCGTAGTCGCGACCCTGCGGCTGCCTGCGCTTTCATGGACATTGGAGCTAAAGGAACCCGTGCAATCCAGATACCAGTCAATACCAGGCCGCGCCCTCCCCGCTCCCTCAGCCGTCCTCGCCATCGCGCTCGCGCTTTCCCTGGGCGCCTGTGGATCTGAAGCCGACCGGGTTCACGCGCCTTCTCCATCAATCACTGATGCGGCATCAAAACCTCTGTCCGCCGCCGCGATCCGGCAGGGTGCTCCGTTACACGCCGCCGAGAATTCCGTACTTGATCGCTACAACCACACAGATCGACTGCGCCCCCTCATTGCGGACCTCGAATACCTGTCCGGCAGCGGCGATGGCAGTGCCAGCCTGATCCTGAGCCGCGTCTACAGCGAATGCAGCGGCTCGATCGACGCCACGCTGCTCAGCGCCGCGGAGATTCCGCGCGAACGCCTCAATGCACTTGCGCGCAGCAGCGGATGGCTGAAGCAGCGCTGTGATGGCGTCGCCGTCACCGCGCCCGAAGCCATCGAAAGACAGCGTCACTACCGCGATCTTGCCGCCGAACAGGGCAGTCTCGTGGCCCAGATCGAAAAGACCGTGCTTTCGGGAGCGCTTGTCCTGACCGACAGGAACTTCTCAGTCGAGGATCACCGGACACTGGTCGACGCGGTCCTGATGCAGGACGACGGCGAAGCCTACATCGCACTCGCTGGCCTGATGGGTGACACCGCCGCCAGTCGCACCCGGCAGATGCAGCCTTTCAAGGTCGGCACGCAGGTGGATGAAGTCGCTTGGATCCTGGCCGGCTGCCAGAAAGGAGTGCCCTGTGGTACCGACTCCGCCCTGCTGAACCGCATGTGCGGGCAAGCCGGTATGTGTGGCTATGGATCGGTCGAGGATACCTATGCCAGTGGCGTACTCACCAACGAAGAAATGAACGAGGCGCGTACCCGCGCTTCTACGATCATCGCAATGTCAAGGAAGATGAAATGAACGCATCTGTGGTACGAAAGTTGTTGCTGGCAACGTTGATGGTCCCGGTGGCTGTTATGGCTGCCAAGGGCATGGGAAAAGTGATCAATGCCGCTGATCGCATCTACAAGGACCTCGCCAACGTGGTCGATGCCAGCATCGGCTCCGATCTCGGGATCCGGCAGGCCGCCATGTTCCAGATGGTGGGTGCCTACCGCCTGTCGCATGGCCTTGCTTCGGTGAAGCGCGGCGAGACAATCACCTTCATCTGGCCGGACGGCTCCGCCGAGAAGGGACTGGCCGCTGATCCCTTCCTGACCACTGGCATCGAGCCGATTCCAGGCACTCAGATGACCAAGAAACAGATGTCCCTGCGCTGCGGCTCCTGCCACAACCAGTACAAGTGAACCGCAGGAAACAACCGGTTCCGGCTGGCTGCACATTGCACATCCGGACGCTCCCTGCCGCACCCTAGCACGCGCGCGTTTCAGCCACGTGCCGCGTGATCTGACACATCTCCAGTGCTTGCGCGCTGTCACAGCTTCGTCTTTTCATCGTTGACCGAAAGACGACAACTTGTGACGCTTACGACACCGCAGGGCCTCCACAGCCCAACAACGCGGTCACGTCCCACCGCAATCCGCTGCACCCGACTCCGCACCGTCTCCCCATGACCTCGCCCTGCCAGGTCGTGGCGGACGGCTGCGCCCTGAACTTCTGCTGGAGAACCGCAATGCGCCTTGCAAGCTTCTTCTTCGCGTTCGTCCTCAGTGCCTTCGCCAGCGCTGCCCAAGCCCAGGTCGTCACCCTCAACAAGGGCGGCTTCGTGCTCACCTACGATTGCAGCATCCACAGCGCCACCCGCTACGAATACACCCTGACCGCCGACACCGGCTCGGCTGCCCGGCCGTCCAGCTTCTACAAGGACCCCGACCTGCCGGCAGGCTGCCTCGGCCAGACCAGCACCGCCTCCTACGCCAGCATCAAGTCCGGCTATGACCGTGGTCATCTGGTGACCTCCAATCACATGGACTACAACGCGACCTACATCCGCCGCGCCAACTACATGACCAACATCGTTCCGCAGGTCTCCAGCTTCAACCAGGGCATCTGGGTGAAGGCCGAGAACGTGGCCGAGTGCTATCGCGACATCGCGCCGGTGGATGTCTATGGCGGCGTGGTCTACGGCGACGCCTCCAACGACTATTTCCTTTCCAGCCACGGCATTCCGACACCGGAGTTCTTCTGGAAGACGATCATCACCCGCGATCCGAACACCGGCACGGCCAAGGCGATCAGCTGGATCATCCCCAATGAAGCGAACCTGGGCAGCCTGGACAGCTACCTGGTAACCATCGCCGATCTGGAGGAACTGCTGGGTGCCAGCTACGTGGCCATCAACGCACCTGCCTCGCTGAAGAACATGCTGCCGGCCAGCACCTGGCCGCAGCCGGCGGGGTGTGATCTGGGTTGACCGGCCTGCCGGGAATGGGTGGCACCCTGCGCGGGTGCCACGCAAGAATGGCTGTGGGAAAATGACGGGCAATTGCACCACCGCATTGCCCCCTGGAGCTGTAGATGTCCCGTTTTCCCTTCGATGCCGTGCTGTTCGACTGCGACGGCGTATTGGTTGATTCCGAGCCGCTGGTGGCCCGCGTCCTCTCCGAGATGCTGACCGAACGTGGCTGGCCATTGACTCCGGCACAGGCGGGTAAAGTCTTCCTTGGTCAATCCGTTGCCCACTTGGCCGGACTGATCGAAGAACGCACCGGCAAGCCGTTCACCGAGGCGTGGCTTGAAGAGTTCCGCCAGCAGCGCAACCGGGCACTGGAACGTGACCTGGAAGCGATCCAGGGGGCACCCGAGGCCGTGCGTGCGATCGCTGCGGCCACCGGTGGGCGGATCGCCTGCGCCTCCGGCGCCGATCTGCTAAAGGTGAAACTGCAGCTGGGCAAGGTCGGCATCCTCGATGCCTTCGGCGACCACGTCTACAGCGGCCAGGACATGCCGAACACCAAGCCGCACCCGGACGTCTACCTGGCGGCCGCTGCCGCGCTGGGTGTGGATCCGAAGCGCTGCGCGGTCATTGAAGACACCGTGACCGGTGCGACCGCCGGTGTGGCGGCAGGTGCCACCGTGTTCGGCTTCAGCGAGGGCGGCCCGCACCACAGCACGCCCGAGGCTCTGCGCGCGGCCGGTGCCCAGGTGATCTTCCAGCGCATGGAAGATCTTCCCGCACTGCTGGCGGCCTACACCGCCGACGCTGCCGCCTGACCCGGCGTCAACCCGCAGCGCCCTGCCCGGCGCTGCGGCACCTGCCGCTGTAGTGCAGCGCAAACAGGTACAACCCGGTGAACAGCTGCAGGAACAACGGCGGCAGCGGCGAATAGGTGATCCACGCCGCAGGCTCGCCCTGCCCCAGCCCGCGCACCACAAAGTTGGCGATCACCGCCAGGGTGAACACGATCGAGGTCCAACGATGCACGGGCCGTGCCCAGCCACCGCGGCTCATTGCCGGCGCCTCGCTTCGGAACGGGCTTCGATCATCTTCCAGCCATTGCCCGATGGATCGCGGAATCCGGCGTCGACGGCGCCAAAGCGCTCGATCGGCTCCTGGGTGAATTCCACGCCCTGTGCCAACCACTGCGTGTAACGCGCCTGGCAGTCATCCACAGCCAGCACCAGGGGCGGCATTGCGCCTTTGGCCACCAGCTGCTGCAGCGAAAGCGCGGTGGCCGCATCGTGGGTGGGCGGACCCGGCACGAACAGGCCCAGCTGGAAACCGTCCTGGCCTGGGCTGCGTACCGTCAGCCAGCGGTAGCTGCCATTGCGCACGTCGGTATGCACTTCGAAACCGAGCTTGCCGACGTAGAACGCCAGCGCCTCATCCTGGTCGCGCACATACAGGCCGACCGTGTTCACCATATCTGACATGCAGCACCTCCTCTCAAGTGCGCCTACGTTACGCCCCGACGAGGCGGTTCTGCTTCTCCAAAACTGCGCCAATGGCTGGGACGGCGAACGTGAAGGAATCAAAAGTACATGGCCCTCCCCAAAAGCGGATGAATACGCAGTTCCGCGACGGCGGATAATCCGCCCCGGCATTAAGTCAACTTAATGTGATGCCAATCACGCACGCGCCTGAGGGCGCATGCGATAACCGCGCGGACCGGGATTCATCGGCACCATCACGCCGACAGGGAGCGCATCATGCAGGACGTAACGCAACGCCAATGCAAAGTTGTGTCCGACAGCCGCTGGTCGCTCAGTACCTTCATGGAATTCTATGAGCGGATATTGAGCCCTCGCATTTTCCAGCCTTACGGGATGCTGCTGGCCGGGGAAATCGCCAGCGACATCGATGCAGGGTTCGCGGTCAAGGACGTGCTGGAAGTGGCATGCGGCACCGGGGTGATCACCGCCAGCCTGTATGAGGATCTTGCGCGGCCACGGGGCTTGCGGCTGGTGGCCAGCGATCTCTCGCAGATTGCGGTGGACATGGCCCGACGTGTCCTGAACCCCGAGATCCAGCAGAACGTTCCGTTGTTGGCCGACGTGGACATGGCAGAGCTTCCATTCGATGACAACAGCTTCGATGTGATTGTCTGCGGCTTCGGCCTGATGTTCCCGCCCGACAAGGCGCGCGTGGCCAGGGAGTTCCGGCGCGTGCTGCGGCCGGGGGGCGTGTCTACGCGACGATGTTCCACTACAACCAGCTCTTCGAACTCACCCGCCAGCAATCGCAGCTGCATTTCGGCATGCCTTCCCGGTTGATGGACGCGGCGCTGAGCCTGACCGACCCGTCGCCGATCACCCGCGCCTTCGCGATCGAAGGGCTGTCCCGGGCCAACGACGTGCCTGCTGGGCTGCATCCCCTGTCGTTCTCGCTCGACGCAGCCGGTGCGCGCGAGTTCCTGTTCAATGCCTGCATCCTGCTCGAAGAGTTCAACCAGTGCGACACCCGCACCCGTGAGCACTACCTGGACCTGATGCTGGCGCAGTTCGGCAAGGACGTGCCTGACCAATGCTACCGGGTGGAGGCATGGTTGCTGCGCGGCCAGGCCGATCCCGCCAATGCGGGCACGACGGTGGACATCGCGTCGCCCGACTTCTCGCCGCTGGTGCGCTGCCAGCAGCTGACCCATCGCGCGTCCAGCGCGGGCGTCGAGTGCGCAATCGCCGTGCAGGAGGCACAGGGGCTCGCTGCATTCACCGCTGCCAAGGCGGAGTTCCTGGCTGAGTATCCCGGCTTCCCCGACGCATCGGTAGAGAAGATGCGCAACGAGGAGTACGCACGGCTGGACGAGCAGCACGTCACGTATCTGGATCATGTAGGCGGAACCCTGCCACCCGAAAGCCTGCTCGAACAGGACCTGCAGGCGTTGAAGCACGCAATCCTGGGAAATCCGCATAGCGGATCGAAGGCCTCGCAGGCGGCATACCAGGAGGCGCGGGATGCCATCTACGCCTTCTTTGACTGCTCTCCGGACGAGTACGAAGTGATATTCACTGCGAACGCCAGCAGCGCGATCCGGCTTGTGGCGGAATCGTTTCCGTTCCAACCGTGCACGCAGCTGCTGTTGACCAAGGACAATCACACGTCGGTGCATGGACTGCGCGAATACGCCAGGGCCAAGGGCGCCTCGGTGAAGTACATCCCTCTGGACGACGATCTGCTGCTGCACGACGACCTGATGCGGCGTGCGCTGCAGCGGCTGGGCGACGGCGCCCCACACCTGCTGGCCTTTCCCGCCCAGTCCAACGCGACCGGCGCGCGGCATGACCTCGCCTGGATCGCCCGCGCGCAGGCGCACGGTGCGATGGTGCTGTGCGATGCAGCCGCACTGGTCCCGCAGGCGCGGCTGGATTGCGGCACCCTTCAACCGGATTTTGTGGTGGCCTCGTTCTACAAGATCTTCGGCTACCCCACCGGCGCAGGCTGCCTGCTTGCCCGCCGCTCGTCGCTGCAACTGCTCAGGCCACCGTCCTTTGCCGGTGGCGGAGTCTGCTACTACTCAGGCCCCTGGTCGCCCACCGAGCGGCTGCTGTATCGCGATGCCGGGCAACGTTTTGAGGTGGGAACACCCAACTACGCCGCGTTCCCGGCGATCGCCCGGGGCTTTGCCTTCGTGGCACGAATGGGCGGCGCCGAAGCCCTCGCGCTGCACTCCACTGCACTGGCCCGGTGGATCGAGGTGCGTCTTGCCGCGCTTCGCCATACCGTGCGCGGCGACACACCACTGTGCCGCGTGTACGGCCCGCCGGCACAGCGAAAAGGAGCGACGGTGATGCTCAACTTTTTCGACTGCTATGGCTCGATCGTGCCGCATGCCCGCGTCAAGCACCTCGCCGACCGCTTCGGCATCACCCTGCGCAACGGATGCTTCTGCAACCTCGGAGCTGTCCAGCAGGCAACCTATGCAACTGCGGGTGCCGAGCACTGCGAACTGGACAAGACCGGGAAGATCCTCGACTGCACCGCCTTCGATGAGAAGATCCTGGACAAGGGAGATTGTGGCGCGGTCAGGATTTCATTTGGGCTCGGTTCGAATTTTGCCGACGCCTACCGCTTCCTGATGTTTGCGACCTGCCTCCTGGACACCGACGTTTCTGGTCTTGAAGGTGTGCTCGCCGCGAGTGACCCTGAAGCCGATGCCGGCAGTCCTTGTACCGCTCCTGCCGTGCCGGCCTGACGCTCCACGGCGAGTGCCACCGCCGGCGCGCGACGGCGACGTTGTTCCAGCACGGATGTGTCCAGGCGGGGGCGCTGCGCGGCGCGTGCGTGGCATTCCGGCACACTGGCCGACGCCGCCTGGCCAGCACGCTCACGCTCGCGCACAGTGCCCGGGCTGTCACCGGTGATGTCACGGAAGATGCGGCCAAAGGTACCCAGGCTGCGCCATCCGGTCTGCGCGGCGATTTCGGTCACCGCCAGATCGGTATCACGCAGCAGCGCCACCGCTCGTTCGATGCGGCGGCTGAGCAGATAACGGTGCGGCGGCAGCCCGAAGGCCTGCTTGAACGAGCGGGCGAAGTGCGCCGGCGACACCGCACTGACCTCAGCCAGGCGCGCGACGGGCCATTCCTCATGGCTGGCCCGATCCATCCGGTCCTTGGCGCGCAGCAGGCGCCGCAGCAGTTCGGGGCTCTGACTCATGGCATTACCGCCCGGGCCAGGTAATGGCGGGCTGCATGCCGCGCCTCGGCGGCCTGCTGGACCAGCCAGTCACGGAATGCAATGACCTTGGCACTGCCACCTCGCGCCGTGGGTGCCACGAACCACAAGCTGCGACCGTCGCTGGCCACCCCCGGATGCGCCTGCACCAAACGCCCGCTGTCCAGCTCGGCCTGGAACAGGATCGGCGAACCAATGGCGATGCCCTGCCCTGCGATCGCGGCGCCGACATCCAGATGCTCGACGGCAAAGGGCGCGACGAAACTCTCCGGTGCCGGCGGTGGAAGGTCCCCGTGCGCGGCAAACCACAGAGCCCACCAGTCCGGCCGCCCGAGCAGGGGAATTTCCAGCGCGCTGCTGCCCAGCCCACGGGCCGCTGGCAGCAGCGCCGGCGCACACAACGGTGTGAACACGCTGGGAAACAAAGGAGTTGCCTGAAGACCTGGCCATTCGCCCTGGCCATTGCGGATGGCCGCATCGAAGTGACCGGCGGCCAGATCCTGCGGCGCTGCCGACAGGTCCAGCTCCAGCACGAACTGCCGGTGGCGGGCGCGGAACGTGCCCAGCCGCGGCGTCAGCCAACTGGTGCCCAGCGTGGGCAGTACAGACAGGCGCAGTCGCGCCGCATCCATGTCTGCGGCGCGCATGAAGCTGGCGCGCAGTGCATCGAATGCCCGGGTGGCCTCCTGCGCGACGCTGGCCCCCGTCGCCGTCAGTTCTACGTGCTGTGCATGGCGCAGGAACAGGCAGGTACCGGTCTGGGCCTCCAGCCGCCGCACGTGGTAGCTCACCGATGCCGCGCTGGTGTCGAGCTCTTCGGCGGCACGCGCGAAGCTGCCCAGCCGCGCCGCCGCCTCGAAGGCACGGATGGCGGCAAGCGACGGAAGCTGGCGTTGGGTCACCATAAGTGTGGCTTAGCCTGAGCCCCGATATCTGCGTGGTCAATCCCCCCTCCTGCCCGCAACGATGGAGGCACCTTCGGTAGGGGATCACGCACATGGATCGACGGCAGTTCCTGGCCACTTTGGCCGCCGCGGCAGCGTCCACCGCCCTGCCCTCCGGGTGGGCCCTGGCCAGCCACAGCGAAGACTGGACATGGTTGCAGGGCAACTGGCGGGTCCGGCACCAACGCCTGAAGGAGCGCCTGGTCGGCGATACCCGCTGGGAGTCTTTCACCGGCTCCAGCGCGGTCTGGCTCACCCTGGGCGGGCTCGGCACCATTGATGACAACGTGATGGCGCTGCCTTCGGCCCCCTACAGGGGGCTGGGCGTGCGTGCATTTGATCCAGTGTCTTCCACGTGGTCGATCTGGTGGATCGATGGCCGCAATCCTGCCCATATCGAAGCCCCCGTGCGCGGGGGCTTTGAGGGCGATGCCGGCAGCTTCCGTGGCACCGACCGGATCGACGGGCGCCCCATCGATGTGTGGTTCCGCTGGCATGACATCCACGGCGAGGAGCCGTGGTGGGAACAGGCGTTCTCCGACGATGCCGGTGCGCACTGGGAAGTGAACTGGCGCAACTGGTTCCGCCGAACTGCTGCGGTCCCCTCTCCGCTTCCGAAGCTGCCGGATGCACCGGGCGACTTTGATTTCCTGGTGGGCCATTGGAACGTGCGCCATCGTCGCCTGCGCGCTCGGCTGGCAGGCAGCGACGCGTGGGACGCGTTCAACGGCACCCTGCACAACTGGCCGGTCCTGGGAGGATTCGGCAACGTGGGTGACAACCTGATGGACGTGCCTGGAGCACCGCTGCGCGGCATGGGCATCCGTGCCTGGAATGCGGCGGAGCAGCACTGGCTGAGCTGGTGGCTGGATGGCCGCGAGCCGACCCGGATCGGCGCGCCACTGCGTGGTGGTTTCCAGGCCGGTGTCGGCCGCTTCTTCGGCGAAGACCAGCACGACGGTCGATCAATCCAGACGCGGGTGATCTGGTCACGCATTACCCCGCGCTCGGCGCGCTGGGAACAGGCGGCCTCGGCCGATGGTGGGCGCAGCTGGGAAACAAACTGGGTCAGCGACTTCGAGCGACAGGCATGAAGGCGCTGCTGGCCGTGATGCTGCTGGTTGCTGCGTCGCCTCCCGCGTCTCCATCAAGGGTGCTGCGGATCGTCGGCCCCGCCGAGCGCTTTGCCCCGGGCGTTGCATCCACGCAATACGACGAGATTCGACTGACCTTGAGTCCGGACGGGAAAACCGCACTGTGGTTCAGCCGCAACCGGCCCGGCGGTCCGGGCGGGTATGACATCTGGGTCTCCCGCAACGATGGGCAGCGCTGGCGGCCGGCGACGCCGGTGCCGTTCAACACGCCGGGGCGCGACTTCGATCCCGCCTTTTCCGCCGATGGCCGCATGGTGTATTTCTGTTCGGATCGCGCAGGTGGCCAGGGCGGCGACGATCTGTATCGGGTCAGCATGGGGAGCGACGGTCGATTCGGGGAGCCGGTCAATCTTGGCCCGGCAGTGAACAGCGCGGCCGATGAATTCGCGCCGATGCTCTCGCCGGACGCAGCCACGCTGCTGTTCTCCAGCGATCGTGCGGGCGGTGCGGGTGGCCATGACATCTACGTCGCAGCGATGGTCCGTGGCATGGCACAGCCGGCACGGCCGCTGCCGGGAGACCTCAATACCGCAGCGCAGGAGTTCGATGCCACCTTCCTCGGTGACGGCCGCACGGTGGTGTTTGCCCGCGCCCTGGACTTCGGCAGTGCACCGGTGCGCCAGTTCATTGCCTACGAGCGTGGAGGCCGTTATGACGCCGGCCATGCGTTGCCCTCCCTCTTGAACGAGGCCTCCGGCGACAGCTACGGCGCGATGCTGGATGGCTCGCAACCCGGCAGCTTGACCTATTCGGCGCGGCGCGCGGACGGTGCAGGGTTGGACCTGTACCGCGTCCGCTACCGGATGAAGCGCCCTTGAAGGCGGATGGTGTCGATTCCCGGCGCCCCGATTCGTCGAGAGGATGACTACCCCAGGAGAAAATGCAGATGCCCTCCCATCAGTCCCTTGCCTGCGCCTGCGGCCAGGTCCGCCTGACCGCCACGGGCCGTCCCATTGCCACCGTCGAATGCTGCTGCGACAGCTGCCGCAAGGCCGGCGCCATGCTGCAGGCGCTGCCCCGCGCACCGGCCGTACTGGGCCGGCATGGCCAGACGCTCTTCGTAATGCATCGCAAGGATCGCGTCAGCATCGATGCCGGACATTCCATGCTGCGTGCCTTGCGATTGTCCAGCAGGGGCGGCAGCCGCCGCGTGCTGGCGGGCTGCTGCAATACGCCGCTCTTCCTGGAGTTCAGCGGCGGCCATTGGCTGAGCCTGCATGGCCTGTTGTGGCCGGCATCGACAAGACCTGCCGTGGAGATGCGGACCATGGTCAGTGATCTTCCTGATGCGTCTGTGCTTCCTGACGATGTGCCGAACCTGAAGACCCGGTCGCTGCGCTTCTATGCCCGGTTGATGAAGGCGTGGATTGCCATGGGCTTCCGCAGCCCACGCATCGAGGTCACGGGAGATACCCATGCCTGAGCCCGAACGGATCGAGATCGAAAGCATCACCACGCCCGGGCACATCCAGCGCGTGGATCGCGCCAAGTACCTCGCCATGCGCCATGCCTTGCTGCGGGCGCTGCCCGCGCAACCGCCCGGCCTGACCGTCGCGCAGGCGAAACAGGCACTGCTGCCACACCTGCCCGCCGCGCTGTTCCCGGCAGGTGCCACCGCCGGCTGGTGGTTGAAGGCCGTGCAGCTGGACCTGGAAGCCAAGGGCGTGATCGAGCGCGTCGCGGGCAAACCGTTGCGCCTGTTCAAGCACCTGGCGGCCGGCTGATCAGCGCTGTGCAGGCAGTTCCAACCGGTGCTTGCGGCACAGGCGATACACCGTGACCCGCGATATCTGCATCTGCCGCGCGCACTCGGAGACGTTGTAGCCGGTCTGGCGCAGGGTCTGCAGCAGTACATCGCGCTCGGCCTGCCCCCGTGCATCGTGCAGCATCGCCGCCGGCAGGACCGCCGCCGATGCGCCCAGCTCCAGGTCACGCTCACTGATCAGCTCGCCTTCGGCCATGATCGCTGCACGCTGCACACGGTTCAGTAGTTCGCGTACGTTGCCGGGCCAGTCGAAGCGCCGCATCGCCTGCAGTGCGGCCGGTGCGAAGCCGCGTGCACGCACGCTGTGGCGCAACCGGAAGCAGCGCAGGAAGTGCTCGGCCAGCAGCTGCACGTCGGCACCGCGCTCGCGCAGTGGTGGCATCAGCAGGCGCAGCACGTTCAGGCGGTAGTAGAGATCGCTGCGGAACCGCCCCTGCGCCACCGCGTGTTCCAGTTCGACGTGGGTCGCGGCAAGTACCCGCACGTCCGCGCGCAGCGGCTGGCTGCTGCCCACGCGCTCGAAGGTTCCCTCCTGCAGCACGCGCAGCAGGCTGGTCTGCGCTTCTGCCGGCAGATCGCCTACCTCATCAAGAAACACCGTACCGCCATGGGCGGATTCGAACACGCCGATCTGCCGCTTGTCGGCACCGGTGAACGAGCCACGTTCGTGGCCGAACAGCTCCGACTGCACCAGGCTGGCCGGAATCGCACCACAGTTCACCGCAATGAAAGGCCTGCCGGCGCGCCCCGACAGCGCATGCAGCGCATGTGCAGCCAGTTCCTTGCCTGTACCGGTTTCGCCGGTGACCAGCACCGGCAGTTCCACCGGCGCGAACTTGTGCAGCACCGTGCGCACCGCATGCAGCGCAGCGCTTTCGCCAATCAATGCGTGCGGTCCGTACCCACTGCAGGTTGCATCGACAGGCGGATCATCCGCATCGAACTGCTGGCGCATTGCGCAGACCAGGTCCTGCAGGCCGAACGGCAGCGTGAAGCGCGCGCCACATCGCTGCAGCAACGGCAGCCAGGCCGGCGATGTGGGTCCGGCGCCCGGTGGCAGTACCGCCAGCCAGGGCAGATGCTGGTGCTGCTCGATCCACGGTGCCAGCAGCTGCAGCGACGCCGCATCGAGATGGCGCAGATCGAGTACGGCGAGCAATCGATCGCGCCCACGCAGGCCTATCGCCATGGCGGGATCGGGATGGATGCTGCGCACATACCAGCCTGCTGCCGCCAGCGCACTGCGCTCGTTCGCCAACGGCTCGCCAAACCAGAGCACGCAACGTGACGTAGAAGCCTCCGGGACCGCTGCCATGCTTCCCCCAGCATCCGGACACCGTCGGCGGACTGTCAGGCAATCGCCGGCGTGCCGCCCCCCCGCCGGGACCTCTACGGCCACCGGGGCGGCCTTTGTTGGGCGGATCCTAGCGCTTCCCTAAACGGCAGCGCAATGAGCAATGCGTCAAGAAATTCGTGGCTGAACCGGCACCGTTGCAGACGGCGGCGCCACCTGTAACACCCATGCGACAGTTGCCCGCCGCCCTTGCCCCGCGGTGCCTGGGGCTTCGAAATCCCAACGATTCCGCGACGTGCCTGTAACACCGTGGCAGCAGCACGGTCAGGTGCTGCACGGTCCCGACATTGGCGGGTGGGCACTTCCAGGTTGGCACGGTTGATGCGTGGTTCCGCCGCACCCATCGCGGGAGATCGGCATGGACGGCACCACCCTGATTCGCTGCTTGGCCGCAGCACTGGCAATCGCCCTGCTGTTGGTTGGCGCGGGCGCATCCGCGTCCGGCGCCCGCCAGGGCGTGAAGGCACAGCCGGGCGAAATCGTCCTGTTGCGGGACGTATCCGCGCGGCCGGCCTATCGCATGGCACCACCGGGCATGGCGCTGATTGCCGACCCGAAGCCACAGCGCGAGATCGCCACCGCATTGGGCGCCGGTGGCACGACGAACGGCATGGACGAGTTGAGCGACGAGGACTATGCCGGCATGGGTGCCGGCCAGGCAGCGTCCGTCGCGACACCGGGCGGCACTACGGTTGAACGGGTCACCCAGCAGGCCCTGGGCGGCACGCTTGGCCGCGGTGGTGATGGCATGGTCGGCAGCAACCTCGGGGGCGCCATGAGCGGTCCGCTTGGTGCGGTCGGCAGCAACACCCGCGGTATCGCCGATACCGTGCGCGGCGCACTGGCCCAGTTCCCCCTGCAGGGCACGGCCCCGGCAGGTGGAAAATGAAGGCCCTGCAAGGCTTGCTTCTGCTGCTCGCTGCCGCGCCCTGGGCGACCCGCGCCGATGACTACGGCGGCATGCTCGCCTATCTCGACGTGGCCCGCATCGACGGCCACGCACTGGCCGGGGCGACGGGTGCCATCGCCGTGAGCCAGGCCGCCGGCGACCTCAACGTGCAGGCCAACCTGCGGGGTATCGCCAAGGGCGATCGCGCCGACGTGGCGATCAATGCCCGGCAACTGCAGCAGGGCAACCGCGTGCTGTCCGGGCCGCTGCAGGCCACCGCGTTCATTGGCGGTGACGCACTGGCCGGTGCCAGTGGCATCGCATCCATCAACCAGGCCAGCGGCATCGCCAACACGACGCTCAACGTCGTCAGCGCGACGCTGGCCCGACAGGGCATACGCGAAACCGACGATACGGCCTTGGCCGCCGAGGGTTCCGCGTTGGCAGGGGGGCGGGACGACACCGGTCGCGGCGTCGCGACGGGCACCCGCAGCGCCGGTGTAGCCAGCACCGCACTGCGGGGATTCGACGGGGTCCTGCAACTCAATCAGATCGCGGGCAACGGCAACGACACGGCCAACGTACTGGGCCTGGTCGTGCAGGACCGCCCGTGACAACCACCCAACCGATGCACCACCTGATGAGAGAGAGGGCACCATGAAAGCGACCGTCAAACAGACCATGCTCGCCATGGCGATTGCCACTGCCTCGACCGCCGCTGCGGCCAATGGCTGGGACAACCAGAACGCCAACGCGAACATCAACCACAACCACACCGTCAGCGAGACCCGCAACGACACGCACAACCACACCGACAACGACGTGCGCAACCGCACCGTCAACGTCAATGTGCAGAAGCACAGCAACATCCAGGCCGACGAACGCAAGGAAAAGAACAACCACGGCGTCGACGTGAACCTGGAGAAGGACCTGCGCCTGAGCACCGACATCAATTTCTCCGGCGACCCGAACATCACCGGTGACATCGACCTCGACTCGGCGGCCATTGCCGTGATCGACAACCGGCAGTCGATCAGCAACAACGCCACCAGCAACAGCCTGGTCACCAACAGCGCGTCGATCGGTGACAGCGTCGGCGCCGGTGCCTCGGGCAATCTGGGCTTCAATGTCGTCTCCGGCGACAACAATGCGCAGGACAACGCGGCCTCACTATCTGCGGCCGATGCGTCCTTCAGCTTCGGCATGGCCGACGCCGAGGTGTTCGTCAACCAGGCCGGCTTCGGCAACGCCACCATGAACTCCGGTGTCACCAACGCCGCAGGTCTCAGCGGCAACGCCTTTGGCGGCGCGTCCGGCAACATCGGCGTGAACATCGCCTCGGGCAACAACAATGAGCAGAAGAACGCCCTCGCGGCCTCGGTCGCGACCACGGCGGTGGCCCAGTCGAGCATCAGCTCCAACCAGGTCTCCACCGGCAACACGGTCAGCAATGCCGGCTTCGTGCAGTCCTACACCGATACCGTGCAGGTCGGCATGCGTGGCGGCGTCAGCGGCCTGACACTGGCCTATGGCGCGGGCACCTACCGCGGCACCGGCAACGCCTACCAGATGGCCAACTACTACCTGGATACGTGGAGTGGCGAGCTGCCGCACCCGGGTGGCAACAGCACCGGCCATATCGATCTGGACAACCAGATCCAGAACGCCACGATGAACCCCAACCGGCCGGGGGTGGGCGGCCTGGGCTTCGATACGCGTGAGAGTGGCACCAGCCAGTTCGTCGAACTGGGCGTGGCCGACCTGTATGCCAGCCTCAGCGGCACGGTCAGCACCACGCGCTGGGTGAACGTCAATGCGACCAACACCTCGGCCTTGTCCGGCAGTGCCTTCTCGGGCGCCTCCGGCAACATCGGCGTGAACGTTGCCGCGGGCACCGGCAACCTGCAGGCCAACAGCCTGGCCCTGGCAGTTGCCCAGCCCAGCACCGGCGGCGGTGGTGGCAGCGGCGAGTAAGCGCAACACCCCGGCCGTCCGCCAATGGCCGGGTCCCCGGGAGCCCCTGTTCCTCCTCCCCCTTGGGACAGGGGCTCCCCCCTGCCGCCGGAGAACGTAGATGATCCGTTGCCCTCCATCGATGCGCCTGCTGGCCTTCCTGTTGCTGATGGGCACCGCATCGGCATGGGCGGGCGAGGTCCACTTCGCCGGCGTGCTGCCCAATGGCGCGCTGCTGCAGCAGAAGGTGGAAAGCATGCAGGAGCGGCGCTACCGCAACGTGGTGCGCCAGCACACCGATTACAGCTGCGGGGCGGCCGCATTGGCGACCATCCTGCGCCATGCCTATCACCTGCAGACCGACGAAGCGACGGTGATCGAAGGAATGATGGGGGTTTCCGATCCAGCGCTGGTGGCCGAACGCGGCTTCTCCCTGCTCGACATCAAGCGCTACGTGGAATCGCTCGGCATGCGTGGCCGGGGCTACCGCATCGATGAAACACGACTGCGCACCCTTCGCGTGCCAGGACTGGTGCTGATGGATGTGCGCGGCTTCCGCCATTTCGTGGTGCTCAAGCAGGTCCGCAACGGCATCGTGGAAGTGGCCGACCCGATCCTCGGCAACCGCAGCCTGGCGCTGCCGGAGTTCCTGGCTGCCTGGCCATCTCGCGCGGTCTTCGTGGTGATCGGCAGCGACTTCGATCGCAACACCGTTCTTCTGCAACCCAGCGAACGGCCAAGTGCCCGCGCGCTCTATGCGCGGCAAGGGCCGATCACCGATGCCGAACTGGTCGACTTCGGCTTCAGCCACGCCGACCTGTTCTGAGGAGGTACGACCATGTTCCGTCAACACGTATGGATGGCGCTGCTGCTGATGGCCCCTGCCCTGCCCCTGCAGGCCGCCGACGGCAGGACCGGGCGTGGACTCACGGAAATCCCCGACCCGGAGCTGAGCCTGATGCGGGGGCGCTACACCGTGGGTGGCAACAACGTTGCCTGGTTCGGGGTCACCATGGTGTCGCAGTGGCAGGCCAGCAACGGCACGACCCTGCAGGGCAGCCTGACCCTGGGCATGGACTTCCGCGGTGGTGGCGCGCCGAAGCTCAGCTTCCAGCCCAGCGTGCATGTCACGGCAGCCGATGCGCCGCTGCCCGATACCCACGGACGCAGCATCGACAGCAGCGGCCTGGCCAATGCCAGCGGCCTGGTGCAGAGCGTGCAGGTGGCCGGCGATGGCAATGTCGCGCGCAACGTCACCACGCTGACCGTCCGCGAGGGTGGCGTGCCGGCTGTTCTCTCTGATGGCGCAGGCAACGTCACCGCGCAGCAGGCCGGCGCCAGCGCGACGGCCGTGCTGGAAGGCAACCAGGCACGCCTGCTGCTGC
Source organism: Stenotrophomonas sp. GD03877 (assembly GCF_029840555.1). Taxonomy (NCBI): domain Bacteria; kingdom Pseudomonadati; phylum Pseudomonadota; class Gammaproteobacteria; order Lysobacterales; family Lysobacteraceae; genus Stenotrophomonas; species Stenotrophomonas sp. GD03877. The sequence continues at coordinate 47,556 of NZ_JAOCCT010000004.1, read as the reverse complement.
AGGTGGATGGCCAGGGGCTGGTGCAGCAGTGGATCCGCAATGGCAGCGTCGGCCAGGGCATCGCCCTTACCGGTGACGGCCAGATCGCCAGCAACCAGCTGCGGCTGGCGCTGGTGCGCAACGCCGTGGGCGGCAACCTGCCGTTGAGCCAGAACGTGGCCCAGGCGATTGCGTTGAACCGCGGCATGGGGCCGGGCCAGTAGCAGGGCCTGGCATTGGGGGAAACGCTCCACAACGCAGGACACGAACATGCACACCCTGATGAGGATCACCCCGTTGGCGCTGGCGGCGCTGGCGGGCACCGCCCTTGCCGTGCCGCCGACGCCTGACGATGGCGCAGACGTGCAGGCCCTGGCCAACCAGCTGGAACAGCTGAAAGCCAACTACGCACAGGAGGTGCGGCGGCTGCGCGAACTGGACATGCAGGTGCAGGCCATGCAGGCACGCCTGGGCGGGCGGGTTGGCCCAGCCTCGACCCCACCGGCCGCACCACTGGCGCAGGCAGCGGCCGCCGCGGTTCCACCGAGCAGCGAGGGCTACGCCAGTACCGCTGCCGAGGCCCAACAGGCCAAGCAGGAGTCGCGGCGCAGCGTGGACGACGTGAAGCAGCAGCAATCGGCCCTGTTCTCCCGTCGCTTCACCATCGAGAACAGCCTCACCTACGCCCGCTATGACCGCAAGCAGCTCACCCTCAACGGCTTCCTCGCGTTGGACGCCATCTTCCTAGGCAATATCGCCATCGAGAACGTGGAGTCCGACTCGCTGACCTATAACGTGGCGGCCCGCTGGGGCGTCAGCCCGAACCTGACCCTCAACCTGGATGTGCCCTACCTGGCGCGGCGCACCGTATACCAGAAAGGCGGCGCCGGCGGTGCAGCGGCCGCCATCGCGCAGGAGCAGACCAACGGCAACGGCCTGGGCGACATTGCACTGAGCGCGAACTACCGGCTGTTCGGCGAACGCGGCTGGCGCCCGGAGACCGTGCTCACGGCCGGTGTCACCGCCCCCACCGGGCGCGCACCCTACGGCCTGGACTGGAAGGTGATCGAGCGCGATGACGACGACTACATCCGCTTCGCCGTGCCGCGCGAGCAGCCCACTGGCAACGGCGTATGGCAGGCCAACCTCGGCCTGTCGATGGTGAAGACCGCTGACCCGGCCATCCTGTTCGCCAACATCGGGTACGTGCACTCCATCCCTCGCGGCTTCAGCGACATCGACAGCAATCCGGATACGGTCAACCCAGGCGACGTGAAGCTGGGCGGCTCGGTGTACTTCGGTGCAGGTGTTGCCTTCGCATTCAACGAGCGGACCAGCCTGAGCCTGTCCTTCAGCGACCGCATCAGCGCCCGCGCCTCCACCCGCTTCCAGGGCGGCAAGTGGATGAAGGTGATCGGCAGTGACGCCAATGCGGCATCACTGAACCTGGGCGTGACCTATGCGTTGAACCAGCACACCACGCTGGTGACACTGCTGGGCATCGGACTGACCCCGGACGCACCGGACTTCACGCTGGCGTTCAAGATTCCTTACATGCTCTAGCGGCCACTGCCCATGGCATGATGGGCGATCTGCGGCCAGCGGACGTCCATCATGCGCATCGGATTCCTGGGACTTGGAGTGATGGGAACGCCCATGGCGGCCCATCTGGCTCGCGCAGGTTACGAGGTATGCGGCTGGTCGCGCTCCGACCGCAACCATGCGGCCGCGCGCACCGCCGGCATCAACGTCTGCGAGGCGGTGGACGAGGTATTCGCGGCCTGCGACACCCTCATCCTGATGCTGGCCAATGACGATGCCATCGACAGCGTGCTCGATCGGCATGGCGCGGCGTTTGGCGAGCGGGTCGAGGACCGCCTGCTGATCAACATGGGTACCAGCTCGGCAGCGTACTCACAGGCGCTGGCCGAACAGATCCGCGCCGCGGGCGGCCGCTACGTGGAAGCGCCGGTGTCTGGCTCACGCGTGCAGGCCGAAGCGGCGCAGCTGGTGATCCTGCTGGCCGGTGCCGATGTCGACCTCGCGGCAGCCGCCCCACTGGTTGCACCGATGGGCAGGCAAACGGTGTGCTGTGGTGCAGTGCCGTCCGCACTGCGCATGAAACTGGCGGTGAACCTGTACCTGATCACCTTGGTCACCGGCTTGGCCGAAGCGGTGTACTTCGCCGAAGCACACGGCATCGAGCTTGATCGCTTCGCGCAGGTGCTCAACGCAGGGCCGATGGCCAGCGAAGTATCGCGAATCAAGCTGGACAAAATGATCCGTGGTGACTTCAGCGTGCAGGCGTCGATCACCGACGTGCGCAAGAACAGTGGGCTGGTAGCCGCTGCCGCCCATGAGGTGGGCATGCATGCGCCCTTGATCGACGCCAGCGACGCGCTGTTCGCACAGGCACTGGCGTCCGGATCGGGGGCGCTGGACATGGCGGCCGTGCTGCAGGCGGTACGGGCCGGGCCAACCGGCACTGGCCGGCGCTGATCCGGATTCATGTTCCGGCACTACTGCCGTCCTCCACCGCTGCTATATTCAGTCCAGCTCGGCAGGCATGGTGCCTGCCTTCGAATCACAGGGAGTTGGTCATGGGTCTGGTACAGGCGGTGAAGGGTGCGGTTGGCGGTGTGCTGGCCGACCAGTGGAAGGACTTCTACACCGTGCCGGCGGGCCTGCCGTCCACGGCCGCCCTGTTCGCGGCGGTGCCGCAGGGCACCAATGCCGGCCGCGGCTCCAACACCAGCGGCTCGTCCAACATCATCAGCAACGGCTCGAAGATCATCGTGCCGGAGGGCTACGGCCTGCTGCTGTTCCAGGACGGCGCGATCACCGCGTTCGTCGCCGAACCGGGTGGCTACGAGTGGCGCTCGGACGATCTGAACTCGCAGTCGATCTTCGCCGGCGACGGCCTGGTCAGCACCTTCATCAAGCAGAGCTGGGAACGCTTCAAGTTTGGCGGCCAGCCGGGTTCGCAGCAGGCGGCCTATTTCGTCTCGCTGAAGGAACTGCCGGACAACCGCTTCGGCACCCAGTCGGAAATCTACTGGGACGACGGTTTCCTCAACACCCAGGTAGGCGCGGTCACCCGTGGCTCGTACACGCTGAAGATCGTCGACCCGATCCTGTTCGTGAAGAACTTCGTGCCGGCCAGCTACCTGCAGCCGGGCCAGGTGTTCGACTTCACCGATCTGGACAACGCCGCCGCCAGCCAGCTGTTCAATGAAGTGGTCGGTTCGCTGGCGCCGGCCTTCAGCCTGTATACCAACGATCCGGGCAAGGGCAACCGCATCACCAAGCTGCAGCAGGACTCGCTGGGCTTCGCGCAGAGCCTGTCGGCCGCCGTCGAACAGGGTTACCAGTGGAAGTCCGACCGCGGCCTGGCCATCGTCAAGACCGCCATCGTCTCGATCGAGTACGACGCCAACACCCGCGAGCTGCTGAAGACCGTGCAGCGCGCCGATGCGCTGTCCGGTTCGCGCGGCAATTCCAACCTGCAGGCCAGCGTCGCCCAGGGCATCCAGTCGGCCGGCGAAAACGGCGGCGCGGCAGGTCTGGTCGGTGTCGGCATGGCGTCTGGCATGTTCGGTGTCGGCGGCATGCAGCAGCCGGCCACCCCGGCGGCCGACGATCCGGTCGCCAAGCTGAAGAAGGCCAAGGAAATGCTCGATCTGGGCTTGATCACCCAGAGCGATTACGACGCGCTCAAGGCCAAGGCACTGGGCCTGTAACGGCAGGACGTACACCCAACATGTCCGATCCCCGAAACGGCCCACCGCCGCTGCCCGGATCCGCGCCCGCGACGCCGCCACCCTTGCCGGCGGCGTCGTTGGATGGGCCCGGTTCGCCGCAGGACGTCCCTCCCCTGCCCGGCAGCTTCCCGCTGGACACCTCCAAACTGCCGCAGGCCATCCGCGATGAAGTGGAAGCGCCCGATCCTGTGGCAATCGATACCTCGGCCAGCGAGCTGAAGGACGGTCTCAACCGCTGCCCGAAGTGCGGCGCCACCGACATCCGTCCCAAAGCCGGGACCGATATCCTGGTCTGCCTGTACTGCCGTCACGAATGGCATGGCGCGCGGGTCGAGGAAGAATTCGGCCTTGGCGAAGCCATCGACCAGCTGCGCGGTACGGTCATCGCCTCCGGTGCGCGTGACATCGATGCCGACACCTCGGCACTGATGACGTTCAAATGCACCGGGTGCGGCGCCGAAGTCACGGTCAATACCGAGAGTACGATGACGGCGCGTTGCCACTGGTGCCGCCACGTCTTCGGCGTCAACGAGCAGATCGCCAACGGCGCGGTGCCCGACGCGGTGCTGCCCTTCCATATCAAGAAGGACGATGCGGTCGCGCGCATCCGCCAGTTCGTCGACAAGCGCCGCATGTTCGCGCTGAAGGCATTCAAGGACCAGTTCACCCCGGAGAACGTGGTGGGCGTGTTCCTGCCCTACATGATCGTCGACAGCAATGTCAGCGCGGCCGTGGCCGGCAAGGGCGAGATCCAGACCCGGCAGTACACCGTAGGCAGCGAGAAAAACAAGCGCACCCTGTATGACGCCGACGTCTACCAGGTCGAACGCCAGGTCGATTTCACTGTGGATGACCTTCCGCTGGAATCCTCGGCCGAGCGCGGGAATCTTGATATCCGCGCCAACACCAACAACATCATCAACACCATCCTGCCGTTCGATACCAAGAACGCGGTGAAGTGGAATGCCTCGTACCTTGCTGGCTTCACTTCGGAGAAGCGCAACCTGGACGTGGAGAAGCTGCGGCCGCGACTGGAAGACCAGCTGCTGTCGATTGCCCGCGCACAGGTGGAAGGTTCGGTGAAGCGCTACAACCGTGGCGTGCGCTGGGAGCAGGAGCAGCTGGAGGTGCATGGCACCCGCTGGGTGTCGATGTACCTGCCGGTGTGGTTGTACTCGTACCACCAGCCCGGAAAGAACGGCGGCATGCTGCACTACATCGCGGTGAACGGCCGTGCCGGCGAAACCATGGGCAGCGTGCCCGTGCAGCAATGGAAGATGCTGCTGGCGGCACTGGCCACCGGCACCATCATTGAAGCCCTCGCAATTGCCTTCCTGGTGGCATCGACATGAGTGACGACAGTGGCCTCTGGCTGTTGGCGGCAGGCCCAGCCGGCGCGACCGCGCTGTACTGGGCGCTGTACCGCTATTACCGCAACACCGACAAATCGCACTCCTTCGAGCACGAGACCGAGATCGAGGCACAGCCCGTGACCGGTTCGGACCAGCAGGTGGGCCGGGTCACCGGCACCGAGGACAAGCGCATCCGCGGTGACAATGTGTATGAGTACCGGAAACGGGTGGTAAGGGTGAAACCCGATCAGTAGAGCCAGGCCGCCTGGCTGCGGGTAATGCCGGCCGCTGGCCGGCACTCCTTCGGTCTCTGGGCGTCAAAGGGGAGCCGGCCAGCGGCCGGCACTACCCTTCAGCGGACAGCACCTACCCTTGGCTGGCTTGCCTCAGGGCGCGCCCTCACACCGTCTCCCACCCCACCGGTTCGATACTCGCGCGATCCACCCTTCCGAGGATCCTGCGATGGCTGCCCTGCTTGCCTGTAGCTGCCTGTCGGCGCTGTACTTCCTGGCCCTGCCCGCCCTTGCCCAGGACGCCTCGTTCGGCTTCGGCGAACAGACCACCCGCACCGACCAGGCCACCCAATCGAGCAGCACAGAGACCCGGACCAGTGGCTCGGTGACCACCCAGACCACCACCAGCGGCAGCTCGCAGTCCGAATCACGCAGCGAAAGCAAAGAGATCGACGTCGGCTTCGGTTTCCACGACGACAACGACGACTGGAGCCATGACCGCCACCGCGGCGACCGCGATGTGCGCGACAGCGATCTGTTCGGCAGCTGGACGCTGGGCCAGGAGAACGGCAGCACCTGCACCATCGAGCTGAAGAACAGTGAGTGGTTCGGTGGCTACAGCGCCTACGTGCCTGCCGGCTGCCCGGACGGATTCTTCTCGGCCAACCGCTGGGTGCTGTCGGGCAACCAGCTGCTGCTGACCGATACCAGCAATACGGTCTTCGGGCGTTTTCGCGCGTCGGGAGGTGGGCGTTGGACGGGCTACCGTGAATCGGATGGGGCACGTTTGTATCTCAATCCCAAGGGGCACTGATCGCATCGTGCACACAGTAGGCACGCGCTGATCGGGAAGATCAGGAATCCGCCTCACCCCGCCGCCGAAATGTCCGCTCCCACTGGTTCCCGCCTGGTCATCTACGCCGCCCTCGCGGGCAACCTGGCCATTGCCATCGCCAAGTTCATCGCCGCCGGCATCTCCGGCAGCTCGGCCATGCTCAGCGAGGGCGTGCATTCGCTAGTCGACACCCTCAACGAGGTGCTGCTGCTGTACGGGCTGCGTCGCGCCGGCAAGGCGCCGGACCAGGTACATCCGTTCGGCTATGGCCGCGAACTGTACTTCTGGAGCTTCATCGTCGCCCTGCTGGTGTTCGCCGCCGGTGCCGGCGTTTCGGCCTACGAAGGCATCCAGCACATCCGCCAGCCGGAGCCGGCCACCAACCACGCGTTGAGCTACAGCGTGCTGGGCATCTCCATCCTGTTCGAAGGGGCTTCATGGTGGGTGGCGCTGCGCGAGTTCCGGCGCACCAAGGGCAAGCTCGGCTACTTCGAAGCGTTCCGCCGCAGCAAGGACCCGTCCACCTTCACCGTGTTGCTGGAGGATAGCGCGGCCCTGCTGGGTCTGGGTTTCGCACTGACCGGACTCGTGGCGGCCCAGGTGCTGGACATGCCGGTTCTTGATGGCGTGGCATCCCTGTGCATCGCGGGCGTGCTTGCCGCGACCGCCTTTCTCCTCGCACGCGAAACCAAGGGTCTGCTGGTGGGTGAGCCGGCCCATCCTGCGGTGGCTGAGCGGATCATGGCCGTGGCCGAAACCGATCCGGACCTGCGCCGCGCCAATGGCGTGACCACCATGCAGATGGGCCCGGAACAGGTCGTGGCCATGCTCAGCGCGGAATTCGAGGATGACCGGCGCACGCCGCAGATCGAAGCCTGCATCACCCGCATCGAAACTGCAGTGAAGCAGGAGTTTCCGGAACTGGTGGCACTGTTCGTCAAGCCGCAGACGCCGGAGGTCTATGCCGCCCGGCGAGCCGCACTGGCCTCGCCGCCGGCACCGGACTGATGATGTCTCTGTACAGGCTTGCCCTGTAGATCCTCCGGTGCAGCCTCCACTGGCGCGTGCTCGTTCGCGACCATCGTCACGCTTTTGCACCCCTCGCGTGCAGCTCGCAAACATTGACGGAAGCGCGTCACGTCGGCATCACCTCACCGTAGCGATACATAACGTGGTGCGCACTAGCGTAGTACCTGACAGCCGCCGAAGCCGCCCTCGCCACCCAGCCCTGCAAAGCGCCATGGACGAAGCCGACCGCCTGCTTGAAATCGACCGCCTGCACCTGCTCGACACGCCAGCCGAACCGGTGTTCGATGCAATCGTTGCTGCCGCCCGCGCAGCGACTGGCATGACGATGGGCCTGATCTCGGTGGTGGCTGAGGAGCGCCAGTGGTTCAAGGCCAATATCGGTCTTGAAGGCGTCAGCGAGACTGCACGCGATATCTCGTTCTGTACCCACGCCATCGAGCAGGATGAACTGTTCGAGATCCCGGATGCCCGGCAGGACCCTCGCTTCTCCACCAATCCCCTGGTGACCGGCGGCCCGCGTATCCGTCACTACGCGGGAATCTCGCTTGGGTCGGCACAGGGCGCCCGTATCGGAACACTATGCCTGCTCGATCCGATGCCGGGCGTGCTGTCGCCCTCGCAGCGCGAACTGATGGTGCATCTGGCGCGGGTCACCACCCAGGTGCTGGAACAGCGCAGCACCCTGATGGCACAGGTCGGCCAGGCCAAGGCACTGCACCGCGAACTGAAACGCAGCGAGGACTTCCTGGAACGCACCAACCGCGCGGCACGGGTGGGCGGCTGGGAGATGGACCTGCTCTCCCACGAAGTGCGCTGGACCCGCGAAACCAAGCAGATCCACGGCGTGCGCGGCAACTATCAACCCACGTTCGACACCGCACTGTCCTTCTATCGGGAGGACAGTCGCAACATCATCCGCAGCGCGGTCCAGCGCTGCATCGATGAAGGCACCTCATGGGAAGTGCAGCTGCCGATGACCACCGCCGATGGGCGCTCCATCTGGACCCGGGTGGTCGGTGGCCGTCAGCAGGTGGATGGGCACCCTCGCCTGGTCGGCGCCATCCAGGACATCACCGAGGAGCGTGCCGCGCTGGATGCCCTGGAGGCGAGCGAGACGCGCTACCGGCGCCTGTTCCACTACAGCCTCGGCCTGATCTGCACGCACACACTGGAGGGCGTGCTGACATCGGTGAACCCGGCGGCCGTGCAGTCGCTGGGCTTCGATGAGACTCATATGATCGGGCGCAGCCTGTGCGATCTGATGCCTCCCGAGAAGCGTGCTGCATTCAAGGCCTATCTCGCGCGGATCACGGTCAACCACACCGATGCCGGCGTCATCGAACTGATCGCCGCCGATGGCACCCGCCATTTCTGGGCATATCACAACGTGCTCGACAGCGAGGCGAACCCTCCCTATGTGCTGGGCCATGCGCAGGATGTGACTGCACTGCGGATGCAGGAGCAGCAGCTGCGCGAGATGTCCTTCAAGGACCCGCTGACCCAGAGCTACAACCGCCGCTTCCTGCCGCGCCTGGACGAGCTGGTTGATCAACCCTGGGCCTGCCTGATGTTCGATCTGGATCATTTCACGCAGATCAACGATACGCAGGGCCACGCGCGGGGGGACACTGTGCTGGTCGAGTTCGCCGCCTTCCTGCGCGCTCCACTGGGGGCGATGGAAAGCGTAGTGCGCATGGGCGGCGACGAGTTCATGGTGGTGCTGACCTGCCCGGAGCCGGGGCGGTTGGCCGCGCTGGAGCAGTGGTATACGCAGCAGGCCGGTCGATCACCCACGCCCTTCTCACTGGGTGCGACCCACCACGCCCCGGGTGAGTCGGTGGCCGACACCCTGCAGCGTGCCGACAGTCGCCTGTACCGCGAGCGCGCACGCGTGCGCACGCACCCGCGACCGGCAACCTGAGACTCTCCCCGCAGCGGGCGCGACCCTACTCCGCCGCCAACGCCTGGATCGGGTCCAGCTGTGCGGCACTGCGCGCCGGGAAGTAGCCGAAACCGAGCCCGATGGCAGACGAACATGCCAGCGCGGCGAGCACCGGCCCAGGCGTGAACAGGAACGGCACCCCCAGCGACAGCAGGCTGGACAAGGCTCCCACAGCCAACGCGAACAACACCCCCAGCGCGCCGCCGAACAGGCAGATCAACACGGCCTCGATCAGGAACTGGCGCAGGATGTCGCCCTGACGGGCACCCACCGCCAGCCTCACACCGATCTCGCGCACGCGCTCCTTCACCGACACCAGCATGATGTTCATCACCCCCACGCCACCGACCACCAGCGCCACCGCTGCAATGGCCGAAACCAGTGCCGCCATGGTCTGGCTGGACTTCATCACCGCCTTGCGGATCTGGTCGGCGTTGTAGATGAAGAAATCGCGCCGGCCGTGCAGGCGTTGCAGCTCCACACCCAGCGAGGCTTCAGCGGCGGTGGTTGGCACGTCATCCCGCACGCGTACGGTGATGCTCTCCAGCCGCTGGCTGCCAAGCAGGCGCGAGGACGCGGAGGTGTACGGCACATACACCGTCGGCGTCGCCCCGCCGGCGAATGCGTTGGGGCCAACCACGCCGATCACTTCCACCGGCATGCCGCCCAGCAGCACCGTGACGCCGATCGGATTGCCGTTGAACAGTACCTTGGCCGCCTTCTGGTCGACCACGCCCACCGCGCGATGCGCCTCCACCTCGGCATCGGTGAAGAACCGGCCCGCCCTCAGCCGCAGCCCGCGCACACGCGGTAGATCAGCGCCCACGCCAAGCACCTGCGTGTTGGCGCGCCGGTTGCCCTGCAGTGCCGCCACCGAACCGCTCAGGTTGGGGCTTACGCTGTCTACGTAACTCAATGCGGCCAGGTGATCGGCATCGTCCACGACCAGCGTTTCGATCTCTGCCGAGCGCGGGTCACCAAAGTCCGCGCCCGGGAAGATGTCCAGCGTACTGGCACCCAGTTCGTTGATCTGTGACTCGACCTGCGCCTGTGCGCCCTTGCCCAACGCAACCACGGTCACCACCGCAGCCACGCCGATGATGATGCCCAGCATGGTCAGCAGGGTGCGCAGCCGGTGGGCCAGCATCGAACGCACCGCCATCCGTGCAGCTTCCCTGATTGCATCCAGGCGCGCGCGGCGCTCGGTGGCCGGTTCTGGACGGCGCTCGGGCACAGCGGCACTGCGTGCAACCGCAGGATCACCCATACCACGGTCGGATACGACCTGGCCGTCTGCGATCTCGATCATGCGTGAAGCGTGCGCGGCGATCGCCGCATCATGGGTCACCAGGATCACGGTATGGCCCTGCGCATGCAGGCGCTTGAGTTCCGCCATCACCTGCCTGCCGCTGGCATGATCCAGCGCGCCGGTCGGCTCATCGGCCAGCACGATGGCGCCGCCGTTCATCAGCGAACGCGCAATGGAAACGCGCTGCTGCTGGCCGCCGGACAGCTGGCTGGGCCGGTTCGTGGTGCGCTCACCCAACCCCAGCGTTTCCAGCAGCATGCGCGCACGGGCGGTGCGCGCATCGGCATCCACGCCGGCATAGACCGCCGGCAACGCCACATTCTCCGTGGCGTTCAGGTTCTCCATCAGGTTGTAGCGCTGGAAGATGAAGCCGAAATGCTCGCGACGCAGGTGCGCCAGTTCATCGGGTGACATCTGCTCGGTTGCTGCGCCCTGCACCCGGTAGCTGCCTTCGCTTGGCCGGTCCAGGCAGCCCAGAATGTTCATCAGCGTGGATTTGCCCGAACCGGACGGGCCGATGATGGCGATGAACTCGCCCGCCTCGATGCGCAGCGACACGTCCTTCAACACCACCACCTCGCCGGCGGCCGAGCGATAGGCGCGCGATACGCCATGCAGTTCCAGCAGCGCGTCGACCATGCTCACATCCCCAGCAGGCTGGTGGACTCGGCTTCCGCGCCGCTGGGCGCCTGCCCGATCACCACGTTCTCGCCTGCCTTGAGGCCGGACAGGATCTGCACCGCAGTCGCGGTGCGCAGGCCGGTCGTCACCGCCCGCTCGTGCGCGCGGCCCTTGGCATCGATCACCTGGACGGTCGCGCGGTTGCCCGCCTTGTCGTCGCGCTCTGACACTGCCGTCAACGGCACCTGCAGCGCATTGGCGGCACGCGCCAGCTGGATCGTCACCTTCACCGTCATCGACGGCTTCAGTTTCAGGCCTGGATTGGGTACGTCAAACAGCCCGGCGTAGTACACCGCCTTCGGCGTCTGCGCCGATCCGCCGCTGTTGCCGGTGGCCACGTCGGCAATCGACGACGGCGCAGGTTCAAGCTGCTGCAGATGCGATTCGTAGCGGCGTCCACCCGGCCCCAACGTGGAGAACCACAAGGGTTGGCCGGGCGCGATCAGTTCCACATCGGCCTCCGCGATCTCGGTGCGAACCGTCATCGTGTCCATCTGTGCCAGCATCACGATGGTCGGCGTGGTCTGCATCGAGTTCAGCGTCTGCCCGGCCTTGGTGACGATGGCCACGATGTAGCCGTCGGAAGGTGAGACGATGCGCGTGTAGCCCAGGTTGATCCGCGCGGTTTCCACCTGGGTCACCGCCTGGTCGATCTGGGCCTGCAGCGCTGCGACGTCCGAGCGCGCCGCTTCGCGCGCCACCCGTGCGGTCTCGAAACCTTCCTGCGAAACAAGCCGCGACACCACCAGCTGCGCCTGGCGCTCATGCACGCGGATGGCCTGGGCGTAGCGCGCCTGGCTGGCCGCGTGCTGGGCACGCAGCGTGTTGGCAGCCGCTTCGGCGCTGCGCAGGGCGATGCGCTGCGGCTGCGAATCCACTTCGGCAATCAGGTCGCCAGCGTGCACACGCTGGCCCAGCGCCACATGCAGGCGCGTGACCTGGCCCGACACCTGCGCGCCCACCGCCACCAGTTCCTTGGGGTTGACCCGGCCAACGGCCTGCACGATCTTTTCCAGGTCCGCCACCCTTGCCGGGGCCGTGATCAGCGCGGCATCATCACCTTCGGCGAACAGCCACCCGCCGGTGCTGCCTGCAAGAAGTACAACGATTGCGGCAATGATCCAGGTCCTGCGATTGTTCATCGGAAGGCTCGCATGCACGCAGCCACCGGATGTGACCGCAGAAGCCGCAGTCTGGAAGGTAGTGGTGGATGTTTCTTGGAGCCACTGTGGAGATTGCATGGAGGCCGCACATCCGTTCAGGCACGGGGCCCGCTCCTGAACGGCACGGATCGCGTCCACGAAATCTCGACACAATCTCGACCAAGTCTCCATCAACGGCCCCTAGCCTTGTCGGCCTCGCCGACTGCTCCGCCGCCGTGTCCTTCCCGTTTCCAGACCTGCCTCCCATCGATGTCCGCCGCGCCTACCTTGCCTGGTGCGCGCCTTCGCCGTGGCTGCTTGCGCTGGTGCTGACGTCCACCAGTGCCTGGATGCTTGCCAGCGCGAACCCGGCGCCGCCCCTGCTGGCGGGCGCCGGTGCTGCCGCGCTGGTGTGGTTCCGCAGCGAAGGCCCGGGTCATTCGGCGCGCGCGGGCACCCTGGCGTCGGCGTCGCTGATCGGCCTCGCGGCCTGGTCCGCCTCCGCCGCTGACGTGAGCCTCATGCCAGCAGGGATGGCGGCTGTCCTGGTGGCCGCGTTGCTTGCCCTGCGCCTGCGGGCCGTGGTCCGCATGGCCCGCCGCCTGCAGGACCGGGTGGACGCAACGGGCATGCAATCGCGGTGGAGCAAGCTGCCTGCGGCCGTATCGACCCTGCTCGCACAGCACCTGCGCGCCACCACAGCACTGGCGCCCGCCCTGCAGCACACGCTGGTGCTGGCCACCCTGGCCTGGGCCGCCCACGAAGAAGCGCAGACCCTGGAACGGCCACGATGACACCGTCGCCGGCGTTTCCCATTCCTTACTTGAAACCGCAGCATGCAATGAAATCCGATGCCCGCACGCGCCTGGCGCCCCTGGTGCTCATTGCCGAAGATGAAGGCGAAATCGCCGACATTCTCGGCGCCTACCTGGCCCGCTCCGGGCTGCGCAGCGCCCGCGCCGCCGACGGCGAAGCCGCCCTCACCAGCCACCGCCAGCTGCGCCCCGACCTGGTGCTGCTGGACGTGCAGATGCCGAAGATGGACGGCTGGCAGGTGCTGAGCGAGTTGCGCCGGCGCGGCAACACCCCGGTAATCATGCTCACCGCACTGGACCAGGACGTGGACAAGCTCACTGGCCTGCGCGTCGGTGCCGACGACTACGTGGCCAAGCCATTCAATCCCGCCGAGATCGTCGCCCGCATCCAGGCGGTGCTGCGCCGTAGCGCGAAGCCCATTGCAGAAGAGCCCAACGGGCTGATCCGGCAGGGGCCGTTCGAGATCGACCTGCGCAGCCATGAAGTCACCGTGCGCACCGATGACCACGTGCATGCTCTGAGTTTCACGCTCACCGAGTTCCGTCTGCTGGTACACATGGCGCGCGCACCGCGCATGGTGCACAGCCGGCTGGATCTGCTCCAGACCTGCCTGCCGGAAGGCGATGCGCAGGAGCGCACCGTGGACAGCCACGTCAGCAAGCTGCGCCGCAAGCTGGAGGAAGCAGGCGTCATCGGCATTCCCGCCACCATCCGCGGTGTCGGCTACCGCTTCCTGGACTGAGCCGATGAACCCCAAAGGCAAGAGTATCGGGCGCCAGATCACGCTCTCCATCACGGTCGCGTCGCTGTGTTCAACCGTACTGTCGATCAGTGGTTTCTACCTGTTCTATTACCTGATGGAGGTGTTCTATCCACGCTGGTACGACGAACCGGAAACCATCATGCCGTCAGGCCTGGAATGGCTGTGGATCGGCCTGACCGCCACCGTGGTCGTTGCGCTGGCCACATTGATCGCCTCGCGCCTGACCCGGCGCATCATCACCCCGCTGAACTCGGTCGCCGAAAGCCTGCGTCGCGTCGCCAGCGGTGATCTGGAGGCGCGTGCGCGCGGCGGTGACACCTCGATGACCGAGGCCGCCGCGCTGGTCAGCGACTTCAATTCCATGGCCGAGCGATTGAGCCGGATGTCGGAGAACCGCGTGTTCTGGAACGCGGCGATCGCACACGAACTGCGCACGCCGATGACCATCCTGCGCGGCCGCCTGCAGGGCATCGCCGAAGGCGTGTTCGAGCCGGGGCCGGAGCAGTTCAACAGCATGCTCACCCAGCTGGAGGGCCTGACCCGCATCATCGAGGACCTGCGCGTGGTCAGCCTGGCCGAGAGCGGCCACCTCGATCTGCGCATGCAGCGCAGCGACGTCAGCGTGCAGGTGGCCGCAGTAGTGGAAGCGATGTCCGAGGCGCTGACCGAGAGTGGTTTCTCGGTGACCTTGGACGCGCGTTCTTCACTGGCCGACTGCGACCCGGCGCGCATCCGCCAGGCGGTGCTGGCGCTACTGGAAAACGCACGCCGCCATGCCATTCCCTGCCCGCTGCGCGTACACGTGACGCTGGCCGAAGGCCATTGCACCGTAACCGTTGAGGATGGTGGCCCGGGTGTGCCGGACGACCTTCGCGACAGCATCTTTGAAGCCTTCCAGCGCACCGATGTATCGCGCTCGCGGCAGAGCGGCGGCTCCGGTCTCGGCCTGGCGGTGGTGCGGGCGATTGCCGTGGCCCATCACGGAAAGGCGCGATGCCGGGCGACCGAACGTGGCGGCAGTGCCTTCGAAATACGCTGGCCGGTGCACGCGCGTCGTTGAGAGCGCGGCGTTGCGGTAGACGCTGCCCTGGTAGCGGCCCACCTTGGTGGGCATCGGCACACTGCGGCGCCAACCAAGGTTGGCGACCACCACGACTCTGGTAGTTGCCCACCTTGGTGGGCACCACGCCCTCCACTGAACGCCACCGGTTTCTCCACGCAATCTCCATCGTCCCTCCATGCCCGCTCCAAAGGGCTGCAGATACTGGGCGCGACCCGGGAGATCGCAGGCATCCGTCCCCTGCCCTGTCCCCGACCCACCCAGGCACCCCATGAAACACCCCCATGATCCAGCGGCCGCCGCCGGCAGCATCGGCCAGCAGAATGCGGCCGCCACCCTGAAGGCCATCCTGCGCACCTACCCCTGGCAGCTCACCGGCACGTTCTCGCTGGTGGCACTGGAGAACACACTGCTGCTGGCCTATCCCTTGTTCGCCGGCTTCGCGGTGGACGCGATCATCAGCAGCAACATCGGCCATGCCGTCTCCTATGCCGGCGTGGTACTGATGTTCTGGTTGGTCGGTGCCGCCCGTCGAGCGGTCGATACACGCACCTTCACCCGCATCTATGCCGATCTGGCGGTGAACGTGGTGCAGGCGCAGCGTCGGCTGGGCCAGGCCACGTCCACCTCGGCGGCACGCGTGGTGCTGGCCCGCGAGTTCGTCGACTTTTTTGAAAAGCACGTGCCGATCATCGCCACCGCGCTGGCATCGATGTTCGGTGCGGTGGCCATGCTGCTGGCGATCGAGCCGATGGTCGGTGCCGCTGGCCTGGTCACCCTGCTCGGCGCCCTGCTGGTGCTGCCCTCGTTCGCACGCCGCAACGAGCAGCTGCATGGCCGCCTGAACAACCGCCTGGAACACGAAATCCGGCTGGTCGACCGGGTCAGTCCCTCGGTGCTGCGCCGCCACTACACCACGCTGTCGCGCCTGCGCATCCTGTTGTCAGACCGCGAGGCCGGCGCCTACGTGGTGATCGGACTGGCTGCCGCGGCATTGTTCGCGCTGACCATCGGCCGCCTCGCCACCACTGAGGGTGTCACGCCGGGCCACGTCTACGCGGTGATGACCTATCTGTGGACCTTCGTCGGCAGCCTGGACGATGCGCCGTCGATGGTGGACCAGCTTGCACGGCTGAAGGACATCGGCCGGCGAGTCAGTCCCGGGATGGACGACGCGGAGCACAAGGACGCCGCTTGACCGGTAGATGCCACCTTGATGGGCACCGACACATCGCGGGGCCAACCAAGGTTGGCGACTACCGGGAGCGATAGCTACCAATGCGCCGCTCGGCGCTACAGGAACCCCGCCATGCGCTGCAGCTCGTCTTCCAACGCGCCACGAAACACCCTGTCGCGGGCCAGCGACTTGCCGGCATAGCCCACACTCGATGCCAACTCACCGTCGCGCACGCTGAGATTGGCCCAGCCCACCACCTGGTCGTGCCACAACACCGGCAGAGCGTAGTACCCATACTGTCGCTTCGGTGCAGGTGTATACGCCTCGAACTTGTACACCCATCCCCACAGCAGCTCGAAGCGGCGGCGGTCCCACACCACCGGGTCGAACGGCGCCAGCAGGCGCACCTGTTCGTCCGGTGCATGGCGGCGCGAGCGCGGATTCTCGTCCACCGGCCAGTACCAGGTGGTGCCCTCCAGCGTGCAGCTGGCCAGTTGTTGCTTGGCCAACGCCAAGGCCCGCCGGGTCTGCTCGGCCAGATGTGGGGCGCCATAGCCCAGCAGGCGCACCAGATAGGTCAGGCTGGCCGAGGGCAGCGGCGCGTACTTGCGAACTACCAGATCAATAAGGGCGGCGGCGCGTTCAATCTGTGCCTGCTCGCTGACGTCCGCCTCGGCGTGTTCGGCCACCGCATAGATGCGCGTACCGCTGTCGCGCCGCTGCACCCGCAGCAGGCCACGGTAGTGCATGCCGTCAAGCAGATGCGTGCTTGCGTTGCTGGTGCCGCCCCAGTAATTGGTCACCCGCCCATGCGCGAACGCCTGGTCCACCTCGCGCGGGTGCACGCTGCCGCGCTCGCGCACGAAGGCCAGTACGTCGGCCGCGCGGCGATGGGTCTCGGCGTCCCATTCGCGCTTGGACACGCGCGGGTGCATCAGTGCCAGATGCTCGCGCGGCAGGAAGCCGTAGTTCACCAGGCAATCCTCTTCCACCGGCAGGCGCGTGTAGCGCCGCTCAAGATCGCCTGCGCGGTAGTCCTTCACCCGGTGGCGCAGGGTCAGGTCCTGTGCGCGCGCCGGTGCCCTGATCGGGTCGGCCTGCACGAAGCCCAGCCGTCGTATCGCGGTCAGCAGCGTAGTCGGCTTGAACAGGGTGCGCGCCACCGCGTAGCGGCGAAGATCATCGAGAGTAGGCGTGGCAGGCATGGCCGCATTGTATTCTCGACACCACGCGATCCGTCCAGTAGAGCCAGGCCATGCCTGGCTGGCGTCAGGGTGAACGGCCAGGATCGTCCACGCATGGCATGCATCTACCGAAGCCGCGATACCTCCAGCGAACCGATCACCAGCGCCCGCATGCCCTGCTTGAACTCGGTGATCACCTGTCCTTCCTCGTCGTCCGCAATCGCATAGATCGTATCGGCGCCGGCGATGCAATAGAACGCGATCGTGGCCAGCAGCCAGCGCGCCTTGTCCACCGGCAGGCCGAACACATCAGCCACGTGCGCCTGGTGCGAGGCGATCTTTTCCAGCATCGGCGCAGTCGCCACCGTGCGCCGCAGCAGGTACGGTGGCAGCCCGGGATGTGCCTTCACCACCTCGCACAGTGACTCCACGAACCGCATCAGGTAGGCCTCCAGCCCACCCGTTGCGTCGACCGACGCGCGCGGAATCTGCCAGCGCTGGAATACCGCCTCCGCCACCAGTCGCTTCAACGCCTCCAGGTTGGCCACGCGCTTGTACAGCGCCGCCTGGGTCACCGCCAGTTCGGTGGCCACGTTGGCCATGGTCAGGTTGGGTAGGCCCAGGCGGATGCCGATGTCGGCCAGGCGCTCCGGGGTGATGGTGGGCGGGCGGCCACGGGTCGGCGCCGTTGGATCGGAGTGAGGGCTCATACGGTGCGTGCTCATACCCTGCTGAGGGTGCCAGCAAAGGGACCCTCTTGTCCGCTTCGATTGATTTAGTTTAATTTACTTAACTAATTCGGAATGCGTCCAGCACGCTGCCCGTAGTCGAGCCCATGGCTCACCTTCCGCCAGGTCCCCACCCAGCCAACAACCCTGCGCTGCGCCCTCTCCCCGTGCTTGCCGTCGGCAGCGCGCCAGGCGCGCTCGCGCCTGCGATTCACAGGAATCTGGCATGACCGTGTACAACTTCTCTTCTCTGCAGCATCGCGCTGCCGCCGCATCTTCCGGCCTGATGCATCCACCAGGCATCGCCCGGCGCTACCGGATGTCGGCCCTCGCGCTAGGGCTGCTGGCCTCGTTTGCCGCGCTGGCCGACTCCGTGCCGTCCACCCTGCCCTCGGTGCAGGTGCAGGAACAGCGCCGGGTCACTGCAGACTATGCGGGCGGGCAAGTGGCCGCTGGCAGCCGCGTCGGCCTGCTCGGCGACAAGGACTTCATGGACACGCCGTTCAATACGGTCAGCTACACCGAGTCCTTCATCCGCGACCGCCAGGCCAAGGACCTCACCGACGTCATCGCCGCCACCGACCCCACGGTGTTCAGCAACGGCGTCACCGGTTCGTGGAGCGAGAACTACGCGATCCGAGGCTTTGCCTCCAACACCAGCGACACCACCTTCAATGGCCTCAGCGGCATGGCGCCGTACTACCGCACTTCGCCGGAAATGTTCGAACGCATCGAGGTGCTGAAAGGCCCCTCCGCGCTGCTCAACGGCATGCCGCCGGGCGGCTCGGTCGGTGGCAGCGTCAACCTGGTCCCCAAGCGTGCCGGCGATCAACCGCTGCTGCGGGTCAGTGCCAACTTCGCCTCCGATGCGCAGTTTGGCGCCCATGTGGATGCGGGGCGTCGCCTGGGCGCGGACAAGCAGTTCGGCATCCGCTTCAACGGCGCGTACCGTGATGGTGATGGCGCGGTCGGCAAGCAGAGCAAGAAGGTGCAGCTCGGCGCACTGGCAGTGGACTGGCGCGGCGAACGTGCGCGGCTGTCGGCCGATCTGTACAGCGCCGATGACCGCGTGGACGGCCCGGCACGCGGCGTCGGTCTGGCACCGGGCGTGGCCATTCCGCGGCCGCCGCGTGGCGATACGCTGATCAACCCGGACTGGGCCTACGTGGACAGCCAGGACAAGGGCGCGATGCTGCGGGGCGAGCTGGACATCAATGACACCCTGATGGCCTACCTGGCCTACGGCATCAGCAAGACCGACTACCGCTACAATGGTTCGATCAGCGCGCAGATCCTCAATCCAGCCGGCGACTTCACCACCGTGATCGGCCAGCTCGCCTTCGATATCAAGAAGCAGTCCGCAGATGCCGGCCTGCGCGGCTCGTTCCACACCGGCAGCGTCAGCCATCAGTGGGCCGCCAACGTGACCCACTACCAGCACACCCAGAACGATTACGGCCGCCGCAGCGTGCCGGGCTGGGACTGGACCACCAATCTGTACAACCCGGCATGGGGCCCGGCGGCACCGTTCGTAACGCCGCACATCTCGCACACCGAGCTGCGGCTGGACAGCCTCGGTTTCGCCGACACCCTCGCCTTCGCCGATGACCGCGTGCAGCTGACCCTGGGCGTGCGCCGCCAGCAGGTGGTCAGTGAGACCTTCAATGTCGCCAGCGGTGCGCGCACCTCGCGCTACGACGAGAGCGCCAACACGCCGGCAGCGGCGCTGCTGGTGAAGGCCACCGGAAGGGTCTCCATCTACACCAACTACATCGAAGGCCTCAGCCAGGGCGCCACCGCGCCGATGACCGCTGCCAATGCCGGTGATGTGTTCGCACCGTTCCGCACCAGGCAGAAGGAGCTGGGCCTGAAGCTGGACCTGGGCAGCTTCGCGCACACCTTCAGTGTGTATGAAATCAAGCGGCCCAGCAGCTACACCGACCCGGTCACGAATATCTTCTCGTTCGGTGGCGAGCAACGAAATCGCGGCGTGGAATGGGGCTTCTTCGGCACGCCACTGGATGGCGTGCGCCTGCTCGGTGGCGTGGCCTACGTGCAGCCGAAACTGACCCGCACGGCCGGTGGCGTGAATGAGGGACGCATCGCCACCGCCGTAGCGCAACGGCAGGCCAAGCTGGGGGTGGAATGGGATGTACCGACCTTGCAGGGCCTGACCTTGACCGGCAATGCCACGGCGATGTCGAAGCAGTACATCAGTGCCGACAACAGCCTGTCGGTGCCGGGCCGCACGTTGTTCGATGTCGGGGCGCGCTACAGCACCACCGTGGCGGGTCGACCGCTTGCGCTGAGAGCCAGTGTGAACAACGTGACCAACAAGGCGTATTGGGGCATGCCGTTGCTTTCCAGTCTAGCGCTGGGAGCGCCGAGAACGGTGCTGGTGTCGGCGACGATGGACTTCTGAGGCAGGCGCCTCCACGCCAGACATGCATCACCTGTGGAGTCGAGCCATGCTCGGCTCGCTTTGCCGGTCACGCATGGCGTGGATTTCCCAGAACGTGTAGAGCCGAGCCATGCTCGGCTCCGGCTCGCCCGCTGAGTCGGGCATGGCTCGACTCTACACACGCCGATGGCGGCATGCTTCACCCCCACCTGCGACGCGCATTCCTTGACCGCATCCGGCATTCAAGACACTCGACATGCCAGTTCCGAAATTACACAAGCAGATGGGCAACCAACGCCAGCACCGCCAGATGCCCCACGTAATACCCGTAGAACGCCCACCGCCAGCGCGGCAGCTGCCACGGCACCCGCGCCGCCAGCAGCACTACCGGAATGGCCAGCAGTGCCCAGCCGTTGTGGTTGGCCCAGCACACCGCTGCAAGCGCAACCAGCAACAGCCACCACGCCCGGTGCCGGAACGCGATCCAGGCCAGCAGCACGCTGCCAACCCCGGCCCACTGATAGTCCACGAACATCGGGAGCACGCCGGCAGCCAGCAACAGCTGCACCGGCCGATTGTTCGCCAGCGCATGTACGGCTACTGCTGCAAATGCAAAGGTGAGCAGGATGTTGAGCGGCAGCCAGGAACCAAACGCGAATGCGTGCAATGGCTGTGCGATCAGCCCCCACAGCGCGAGCCGGCGCATCGACTTGCGCAGGTCGGCCCCGGGCTGGGCGAGATTGCAGGCCATCACCAGCGCGAACAGCGGGAAGGCGATGCGCCCCAGTTCGCTGACCACCGGCACGTAGCCGCCGAAGACCACCTTGGCCACGTGGTCACCCGTCATGGCCAGCAGTGCGATCCACTTCAGCAGCTCGCGCGCGCCGCTGCGGAGGGTGAAGTTGAAGGTTGACGTCCCGGTCGTGGTCGCTTGCATCGCGGAAGCTTATGCGCATCGGCCAGCCCATTTCCAGCGCCGCGCAGGAGCACGACGCTGCAGGCAGCAGGCGGGGGCGCTATGCTGGCCGCCCCTGCTTGTGAGACGTCCGCCGTGCGAACCCTATACCCCGCCATCGAGCCGTACCGCGAGTTCACCCTGAAGGTGAGCGATCTGCACACGCTGCACATCGAAGAGTGCGGCACGCCAGA
Organism: Stenotrophomonas sp. GD03877; assembly: GCF_029840555.1. Taxonomy (NCBI): domain Bacteria; kingdom Pseudomonadati; phylum Pseudomonadota; class Gammaproteobacteria; order Lysobacterales; family Lysobacteraceae; genus Stenotrophomonas; species Stenotrophomonas sp. GD03877. The sequence goes on along the minus strand of NZ_JAOCCT010000004.1, from coordinate 26,015 downwards.
GGGCATTCCGGTGGTGTACCTGCACGGCGGCCCGGGTGCTGGCATCTCGCCCACCCACCGCCGCTTCTTCGATCCGGCGCGGTACCGCATCGTGCTGATCGACCAGCGCGGCAGCGGCCGCTCCACACCGTTCGGCGAACTGCGCGACAACACCACGCAGGATCTGGTGGCCGATATCGAGAAGGTGCGTGAGCACCTGGGCATCGAGCATTGGCTGGTCTACGGCGGCTCATGGGGTTCGACGCTGTCGCTGGCCTATGCGCAGGCGCATCCCGAACGCGCCACCGGCCTGATCGTGCGTGGCGTGTTCCTCGGCCGCGAGATGGAGAACCGCTGGTTCGCCGAGGCCAACGGCGGTGCGCGCTGGATCTTCCCGGAACGCTGGGAACGCTATGAGGCCTACATACCGGAAGCCGAGCGTGGCGACATGATCGCGGCCTACTGGACGCGCATGGATGGCCCGGATGAAGCGACCCGCATCGAAGCCGCGCAGGCTTGGCTGGGCTGGGAAGACAACGCCGCCACCCTGCAGCACGACGTGGATGCGCAATCCACCGACGACCCGCTGGACACATTGGCAAAGGCCCGCATTGAAGCGCATTACTTCCGCAACAGCATCTTCCTGGAGCCGGACCAGCTGCTGCGCGATATCGATCGCATCCGCCACCTGCCCTGCGTGATCGTGCAGGGGCGCTACGACATCATCTGCCCGCCGCGCAGTGCGTGGGATCTGGCCAAGGCCTGGCCGGAAGCCCGGCTGGAGATGGTGACCTCCGGCCACAGCGCGAACGAGCCGGCCACGGTGGATGCGCTGGTGCGGGCGACGGACGCCTTTGCCGACCGTTTCTGAGCAGATGGTAGTGCCGGCCGCTGGCCGGCATCCCACCGTTCGAGGGTAGCGTCGACTCCGCGCGATCGCTGCTGCGCGGCCAGGTGAATGGCGACCCACCGGCAACGGTCCACGGCCCCATTCTTCGCAGCCCGCTTACAGCTCCGCGCAGAAGATCCGGCGGTGACCACCGCACCGGTGGTTCGCCCTTTCCCCAGGAGCACGCCATGACCGGTTATCGCTGCCTTCCCATCGCTCTCTCGCTATCTGCGGGCCTGCTGCTGGGCGCCTGTTCCAATCCGCAGGAGGCCAGCCAGGCCACCGCCGCCGAGGACGTGACAGAAGTAAGGCTCATCCCTGCCTACGAATCGCTGGACAAGGACAAGGACGGCATCGTCACGCTGGCCGAGGTGGATGCCGTGGCACCGGACTGGGCCGAACGACTGCACGCCTGCGACACCGACCGCAACAAGACGCTGAGCCGCGGCGAGTACGACGTGTGCAAGCAGACCAGCGCTTCGCATTGATCCATCATTGAGCCCTCGACTGGCGCTGCGCATGCCGGCTATACCAAGGTATAGCCGGGCTAACCCACGAGCCTCTAGGCCCGTCCCATTCAGGGGCGGACAATAGCGCCACTGGCCAGGGCAATCCTGGCCGGCACCCTCCCCTCATGGAGACGCAGATGGACCCCGACCCTGCCGGGCGCACCGCGCCCCGGATGACCGCTTGTTGCCTGTTCCTGGCGCCTGCCCGCCGGCCCCTGCCTGCCTGAGTGACGGGGGGCCGCCAGGCGCCGCTTGCCTGGAGAGCACCCCCATGTCCTACAAGATCCTCTACATCACCCTGCGCCGCCTGATCGGCGAGCGCGATGTTGCCGCGCTGCGCAGCCAGCTGCTGCAGCACGGCCCCGTGATGTTTGCCCGTTCGCTGTCACTCGGTTCGCCACGCGTGGTGGCCGACGCCTTGTCGCTGCTGCCGATCAGCGAGCGCATCACCGTGCTGCGTCATCTGCCCTATCCGCTGCGTGATGCGATGAAGCCGCTGTGCATCGGCGGCAGCCAGCGCCTGCACATGCAGCCGTGGTCGCCGGCGGTGCTGGCGATGCGCCACGCCTGATCGGTTGCATCCGTTCCGTTCGTGTTCCGGCCCCGGCCGGCTCTGACATTCGAGGAGAGTCCCATGAGCCTGCTCAACGCCTGGTTCAATGCCTTCCTGCGCAGCCGTCGCGCAGGCAACCTGTTCCGCCGCCGTGCGATGCCCGAAGCCGGGTTTGGCCCGGGCAGCGCCGGCGCGGCACCGTTCGCGCTCACCACCGGCCTGGTCACCCTGGCCCAGCAGGAGGAAGCCGAGCTGCTGGCCACGCTGGGGTCGCATGCCGATGGCCTCAGCCCGCATGAGGCCGAGGAACGGCTGGCGACGCTCGGCCCCAACGAGGTGGATCACGAAAAGCCGCTGCCGTGGTGGCGGCACCTTTGGCAGTGCTACCGCAATCCGTTCAACCTGCTGCTGACCGTGCTGGCGGCGGTGTCCTGGCTGACCGAGGACATCAAGGCCACCATGGTGATCGGTGCGATGGTGCTGCTGTCCACGCTGATCCGCTTCGTGCAGGAGGGCCGCTCGAACCGTGCAGCCGAGCGGCTGAAGGCGTTGGTCGGCAATACCGCGCGCGTGCTGCGCCGCAATCCCGGTACCGAGGCCGCCGATGTGGCCGACCATTACTTCGGTGCGCACCTGCACAGCCGGCGCCCGGCGCGCCTGCTGGACCTGCCGATCCGCGAACTGGTGCCCGGCGACCACATCGTGCTGTCGGCCGGCGACATGATTCCGGCCGACTGCCGCGTGCTGACTGCCAAGGACCTGTTCGTGGCACAGGCCGCGATGACCGGCGAGTCGCTGCCGGTGGAGAAGTTCGCGCACCCGGGCGACGGCCTGGCTGGCCTGCTGGAACAGCACAACCTGCTGTTCATGGGCACCAATGTGGTGTCCGGCACTGCCACCGCCGTTGTGCTGGCCACCGGCAACCGCACCTATTTCGGCACGCTGGCCCTGCGCAGCACCGCCACCGACCGTGCGCCGACCGCGTTCCAGGCCGGCGTCAACAGTGTCAGCTGGCTGCTGATCCGCTTCGCGCTGGTGATGGTGCCGTTCGTGCTGCTGATCAACGGCTGGACCAAGGGCGACTGGACCGAGGCGTTCCTGTTCGCACTGTCGGTGGCAGTGGGCCTGACGCCGGAAATGCTGCCGATGATCGTCACCTCCACGCTGGCCAAGGGTGCGGTGCTGCTGTCGCGGCGCAAGGTGATCGTCAAGCGCCTGGATGCAATCCAGAACTTCGGCGCGATGGAAGTGCTGTGCACCGACAAGACCGGCACCCTCACCCAGGACAGGATCGCGCTGGAGCGTCATACCGATGTGTTCGGCCACGATTCGGAAGACGTGCTGAAGTTCGCCTATCTCAACAGCCACTTCCAGACCGGGCTGATCAACCTGCTGGACCGTGCGGTGCTGGAGCACGTGGAGCTGCAAAGCTCGCTGCGGCTGTCGCAGGACTACCACAAGGTGGATGAGATCCCGTTCGACTTCGAGCGCCGCCGCATGTCGGTGGTGGTGTCCGAGCGCGAGGACCATCATGAGCTGATCTGCAAGGGGGCAGTGGAAGAAATGCTGGCGGTGTGCAGCACCGTGCGCGAGAACGGCCAGGACATGCCGCTGGATGAACATCGCCTGGCCCGCGTGCGGCAGACCACCGAAGAGCTGAACGAACAGGGCCTGCGCGTGGTGGCGGTGGCGATGAAAGAGACCGCCGCCAGCCAGACCGCCTACTCACAGGCCGACGAGTGCGGCCTGACCCTGGTCGGCTACGTCGCCTTCCTGGACCCGCCGAAGGAATCGGCAGCGCAGGCGCTGCAGGCGCTGGCCGCGCATGGCGTGGAGGTCAAGGTGTTCACCGGCGACAACGAACTGGTGACCGCCCGCGTCTGCGCGCAGGTGGGGCTGGACGCCGACACCATCCTGACCGGCCCGCAGATCGAGCGCATGGATGACGGCGCGTTGTCGCGGGCACTGCACCACCACCGCGTGTTCGCGCGGCTGACGCCGCTGCACAAGGAACGGCTGGTACGCGAGCTGCGCGCCCAAGGCAAGGTGGTCGGCTTCCTCGGTGACGGCATCAACGATGCCCCGGCACTGCGTGCGGCCGATATCGGCATCAGCGTGGACAGTGCCGTGGACATCGCCAAGGAGGCGGCTGACATCATCCTGCTGGAAAAGAACCTGATGGTGCTGGAGGAAGGTGTCATCCAGGGCCGGCGCACGTTCAACAACATGCTGAAGTACATCCGCATGACCGCCAGCTCCAACTTCGGCAACGTGTTCTCGGTGCTGGTAGCCTCGGCCTTCCTGCCGTTCCTGCCGATGCTGCCGCTGCAGCTGCTGGTGCAGAACCTGCTGTACGACATCTCGCAGATCGCCATTCCGTTCGACAACGTGGACGAGGAGCTAGTGCGCAAGCCACTGAAGTGGAACCCGGCGGACATCGGCCGCTTCATGGTGTTCTTCGGGCCGATCAGCTCGATCTTCGACCTGACCTGCTTCGCGCTGATGTGGTACGTGTTCGATGCGCGCACCGCCGGCGACCAGAGCCTGTTCCAGTCCGGCTGGTTCGTGGTCGGCCTGCTGACCCAGACCCTGATCGTGCACATGATCCGTACGCCGAAGGTGCCGTTCCTGCAGAGCATCGCCGCGCCGCCACTGCTGCTGATGACCGGCCTGATCATGTCCATCGGCGTGGCCCTGCCGATGAGCCCGTTGGCCGGTTACTTCAAGCTGCAGGCGCTGCCGGCTGGCTACTGGCCGTTCCTGGTGGCGATCCTGTTCGGCTATGCGGTGCTGACCACCGCGCTGAAGAAGTTCTACATCCGCCGGTACGGCTGGCAGTAAACGCCCGCCGCTTGTCCAGGGAGAAACACAATGGACATCAATCCCAACCTGCCGGCCTTCAACGCCGGCGCGACCTTGAGCTCGCTGATCAGCCTGTCGGTGGCGTTCGTGCTGGGCACGGTCATCGGCCTGGAGCGGCAGCTGCGGCAGCGCACCGCAGGCCTGCGCACCAACACGCTGGTGGCGGTGGGCGCGGCAGTGTTCGTCGATCTGGCGGTGCGCTTCCATGACCTGTACGGTGGTCCACCCTCGCCGCTGCACGTGGTGGCCTATGTGATCTCCGGCGTCGGCTTCCTCGGCGCCGGTGCGATCATGAAGGACGGCGCCCAGGTGTCCGGCCTGAACACCGCCGCCACCCTGTGGGGCTCGGCGGCGGTAGGTGCGTGTGCCGGTATCAAGCTGCTGCCCGAGGCGGTGCTGGCGGCAGTGTTCGTGCTGGCCGCCAACACCCTGCTGCGGCCGGTGGTGAACCGCATCCAGCGGCAGCCGCTGCCGGAAGCGTTCAGCGAGGCGACCTATGCGATCAACGTGGTCTGCCAGCGCGAGCAGCAGGCCGAGGTACTGGACCGGTTGTTGCTGCTGCTTGAGCAGGCGCAGTACCCGGTGCGCGCGGTGGACCAGCGCCCGTTCGGCGAGCGCGATGTCGAGATCGAAGCTGTGCTGTACGCCACCACGGTCGATGGCGGCGAACTGGATGCCGTGCTGGCGACGTTGGCGGCCACGCCGGGTGTACTGCAGGGGTTCTGGAACGCCAGCCTGGAGGAGTAGTGCCGGCCGCTGATGGACGCATCCCGCCGGGCATGGCCCGGCGCTACCGTGCACCGCCTTGGTAGGTGCCGACCGTGGTCGGCACAATCCGTCAGGCACCATGACCGCGCACAACCCATGCCGACCAAGGTCGGCATCTACCGAACAGCGCTTTGCTATCCTTTCCACCCACGCCAGGGAGCCATCCCGATGCCATCGCTGTCACCCCGCCGCCCCCTGGTCGTGCTGGCCCTGATCATCGTGATGGCGGCCATCTTCCTGGTCGATACGGTTACCGACTACGCCGTTGCCGCCGCCTGCTTCTACGCTGCCGTCATCCTGGCGGCGTCACGGCGCCTGCCCGCACGCGGTCTCATCCTGCTTGCCGCGGTCTGCATCGCGTTGACCGGCCTCAGTTTCTTCCTGACCCGCTTCGGCACCTACCGCATCGGCCTGGTCAATTCAGCGATCGGCATGCTGGTGATCGGCATCACCACATATCTGGCATTGAAGATGGAAGCGGCCAAGGCCGCGGTGCAGGATGCGCAGGCCCGCCTGCTGCGGGTTGCCCGCGCCTCCACCGTCGGCGAGCTGACCACCTCCATCGCGCATGAAGTGAATCAGCCGTTGGCGGCCATCGCCAGCAGCGCCGAGGCCAGCCAGCGCTGGTTGGCCCAGGATCCACCGAACCTGGACAAGGCACGTCAGACCATCGCCCGCATCGTCGCCGACGCCCATCGTGCCAGTGACGTGATCGCCCGCATCCGCGGCCTGACCCAGGGCGCTGCACCTGAGCGCCAGGCCTTCGACCTCAACCAGGCCGTGGAGGAAATGCTGGCGCTGTCGCACAGCGAACTGGAGCAGCATGGTGTGACGGTCGCGCTGGTGCTGGGCAGTGACCTGCCCCCTGCCCATGCCGATCGCGTGCAGGTGCAGCAGGTGATCGGCAACCTCATCCTCAACGCCGTCGACGCGATGGCCGGTACGCCCACGGGCGAGCGCAGGCTGTCGCTGCTGACCGCGCATGATGGGCACGGCCACGTCAGCCTGAGCGTGCGCGATCGTGGTATCGGCCTGCCGGCAGAGCAGCCCGACCGCGTGTTCGATGCATTCTGGACCACCAAGTCGAACGGCCTCGGCCTGGGCCTCAGCCTGAGCCGCTCGATGATCGAGGCCAACGGCGGCCATATCCGCGCCGAACGACCAGCAGGCGGCGGTGCCTGCTTCGTCTTCGACCTGCCCATCGCCACGGACGTTCAACATGCGTAAGCCCGCTGCCCCAGCCATTGATCCAGCACCCATCGTCTACGTAATCGACGACGACCCGTCGGTGCGCGCGGCACTGGAAGACCTGCTGGCCTCGATGGGCCTGCAGGTGCGCGCCTTCGCTTCCACCCAGGCGTTCCTCGAACACGAACTGGAAGATGCACCGGCCTGCCTGGTGCTGGACGTGCGCATGCCCGGCCAGAGTGGGCTGGAGTTCCATCGCACGATGGGCAGTCACGGCCTGCAGCTGCCCGTGGTGTTCATCACCGGCCACGGCGACATCGCGATGGGCGTCAACGCGATCAAGGACGGGGCCATCGAGTTCCTGACCAAGCCCTTCCGCGACCAGGAACTGCTGGATGCCATCCACAAGGGCATTGAGATCGACCGCCAGCGCCGCCGCGAGGGCGACGTGCTCGGCGCGCTCCAGCAACGCTGGGATTCGCTGAACGCGGGCGAGCGCGAGGTGGTCGATGGCGTGGTACGCGGCCGCCTCAACAAGCAGATCGCCGGCGACCTCGGCGTCAGCGAGATCACGGTGAAGGTGCGCCGTGCGCAGGTGATGCGCAAGATGGGCGCACGCACCCTGGTCGACCTGGTGCGGATGTATGACCGCCTGCAGGCCGGCAGCGCTTGACTCCGGGAACGGTCTATTCCGGCTCCGGCAACACATAGACCAACCGGTAGTCGTGGCGGCCTTCACTGATGGTGATTTCCAGGATTCCGCTCAAGCCGAGCAGCCCTTCACTGCCCGAATCGGGCACCACCACCACGTTCAGCTCCGGCGTTCCCCGAGTCATCAGACCGTTGTGCTGCAAGGTAAAAGCGCCCTGACGCCCAGCCAGCGTGGCCGTTACCCGTTCCATCGCCACATAGCCCGCTGAGCCCTGCACCGGGCTGCGGAATGCCAGCATCTGGCCGACACTGCTGCCCTGCAGGTCACCATGGAAGACCTTGTCGATCGACATCACCCCGATCGGGCCGTCGTTGCCACCGATCGGCAGCAGCTTCACTTCAAAGGTTCCGCGCGCTTCGCCCTGCATCCTGCTCTCCCTCGTCGATCATGCGGCAACGGCGCGTGCGGATCATGCGCGCCGCAGGCGACGCTTCAACTGCGTATCCATCAAGCCCACCGCCAGCAGCACCGCGCTGGTCAGCCAGCCGGCGCCCAGCAGATGGGTGTGCGGCAAAACCACCCCCAACACGACCAACGCCACTGCACCGACCAGATGCGAATACGGGGCGCGCCCGTACACGATGCGCTTGTACAAGGCGCTGCCCAGCAGGTAGATCAACGGTCCGGCAACCAGCACCGTAGCGTAGACCAGGGTCACCGCCGCGCCAGGATGGTCCATGACCAGGTCATTGCCGACCGCGGTGGCGATGATGCCGGCGATCAGCAGCGCATGCACGTAGTGGAAGTTGGCCCCCATCCGCCCGGCGTCCTCGGAATGGGTGATCGCCGCGGTGGCATCGCGGCTGGAGATGCCGAAATACAACCACCACATGGCGATGGTGCCGGCGAAGGTGGCCAGCACCGCCGAGACCACATCGCCGCTCCAGTGCTCGACCTCGCTGAGCACGCCGCCAGTGGCCAGCAACGTTTCACCCAGCGCGACGATGACGAACAACTGGCAACGTTCGGCCAGGTGCCCGCCTTCGATGGTCCACTCGCGGGTGTGCGAACGGCCCAACCCCGGAAACGCGAAGCCGAACATCGGCGAGATGTACTCGCAGGCCACCGCCACCGCCCACAAGGCCAGGCGCAGGTTGCCCTCGGCAGCAGCGCCTGCCAGCCAGAAGCAGGCCGACACGCTCACCCACGCCAGCATGCGGCGGAAATTGGGCGCCAGCGGATGGTTGCGCCCGACCTCCAGCAGCACGAACACCGTGCGCCCGACCTGCATGGTGGCGTAGGCCCCCGCGAAGACCCAGGCGCGTTCAGCGAAGGCCTCGGGAATGGACGAGGACATCAGCAACGCCAGCAGCATGGTGACGAACAGCAGGCTGCGGATGCGTGGCGCCTCCGGATCGAACCAGTTGCTGACCCAGCAGGCGTACTGCCAGCCCAGCCAGACCGCGAACCACAGCACCAGGGTCTGCATCACCCCGACCAGATCCAGGTGATGCAGCAGATGGTGGCTGAGCTGGGTAACCGCAAACACGTAGACGAGGTCGAAGAACAGCTCTTCGTAGGTCACGCGGGCGTGGTGGCCATCGCGCTGGCGCAGGGCAGGCAGTCGCAGTCGTGTGCTCATGGCCGTCCTTCAGCGCGCCAGGCGCCAGTACAGCAGACCGGCCAGCAAGGCCGGCACCGCGAACACCAGCAGCAGGCTCGGCAGCTCCTCCCGGACGGCGTAGCCGGCCTTGCTCACGCCCACCCACATGTTGGCCACCGTCACCAGCAGCCAGGTGGCGATGAACGCGATCAGGGCCGTGGGCAGCTGTGACTGGCCTACGCTCCACAGCCGCCCGAAGAGCAGGAACACCCCCAACAACAGCACCCCACCCACCATCACCAGAAGCACGTGCATGGTCCATCTCCTTGAGCCTGCTGGCAGGCTAGCCGCGGCCGATTCTGCGCTCCAGCCGATGATCGTGGTTTCACTTTCCAGCCTCGCCGAACAATCCCGATCCCCGAACCACATAGCAAACGAGAACGGTTCCCATTAGTATTGCGTCATCGCGCAGGGATGCCCTCCCCGTGCCCGCCCCTTGCCCCTGCTTCCGGTCCGGATGTCCCAACTACCTTCCCCACACCCTCCTGCGCTGCCGCTGGTGTCCTCGCTGGTGCGCCACTACGAGGAACTGGTGGAGTACCTGCGCTGCCGTTTCCGGTCGCCAGGGCTGGCCCGTGAAGTGGTGCACGACGTCTGCGTGCGGCTGCTGGAACGCCCCGCCGCCTACGATGCACGGCAACCCATCGCACTGCTGCGGCGCATCGCCCACGATGCGGCGGTGGACCGCTGCCGCGCCGAGGCTCTGCGCCGGCACTGGGTGGAGTCGCGTGCCGAACTGCCCGATGACGCCTGCCCACGCCCAGGCCCCGAGCAGCAGGCGCAGGGACAGCAGGCGTTGCAGCGCCTGAGCGCGACCATCGAGCGCATGCCCTGCCGGCGCCGGCAGGTCTTCATCCTGCACAAGATCCACGCGCTGCCGCAGGCCGACGTCGCGCAGCGCATGGGCATCGGCCTGAAGGCGGTGGAGCGTCACCTGCGGCTGGCCATGGCCGATTGCCGCCAGCAGGGCACGCTGCAATGAGCGATGCACCTGCACCACCGCCGCCACCCGAAGTCCCCAGCACCGACCAGATCCTGGACCAGCATCGGGACGCCCTGAAGCAACGCTTTCCGCTGCCCGACCCGGAAACGCTGCGCCGCCGGGGTGGCGGCGCGAAGCGGGTACTGCCCGTGTTGCTGGTGCTGGCCGGCGCCGTACTCGTGGCCGACCCGGCCTGGCAGGTCCGCGATTACCAGACCGGCGTGGGCGAACGCCGTGAACTCGTCCTGGCCGACGGCAGTCGGGTACAGCTGGATGCAGGCACCCGCGTGCAGGTGCGCCGCCATCTGCGCTCCCGGCAGGTGCTGCTGGAACAAGGGCGGGCACGCTTCGAGGTGCAGCACTCGGCCTGGCGACGCTTCGGGGTGGATGCCGGCCCGGTCCACGTGCGCAATTACGGCACGGTGTTCGACGTCGACCGCCAGGGGGAACTGAGCGAAGTGACACTGTGGCGCGGCGAGGTCGGCGTGCGCGTCGACGAGGGCGGCAGCGAACAGCGGCTGAAGCCAGGGCAGCGCCTGCTGGCCCAGCGCGGTTCGCTGTCACCTCCGGAAGCCATCGATCCAGAGCAGGCGGACTGGACCACCGGACGCCTGCAGTTCGACCGCATGCCACTGACCGAGGTCCTGCGCATCCTGCAGCGCTATCACGACCGTCCCATCGTGCTGGACGACCCAGCGCTGGGGCCCCTGCAGGTGTCGGGCGTCTTCGATGCCGACCGCGCCGAGACCGTACTCGCGCTGCTGCCCGAGATCCTGCCGGTGCAGGTGCATGCCGGCACCGATGGCAGCCTGCATCTGCGCGCCCGCGATTGAATGCCACACCGAGGGTGGGTTGCGCGCCGTCCCATCCGGCAAGTGCTTGAACCCTTCCGAAGGACCCCCGCATGACCCGCCCTGTTCCGCCTGCCGCTCTGCGCCGGCTGGCCCCCACCCTGCTCGCTGTCTGCCTGTGTGCGGCCCTGCCCGCCACGGCGCAGACCGCTGCGTCAGCGCCCATCGAGCTGCACCTGCCGGCCGGCCCGTTGCAGGCTTCGCTCAACTCGCTGGCGCGGCAGAGTGGCATCCAGCTGTTGTTCGCCGCCGACAGCGTGAGCGGCCGCAGCGCCCCGGCTGTTGATGGCCGCTACACCCCGCGTGAGGCCCTGCAGCGGCTGCTGGCCGGGCAAGGCCTGGCGATGCAGGAACGTTCGCCGGGTGTGTTCGTGGTGAGTGCCGCGCCAGCGCCGGCGAAGCCGCGCACCCCGGCCCGGGCCGCATCATCGGCGCCGTCATCCGCCACGACGACGTCGCTGGCCCGCGTTACGGTCTCGGCCTCGACCGCGCGCATGCCGCAGGGCGAGACCGCCATGCCCAATACCATCACGGTGCTGACCCGCGAGGACATCGCCCAGCAGCTGGCGCTGGGTTCGGATGTGTCGCGGGTGCTGTCGTCACAGATCCCGGCATTTGCCCCGGCGCGCGAAAAGATGTCCAACTACGGCGAAACCCTGCGTGGCCGCGGCATCCTGTACATGGTCGACGGCGTGCCGCAGTCCACGCCGCTGCGCGATGGCTCGCGTGATTCGCACACCATCGACCCGGCGATGATCGAACGCATCGAGGTCATCCACGGCGCCAACGCGCTGCAGGGCATCGGCGGCACCGGCGGCATCGTCAACATCATCACCCGCAGTGCGCCCAGTGAGCCGGGCGCGTTCCTGCTCGACACCAACGTCAGCTACAGCGCTGCCCTGCCCAGCCGCCACGACGACAATGGCCAGCGCGGCTCGGCCCTGGTGGGCGTGCGCGGCGAGCAGTTCGACCTGGTGGCTGGCCTGGCCTATGAGAAGCAGGGCCTGTACCACGACGGCGAGGGCCGATCGATCGGCACCAACGCGCAGGGCGAGCTGATGGACTCGACCTCATCGAACGTGTTCGCCAAGCTGGGCTGGAACATTGCCGAGGGCCATCGCCTGCAGGTCATGGCCAACCGCTACGAACTGCGCGGGATGGACAACTACCTGGCCATCAACGGTGACTATCGGACCGGTCGCCCGACCATTTCGGTCCCCGGCGATACGCCACTCGATCCGCCGATGAACCGCTCGCGTTCGCTGACGGTGGACTACAGCGCCGCCGACCTGCTCGGTGGCCGTTTCCAGGCGCAGGCCTTCGCGGTGGATTTCGAAGGCCGCTACGGTGCCAGCCAGTGGGACCCGTGGGGCAACACCGGCGCCAACGCCGCCTGGGACCAGACCCAGAACGAATCGGACAAGCGCGGCTTCAAGCTGACCCAGAGCTGGACCCGCGTCGCCGACACCACGCTGGACGTGACCCTGGGCCTGGACGGCCTGCGCGACCGCACCCACCAGGTGCTGCTGGCCAGTGGCATGAACTGGGTGCCGCAGACCACCTACCAGAGCCTGTCACCGCTGCTGCAGCTGCACTGGTGGCCGACCGATCACCTGATGCTGTCCGGCGGCCTGCGTTACGAGAAGGGCGAGCTGGAGGTGGGTGACTACACCACCCTGCCCCGCTACGGCGCCCGCAAGGTGGCTGGCGGCAAGCCGACCATGAGCGAGGCCCTGCCCAACTTCGGCGCGGTCTGGTACATCAACGATCGCCTCAACGCCTACGCCTCGTATTCGGAAGGCTACACCGTGGCCGACGTCGGCCGCGTGCTGCGCGCGATCAACCGCGACGGACAACGCGTGGACAGCCTCATCGACCTGTCACCGGTGGTGTCGGACAACCGCGAGATCGGCCTGGAGTACGACGATGGCCGCTTCAGCGGCGACATCGCCTACTACATCTCCGAATCCAAGCTCGGCTCGGTACTGATCTACGATCCGGGCATCGATGCCTATGCGGTGCAGCGCCAGGCCACCCGCGTGGAAGGCTTTGAAAGCAACCTGCGCCTGCGGTTGGGCGACAGCCGGCTTGGCCTGGGCTATGCGCGCGCCAACGGCCGCTACGACGCCGACGTCGACGGTCGCCTCGACAGCGACCTGGCTGGTGTGAACATCGCACCGAACCGGCTGACCGCGTTCTGGGAACAGAGCTGGACGCCGCAGCTCAGCACGCGCCTGCAGGCCAGCCATGCCTTCGACCGTGATTTCGACCTGCGTGGCGCGCAGGTGGCGGAGTTCAAGGGTTACACCACTCTGGATCTGGTCGCGCGCTATACGCTGGACAAGCACGCCTTCACGCTGGGCGTGCAGAACCTGGCGGACAAGCAGTACATCAGCTACTACTCGCAGACCACGCCGTCGAATCCGAGCTATTTCTCCGGCCGCGGCCGGGTGCTGACGCTGGGGTGGCAGTACCGGTACTGATCGATGGCGCCCTTATGGGAGCCATGAAATCTATGCGAGACGCGATGAAGGGGGCCCATGCTAGTTTCTGGGCCTCCTTCAAACGGACGTGAACCATGCGTTGTTCCCTGCTCGCCTTCGCCCTGACCGCTGCTGTTCCGGTCGCGCACGCCAGTGCCGCCGAGGCACCACTGCCGCAGCTGCGGGCCTACACCGTGGACACCTCCTGGCTGCAGCCGATGGCACCGCTGCAGATCGCCGACCACACCTGGCAGATCGGTACCGAAAACCTGACCGCGCTGCTGGTACAGACCGCCGAGGGCGCAGTGCTGCTGGACGGCGGCATGCCACAGATGGCCGGCCACCTGCTGGACAACATGAAGGTGCGCGGCGTGGCCCCGAAGGACCTGCGACTGATTCTGCTCAGCCATGCGCATGCCGACCACGCCGGCCCGGTGGCCGAGCTCAAGCGTCGCACCGGCGCGCACGTGGTGGCCAATGCCGAATCAGCGGTGCTGCTGGCGCGCGGCGGCAGCAACGACCTGCACTTTGGCGACGGCATCACCTATCCGCCCACCAGCGCCGACCGCATCATCATGGATGGCGAAGTGGTCACGGTGGGCGGCATCGCATTCACCGCGCACTTCATGCCGGGGCACACCCCGGGCAGCACCGCCTGGACCTGGACCGATACGCGCGACGGCAAGCCGGTGCGCATCGCCTACGCCGACAGCCTGAGCGCGCCGGGCTACCAGTTGGAGGGCAACCCGCGCTATCCGCGCCTGATCGAGGACTACAAGCGCAGCTTCACTACCGTGCGCGGCCTGCCCTGCGATCTGCTGCTGACCCCGCACCCGGGTGCCAGCAACTGGAACTATGCCGCCGGCAGCAAGGCCGGCGCCAAGGCACTGACCTGCAGCGCCTACGCGAATGCGGCCGAGAAGACGTTCGACGCGCAGCTGGCCAAGGAAACTGCGGCACACCGCTGATCCTGTAGAGCCGAGCCTACGCTCGGCTTGCCGGAAGAAAACAGCCGAGCGTGGGCTCGGCTCTACACAGGACACGTGGGAAGGTGCCGCTCAGGGCGACCGGCACCTGCGACCATCAGCCACCCTGCCCGTGCTGGGCAAACGGCTCGGTGCTGCCGTCGGTGCGCACCAGCTCGACAGTGTACGGCTGCACGTAGCCGTCGGGCATTTCCATGCCCGGCGAACCGGCCGGCATTCCGGGCAGCACAAGCCCGCGCACCGCCGGTCGCTCGGCCAGCAGTCGCTTGATGTCCTCGGCCGGAATGTGGCCTTCAACCACGTAACCACCGATCTCGGCGGTGTGGCAGGACGCCTTGCCGACCGGTACACCCAGGCGGACCTTGATCGGGTTCATGTCGTCGGTGTCGCGCACATCCACCTGGAAGCCTTCGGCCTTCAGGTGATCGACCCAGATGCCGCAGCAGCCACAGCTGGCAGTCTTGTGCACGATGGCGATGGGCAGTGCAGGATCCACCTGCGACGGACCGGCCATGATCGGTGCCGCAGGGGCGTCGCTGGCAACCGGTGTGGCGGCGGATTCTTCAGCGGCACGCGCGCAGGCGGTGGTGGCCAGCACGGTGCCCAGCAGCAGGCCGAGGGAGAGAGAACGGTTCATGGTGTTGATTCCTTTGCAGATGCGGGCAACGCGGCCCGCTGCCTGTACATCGAAGGCACAGGCAGAGTCGAGAATGAGTCGAGCAGCTATGGCAGGCACTTGAGGCCTGCAGGGAATCACACGATGGGAGGCCGTAACGGGTCCGGCAACGGCGGCGGTGCGCGTTGCTGGGTGCTGGCTGGCAAAGGCGCCTCACGCCATGGCAAGGCGGGCGTTCCGCTCAGGGAGGCCAGCATGCCGAGGCTGGCCGGCGGGCATTCGCACTCATTGCTCTGGCAGACCGTTGATGCTGCATCGTCGCAGCATCCGGCCATGGCCGCCGAGTGCGGTGCAGCGCAATGGTCCTGGCTGGCCGGGCCGCTGTACGAAGACGCGGCGAGCGCCAGCGCCGGTGCATTCAGCACCAGGGCGACAAGCAACGTCCATCGCAGCAGCAGGCCAGACAGGTTCACACGCCGATGATAGCCGATGCGCGCGCTACGCAATCGCCGCGGCCATCGCCTGCACCCGCACCGGAATCGACTTGGCGGCGGGCGTGCCGCTGATGCGGTCGTAGTAGTCCAGCGGCAACAACGGGTTCAGCTCCGGGTAGTAACCGGCCAGCGCGCCGCGCGGCATCGGGTAGTCCAGCACGGTCAGGCCCTCGATGCGCCGCTGCACGCCATCGCCGCTGATCGTCTCCAGGCTGACCAGCGCCTCCTTCTGCAGTCCGCGCGCCAGCCGGTCCTCGATGTTCATGAACAGCACCATGCGATCGTTGTACACGCCGCGATAGCGGTCGTTGTAGCTGTAGATGGTGGTGTTGTACTGGTCGTGCGAGCGCACGGTGGCCAACCGCAACATGTCCGGATCGTGCACCGGATCGTCCACGTCCAGGCCGGGCATCACCAGGATGTTGGCCTTGCCATTGGGCGTGGGCCAGACGCGGCGGCGCGGCGGAATGTCCAGATGGAAACCGTGTGGCTGCTGGATGCGCTCGTTGAAGCCGGTGTAGATCTCCGGGTACACGGCAGCGATCAGATCGCGGATGGGCGCATAGTCGTGCATGCACCGCGCCCAGTCGACCTTGCTGTCTGGCAGTGCGGCCATCGCCATGCGGCAGACGATCTCGACCTCGGGCAGCACCTCGGTGCTGACCGGTTCGAGCACGCCGCGCGAGGCGGTCACGTTCGACATCGCGTCTTCGATGGTGACGAACTGCTCGCCGGCCGGCGTGACGATGCGCTCCGAGCGCGCCACCACCGGCAGGATCAGCGCATCGCGGCCATGAACCAGATGACCGCGGTTGAGCTTGGTGGCGATGCCCACGGTCAGGTCCAGCCCACGCATCGCTTCATACGCGCGAGGCGTATCGGGCACCGCATGGATGAAGTTGCCACCCAGGCCGATGAACACCTTGGCGCTGCCGTCCAGCATCGCCTCGATGGATTCGACCACATGATGGCCATGCTCACGCGGCGGATCGAAGCCGAACACCTGCTGCACGCGGTCCAGATAGGCCGGCTTGGGCTTCTCGTCGATGCCGACGGTGCGGTCGCCCTGCACATTGGAATGCCCACGGATCGGCCCGATGCCCGCACCGGGCTTGCCGAAGTTGCCGCGCAGCATCAGCAGGCTGGCGACCTGCTGCAGCAGGCGCGAGCCATACTGGTGCTGGGTCAGCCCCATGCCGTAGCAGATCACGGTGGCCTTGGAGCGGATGTAGATCTCCGCACAGCGTCGGATCTGCGCCTGCGAAATGCCGGACACCTGCACGATCTCGTCCCAGTCCTGCGCCATCACGTCTTCGCGAAGCGCCTCCAGCCCCACCGTGTGTTCTGACAGGAAATCATGGTCGAGCACGCGCTCGCCCTGCGCCTCGCGCTCGAACATCACCTTCATCATGCCTTTGATCAGAGCCAGGTCGCCGCCGATACGGATGTGCACGAACTCGCTGGTGATCTCGGTCGAACCGAACGTGGCCATCTGCACCACGTCCTGCGGCTCGGCAAAGCGGATCAGCGCGCGCTCGGGCATCGGATTGACCGCCACGATCGGGATGCCGCGTTTGCGCGCCTCGACCAGGTTGCTCATCATCCGCGGTGAATTGGTGCCGGTGTTCTGGCCGATCACGAAGATCGCCTCGGCGTGCTCGAAATCCTGCAGCACGATCGTGCCCTTGCCCACCCCGATGGCCGGCGGCAGGCCGCGGCTGGTCGGCTCGTGGCACATGTTCGAGCAGTCCGGGAAGTTGTTGGTACCGAACTCGCGCACAAAGATCGAATACAGGAACGCCGCTTCATTGGGCGTGCGCCCGGAGGTGTAGAACTCGGCCTGGTGCGGGCTGTCCAGCGCCTGCAGGTGGCGGCCGATCAGCGCGAAGGCATCATCCCAGCTGCACGGCACGTAGTGGTCGGTGGCTGCGTCGTAGCGCATCGGCTCGGTCAGCCGGCCCTGCATCTCCAGCCAGTAGTCGGTCTGCGCCATCAGTTCGGTGACGGTGTGCTGGGCGAACAACTCGCGGCCGGCGCGGAACTGGGTGGCTTCCCAGGCCAGTGCCTTCGCGCCGTTCTCGCAGAACTCCAGCTTCTTGCGTTCGTCGGCGTCGGGGAACGCACAGCTGGGGCACTTGAAGCCACCCGGCTGGTTCATCGCCAGCAACGCCTTCGAGCCTTTGCCGATCACGCTTTGCTGCAGCAGCACCTTGGCCGTGGCACCGGCGGCACCCCAGCCACCGGCCGGCTGGTTGTACGGCTTGTAACGCGGTGGCTTCTGCTCGGACATGTTCGGGGACCTTACGGTAGGAACGCGGCAACAATGGGCACATCGCAGTCCGGCGGCGCTTTCAATCGCACGGCCAGCCCCACAGTCAAACACGGCCTGCACGGCTTCGCCAGTGGCTGCGCGCTGTTTTCAGCGCAGCCTGCCATGACAACGGTTACACCTGCGTCAGCGCACGGCCACTGCGCTATTCTCGATGCCGCGGGTGGTCCACCACCTGCGTATTTCCTTAGTCCGGACGCGCTGCATGCCAGATTCGCCCCCACCGCACACCCCGCCTGCCGGCACGGCCCTGCGCCCGTTGCAGCGCTGGCGCAGCAAGGGGCAGCAGCCGCAGATCGACGTGGTGGCCGAGGAAGTGCCGGTGGCGCTGCGTTACAACGGCGCCGCCTTCGCGGTGATGATGGCCACACCCTGCGACCTGGAGGACTTTGCGCTGGGGTTCTCGCTCAGCGAGGGATTGATCGCTACGCCTGCCCAATTGCTGGCCATCGAGGTACGACCGCAACTGGAAGGCATCGAGCTGCAGATGACCGTGACCGAGGATGCACCCGGTGCCGACCTGGATCCGGCCAACGGGCGCCTGCTGCCCGGCCACGGTGGCTGCGGCCTGTGCGGCACGCGCCAGCTGGAGGAAGTGCTGCGGCCACTGCCCGAGGTGCGCGAACGGCGAACCTACCCGCCAGCAGCCCTGCAACGGGCGCTGGCCACGCTGGTGCAGCATCAGCCGATGAATGCGGTGAGCGGTTCGACCCATGCCGCGGCCTGGGCCGACGCCAGCGGTCGCATCGGCTGGGTGCGCGAAGACGTCGGCCGCCACAACGCGCTGGACAAGCTGATCGGCGCCCTGCATCACAATGAACACACGATCGAGGGGGGGCTGCTGGTGATTTCCAGCCGCGCCAGCTACGAAATGGTCAGCAAAGCCGTACGGGCCGGCGTCAGCGTACTGGCTGCTGTCTCGGCACCGACCGCGCTGGCGATCGACCTTGCCCGTAGTGCAGGCCTGTGCCTGGTCGGGTTCGCGCGGGAGCGCGGATTCAACGTGTATACCCATCCCGAGCGGCTGCAGGCGAACGATAACCGGGACGACTGAGAACGACCGGGAGCACGACGCCCCCGGTCTGGCACAGCTCAGCGCAGCGCCACCTTCGGGAAGTCCACCGGCACGTCGAACGCTACGTTGACGTAGTTCGTGAACAGGTTGAGCGCTACGTGGGCGAGGATCTCAACGATCTGCTCATCGTCGAAGCCGGCCGCACGCAGCGCCTGCACATCGCCATCGGTGACCTGCGCACGCTGCTCGACTACCTTCAGCGCGAAGTCCAGGGCAGCGGAGGTAGCCGGGTCACTGGACTGACCGATCTGTGCAGCGGCCATCTGCTCGCTGCTGGCACCCGCCTTGCGGCCCAGCGCGGTGTGTGCGGCCAGGCAATACTCGCAGGCATTGCGGTTGGCGATGGCCACGGCGATCTGCTCGCCCAGCAGCGGCGACAGGCGACCGCCGCCCAGCGCGCCGAACGAACCCCACATGCTCTGCAGGGCGGCTGGCGAGTTGGCCACGGCGCGGAACATGGCCGGGGTGGCGCCGAAGGCAGCGTGGACCTGACCCAGCAGGGCCTCGCGGTCGGCGGTGGTGTTGGCGGCATCGATCAGGGGGACACGGGACATGGTGGATCTCCTTGGGAAAGCGCCCGGGATTGGACGACCCGCTCATCCTAGGTAGACTCGCTGGACGCTTCAGGCGCAATCAGCCACACATGTTGTCCATTCATCCATGAGCACGCCCACCGACACCTCCCCACCCGACCGTCTCTCCTCCCTTCTGGAACGCTTCCGGGTGCAGGCCGCGCTGTTCCACAGCGGTCCGCTGTGCGGGCGCCATGTCTTCGAGCCGCAGCCCGGTCGTGCCTTCCTGCACATCCTGCGCCAGGGTGAAATGGAGGTCCGTCATCCCGACGGCGATATCGCGCTGCCCCGGTTGAAGATCGACACACCCAGCCTGCTGCTGTATCCGCAACCGCTGCACCATGTGTTCTTCAATGCACCGCTGGAAGGCCCGGATTTCACCTGCGCCACGCTGGATTTCGATGGCGGCGCGCGTAATCCGATCGTGCAGTCGCTGCCGCCGGTGATGGTGGTGCCACTGGCCGCGATCGGCGAACTGGATGACACCCTGCACCTGCTGTTCGCCGAGGCCGATCGCCAGCGCTGTGGTTCACGGCTGCTGACCAACCGCCTGTTCGAGGTCGCGCTGATCCAGATCCTGCGCTGGGTGGTGGACCACCCGGATGCGGCCGGCGTCAGCCATGGGCTGATGCGGGGGCTGTCCGATGTACGGCTGGCACGCACACTGGTGGCGATGCACCAGGCGCCACAGGACGAATGGACGCTGCCGCGCATGGCCGCGACGGCCGGCATGTCGCGCAGCGCGTTCGCGGCCGTGTTCAAGGACGTGATGCAGGCAACGCCGGCCAGTTATCTGCTGGACTGGCGGCTGAGCCTGGCCTGCGCGCAATTGAGGGCCGGCGTGGCGGTCAAGCAGGTGGCGATCGAGGTGGGCTTTGCCGATACCGCGTCGCTGTCGAAAGCGTTCCGCAAACGGTTGGGGGCCTCGCCGAGGGCGTGGTTGGCCGCGAGCGCAGCGCCGGCTGGGTAAATAGGTAACGGGTAGAGTCGACCGCGGGTCAGCTATCGCGCGAAGCGCGGGGGTTTCGTTGCCTGACCGGAGAGCAGTCGAGCATGGCTCGACGCTACAAGTGCGGTGACCCATCAGACTTCGCCAGCAGCCCGGCGATGCGCTCGGCAACCTGGGCACGTACGCCTTCGTCCAGCTGCCCTTCGTACATCGCCTCGTAGATCCACAGGCCATCGGCGGCCAGCCGCGCCACGAAATTGTCGAGCGCTGCGCTGTCTTCCGCTGTACCCGCCTCCGGCGGCAGCGGTGCCCAGCGACGCACCGCCGGTCCCCACGGGCGCTCTTCGGCGTCCGGGTCGGCCGATTCGAGCATGAACATCAGCTCGGCACGGGTGGCGCTCTGGGCCGACACGCGCACGAAGGTCTGGTAACGCTCCAACGCAGTGGCCTGCTCGGCGGTCTTGCCCAGCAACGCTTCCATCGACGTCTCCCAGGCCTGTACCAGGTGTTCGTCGATCCCCCGCAGCAGCGCCTCGCGGGACGGGAAGTGATACAGCAGGCCACCGCGTGTCAGCTGGGCCTCGGCCGCCACCGACTCAAAGGTCACCGCACGCACGCCGTCACGATTGATCACGTTGACGGCGGCGTCGAGGATGCGATCGCGCTTGCTGGTTCTCATCGCTTCATTTTACGCGATCGGCCGCGCCCTCGCGGCTGCCGACGCGGCCGCGCAGCAGGCGCGCGATGATCGCCGCCCCCAGCGCCAGCACCGCCATGATCACCAGCAGCACGATCTGGTAGCCACGGTCATACGCGGCCGCAGCCAGTGCGAACCACTCGCCCTGCCCGCTCGCGCGCGCGGCATGCAGCGCCTGGGTGAAACCCTCGCGGGCAAGCGCGGGCATATCGGCCGAGACCGGCAGGAACGCGCTGTACATCGCGGCGCTCAGGCTGCCCAGCATCGCCACCGCCAGCAGGCCACCGAACTCATAGGACACTTCTTCCACCGACGAGGCCATGCCCGCACGGTGCGCCGGCACGTTGTTGAGGATGGCGGTGGACGCCACCGAGATGGCCGAACCCATACCGAAGCCGGTGATGGCCATGCCAGCCACCACCCAATCAAGGCCGTGCAGGAAGCCGAACGCCACCACGCCGACGCCCAGCGCACCTGCGGCCAGGCCACCACAGATCAGCGGGCGCAGGCCAACCCGGTGCAGGATGCTGCCGCCGAGCAGCGCACTGGGCAGGCTGCCCAGTGCCGCCACCGACACCAGCAGGCCCGCCTGCAGCGGCGTGAAACCTGCCACCAGCTGGAAGCGCTGCGTGGTGACCAACTGCAGGCCGGCCATCGCGAACAGGGTGAACACCGCCGACAGCGTGCCGGCCAGGAACGCCGGATTACGGAAGATCGCAAAGTCCAGCAGCGGGTACGGCAGCTGCTGCTGGCGGCGCGCGAACGCCGCACCGCTGATGACGGCCAACACCAGCGCGGCTGCGCCCAGCGCATATGAGGGCGGCGTGGCGATCAGCGACTTGATCGCCAGCACCAGGCCGGACAGTGCAGCCAATGCCAGCACTGACGACACCAGGTCCCATGGCCGCGAGGTGTCGCGCTGTCCTTCCGGCGCCAGCAGCAGCGTGGCCACGAACGCGACCACCACCACCGGCACGTTGATCAGGAACACCGAGCCCCACCAGAAGTGCTGCAGCAGCCAGCCGCCCATGATCGGGCCGAGCGCCGCACCGACGATGGCGACCGAACCCCAGATCGCGATGGCGATGTTGCGTTCGCGTTCTTCGTGGAAGCTCAGTCCGATCAACGCCAACGTGGCCGGCATCATCGCCGCCGCACCGATCGCCAGGAATGCACGTGCGGCAATCAGCTGCGTTGCGGTGTCGGCGAACGCCGCTGCCAGCGAGGCGACGCCGAACACCACCAGGCCGATCAGGAACATGCGCCGGTGACCGATGCGGTCGCCCAGCGTGCCCGCGCCCAGCAGCAGGCCGGCCATCACCAGCGGATAGGCGTTGATGATCCACAGCGCCTGGCCGGCACTGGCCGAGAGTTCCTCAGTCAGGGTGGGCAGCGCGGTGTAGAGCACGGAGTTGTCGAGCGTGACCAGCAGCAGGCCAGCGGCGACGGTGAACAACAGTGCCCAGCGACGGGCACGCGACAGGGCCGGCGCACCGGCCAAGGGCTGGGACAAAGCCATGGGAGAACCTGATCGGGGATGGAATACGGCCATAACTATACAGGATGTCCTGTATAGTTATGAAAACAGCGCCACCAATTCAGATTGGGGCCCGGGCAATGTTCATGTTGTCGTGCCCCTCATGCCGGGTCGTGCCCCGTGTCAGGGATCATCACCGGCAATCTTCCGGCAGTGCGGCAATCGCCGATACCACCGCCGCCTGCATGCCCTTCCCCACGGCCATGTCCAGTTCCCCGCCAGTTCCCCCATGCTGGCGCCGCAGCTCGTCCTCGCACAGGCCGCGCACCCGCGCACGGGCATTCGCGCGCAGGCTGCTGCACCGCCAGTCGGCGCCACCCAGCGGCAGCACCGAATACACCACGCTGTTGCAGGCGTTGCCGGCACGCTGCTGCAGCGACAGTCCACCAGAATCCCGCGGTTCGCTGCTGCGTTGCGGGTCGAAGTAGCTGTCCGGAAACGTGCGCGCATACTGTTCGATGTCCACGGCCATGCTGCGCCCACCGGCCAACGGCATCTGCAGCGGCTGCCCGCACGGCGTCGCATCGGCGCGGTGCTGGATGTACTGGTAGATCGGCCGGTCCAGCGATGGGTCCTGCTGGGTCACCGCGCTGACTGCCGCCAGCACCGGCAGCGATGCACGATTGGCCATGCGCGCCAGCAGCCCCGCCTGCGCCGGCTGGCAGCGGTCGCGCAATGTTGCTGCGAGCAGGAAGAGCACGTCGTTGCGAAACGCGGGGTCATCACCCAGACGCTGTTCGATACGCTGGCTGGCATCGGACGCCGGTGCCGGAAACGCGACCGCAGGCGGCGCGGTGGGTGCGCGCTGCCGCTGCCACCACACCAGCAGCACCACCGCGCCCAGCAACACCCCGGTAGCCATGAGCCATCGCCTGCGCATCAGTTGCGGATCGCCGTCAGCGTGGCTGCCGCGGCATCGTAGGACGCGCTGGCGATGTCCGCGTCGAAACGCTTCACCTGCAGGCGGCCGGCAAGCCGGTACGGATCCCACAGATCGCCCAGCGCGATCGGTGTCGCCAGGGTCACGTGGATGATCTGGTTGGGTGGCGGCGGCGGCACATGGATACACGCGCCGTAGAACGGCACGAACAGCAGTTCATCGACCAGGCCGGCATCGTTGGTGCCGAGCGGCACCACGTAGCCATCCAGATCCACCGCGCGACCGTCGACAGCGTCGACCACGCGCGAGGAGCCGAACTGCTTGGCCCGGTCCGGGCTGGAATGGTCGATCTCCAGCCCCGGTGGCGTGCCCGAGCCGGTGTCGTCGATCAGGCCACCCACGCCCTCCATGCCATTGCGTGACAGGCCGATCTGCGGGGGTGGGCGCTGGTAGCTCACTTCTTCGGGTCGCAACGCGTCCCAACGGTCGATGGGGGCTTCGGCCGTGGCGGAGGGCGCCGGCTTGTCCTGCGGCCCGACCACCAAGGCATCGCCGCCCGGCGCCGTACAGCCTGCCAACCACAGGCATCCCGCCGCCAGCAACAGGTGACTACGGTTCATAGGGCCTCAGCTGTGCGTCACGCATGGTGTAGGCCGAACCGGCCAGATCGTCATCCAACCGTTCGGCGCGCAGGGTGCCCGCCAGGAAGAACGGTGAGTACATGTCCGGCATCTCGATCGGGCGCGGCAGCACTACGTGCACGATCTGGTTCGGTGGCGGTGGTGGCACGTGGATGCAGGCGCCGTAGTACGGCACGAACAGGAATTCGGTCAGCCGCCCGTCCTGCGCGTTGGCCAGTGGCACCACGTAACCCGGCAGGCGCACCGGCCGCTGCAGGACCGTGTCCACCGTGCGGAAGGTACCGAACTGCGGCATGCGCCGGTTGCCGTTGTGCTCGACCTCCGGGCCCTCGCCCCGCTCCAGCGCGGCCAGCTCGTCCTTGGGCATCATCTGCAACCAGTCCAGCTCCTGCTCCACAGCGCCTGCAGGGTCATCGCGGTCGACGACCGGCGAGGGTGGCAAGGCCTGTACGCCGGTATCCACCGGCCGCTCACAGGCGGCCAGCGCCAGCACCATTGCCACTACCCGCATCCATCGCATGCTCAGCCTCCCGGTGAAAGGCCATCGGCCAAGGTGCGCCGGTAAGCGAGCAACGCCGGGACCAGCCCGGCTACGGCGCTGATCAGCAGCACGCCCGCAGCCCATGCCAGTTCACGGCCATCCGGCCAGACATGGGTGATCGACAGACCGAAGGTGGCCAGTACCCAGCCGCGCCCGGCAATGCTGGCGACCACCAGCAGCGACAGGGCCAGCACGCTGGCCACCGCACTGGTCGCCACCGCTTCCACCACGAGCAGGCCCGCGATGTAGCCCGGTCGCGCACCGGTGGCACGCAGGATGGCCATCTCGCGCCGCCGCTCCTGCAGGGTGGAGACCAGCAGCGCCACCAGCGAGACCATGCCCAGCAGCACCACCATTGCACTGATCAGCTGCAGGGCTCGCTCGGCGGTGCCCAGCGACTGCCACAGCTGCTGCAGGGTCACGCCGGGCAGGATCGCCAGCATCGCCTCGTCCGGATACTCGTTGATCCTGCGCTGTACCGAGAACGTGGAGATGCGCGAGTTCAGGCCGAGCATGAAGGCGGTGATGCTGGTCGGGGTCAGGTCCAGGTGGCGCGCCTGCTCGGCGCTGACGCTCTGGCTGCGCAGCTGCACGCCCGATCGCCAGTCAACATGGATCGCCTCGATGGCCGGCAGCGAGACCAGCAGCGACGAATCCACCGGCGTGCCGGTGCGCTGCAGGATGCCGGCAACGCGGAACGGCTTGTCGGCATGCGTGGCCAGCGTGACCGCGCCGGTGCCGTGCGCCAGCACGATCTCGTCGCCGAGGCCGACCTTCTGCGCGCGAGCCACCTCCGCGCCGATCACCGCGTCATACAGATCATCGAAGGGCCGCCCCTGTGCAAAGGCCAGCGCGTGGCCGGAACCATAACGATAGTGTTCAAAGTAGCCGCCAGTGGTACCCACTACCCGGTAGCCGCGCCAGGAATCGCCCAGCGACAACGGCACCGACCACTTCACCTGCGGCAATGCGGACAGCTCCTGGTAGGACTGCCAGGACACGTTGTTGGTCGGGTCGCCGATATGGAACACCGAATACAGCAGCAGGTTCACCGGTCCCGAACGCGCACCGACGATCAGATCGGTGCCCGATACGGTGCTGGCAAACCCCTCGTGCGCCTGCGTGCGTACACGCTCGACGCCCAGCAGCAGCAGCACGCTGAGGGTGATGACCAGCACGGTCAGGCCCACGCTCAACGCGCGGCTGCGCAGGCTGGCCCAGGCAAGCTCAAGCATGGCCGGCACCTGCCTGGTTGATCTCGGTCAGTGAAATGGTGCGATCGAACAACGGCTGCAGGCTGTCGTCATGGCTGACCACCA